>JANOAR010000177.1:0-5212 GCA_031411235.1 Verrucomicrobiota bacterium | reverse complement strand
CAGCGATGGGCTTGCCCAAGGCAAGAAGGCCGAGGGCCTTCTCCTTGAAGTCGGGGGTGTAACGTTGATAAGTTTTCTGGCTCATGGGTGTCTATGTCTTGTTGGATTGCCCTTGGTCCAGAAATCTAGCGCACCTCAGTTTTATCGGCGGCAGGCAGAAGCAATGGTTTAGCTTCTGCCGCAATCGGTGACACCAGCACGACCCTCGGCGCGCCTTTGCCGCTGTAGTTCTGCTTCAGCGTGTGCTGCACCCAGGCATCGAGGTCCGCTTTGAACGGCTCCACGCCCGCAGGTCCCTTGAACGATTCGTTGAAGCCGAAGAAGGCCATGACGACATCCGCCTTGCTGAAGGTGAGGTGCTCATCCGGGTCGCCGAAGCCGAGGGCGCGCGGCCTGAGCACGACTTCATCCGCTGGCCAGGCGAGGTTGCGCACGACGAGGTTGAGCGTGGGGAAGCGCTGATACAGCAGCGCCTCGAAGTGATTGTGCCCCGGCTGGCTCATGCCGGCGGCGAGGCTGTTGCCGATGAAGCAGATGTGGTCGCCTTGCTTGAGTTCGAGATTCGGGGGCTCGGCGGCGTGGGCGGCGGAGAGCAGGGCGAGAAGGAGGGGCAGCAAGGGCAGTTTCATGGGGGGCGTGGCGGATTAGATCATGCGGCCTTGGGCGTGGCGATCCTCAAATCGTTGCCGTCACGATTCGCGATGGGTTTCTGCTCGCTATAATGCCGCGCATCACGTTTTTGGAAAAGCGTGGCCCAACATTAGCCAAGACTACGGCCACAAGTGGCAAGGACAGATCGGCTAAAGCCTCGTACTCCAACGTGGCGATTCATTGCCTTGGGCCGAGCGTTCCAAGGCACAAGTTGGCCTCGTTGGAGTAAGAGGCTTTAGCCGATCTGTCCTGGTTCCATTACCTCCCTTTTTGTGCGCCATGCCGCTCGCTGTTTTTCCCAAAACATGATGACCCACAGTATAACCACGGAGGATCAACCCTTGGCACGCACCCTACCCGATGACTTTCGACCGCACGATCTCGGCCACCATCTTGGGGTTGGCCTTGCCGCCGCTGAGCTTCATCACCTGGCCGGTGAACCAGTTCATCGCCTTGTCATTGCCTGCTTGCACCTCGGCCACTTTCGCAGGGTTAGCGGCGATGATTTCATCCACCATCGCGGCGAGCGCTCCCGTGTCGCTGACTTGCTCGAAGCCTTTGGCTTTGATCACATCGGCAGCGCTGCCGCCGTTGGCGAACAGCTCCGCGAAGACCTCTTTGCCCTGGTTGTTGCTGATCTTGCCACTCTCGATGATGGCCACGATCTCGGTCAGTGAAGCAGCAGCGAGCGGACAGTCGGCGATGCTGATCGCGGCTTCGTTGAGGCGTGCGAGCAGCTCGTTGATGACCCAGTTGGCGATCTTCTTTGCCGGGGCTTTGGCATCGGCTTCCACCGCCGTCTCGAAGTAAGTCGCGAGCGCTTGGTCACTGCTCAGCACGCTGGCGTCGTAGGCACTCACGCCGAAGTCTTTCTCAAAGCGTGCGCACTTCTCATGCGGCAGCTCAGGCACCAGCGGGCGCACGCGCTCGATGATGGCGGCGGTGCGCACCGGGATGAGATCGGGGCAAGGGAAGTAGCGGTAATCATGCGCGTCTTCCTTCGTCCGCATCAGCTCGGTTTCGCCTGTGTCATCGTTCCAGCGGCGCGTGCTTTGGATCAACGGCTCGCCGCGCGTCAGGCAGTCGATCTGGCGCTCGGCCTCGGCCTTGATGGCGCGGCGGATGGCACTCATCGAGTTGATGTTTTTCAGCTCAATCTTGGTGCCGAGTTCTGTTTGGCCTTCGGGGCGGACGGAGATGTTCACGTCGGCACGCATCTGGCCTTTCTCCATGTCGGCATCGCTCACGCCGCCATAGATGAGGATCTGGCGCAGGCTGCCGAGATAGGCCACGACCTCCTCGGGCGTCTCCATCTCGGGCTCGCTGACGATCTCCATCAACGGTGTGCCTGCGCGGTTGAAATCGAGCGTGGTGAACTTCTCGGCGTGGGTGCTCTTGCCCACATCTTCTTCCAAATGAATGCGCGTGAGATTGACCACTTTGCCGGGCTTGGGGATGCTTTTCTGTGCGTCCTTTGGATACGCGAGATCATACAAAGGCACGCCGCCACCGATGCACAGCGGCAGATCCATTTGCGTGGTCTGGTAGTTCTTCGGCATGTCGGGGTAGAAGTAGTTCTTGCGATCCCACTTGCTGATCTCCGGTGCCCGGCAGCCGAGCATCAAGCCCGTGAGCAGCGTCTTCTCGATGGCTCCGATGTTTAGCACAGGCAGCGCTCCCGGCAGCCCGAGGCACACCGGGCAGGTGCGGGTATTCGGCTCTGCGCCGAACTCCACGGCGCAGGTGCAGAACATTTTGCTCCGAGTGTTGAGCTGGGCGTGGACTTCGAGGCCGATGGTGACGAGATACTTGGGCATGGCGGGCAATGAGCTGCGGGTGACGAGGAAAAGGCGCGGATGCTAGAACGGCATTGCGCCCTGGGCAAGCGATGCGGGCGGGGAAAGCCTGTGTCACAATGCTCGCGGCCTTTCGTCGCACAAGAGGCTACGAATGCTGCAATGGCCGCATCATTTTCATCTGCAACGACGGTGATGCTACCCACGCATGATTCAACACCACCCCGTCCACATCCATCGCCAGCGCTTTCGCGAGGCTGTTCCGCAGCATCTCAGGGCCATCATTTAGCACCGCAGGCGGCCATGCTGCCCGCAATCGGCACGAGCAGAGATCGCCCGCAAACAGCACCCGCTTCTCTGGCCAATGCAGCCCGCTATGGCCCACGGTGTGCCCCGGCAAATGCACGGCACGCAGCCCCAGCGATCCTGGCAGAACATCGCCATCATCAAACCAATGATCCACGCGGCACGCGCGATACCGCAGCAGCCAGCGGCCTATGGCTTCGCCCCATCCACACACCCGCGACCCGCCATGATAGCGATGCTCGCCAGTGATGTGCGCGGCGTCCAAGCGCGGAGCCGCCACCCACGCGCCCGTTTGCTCGACCAGCGTGGCGACATTCAGCGTGTGATCCAAATGCCCATGCGTGAGGATGATGCCACGAATCGGCAGCCCCTCCCAGCCGCGTCGCGCCAGCTCCCGACGCAGCGCTTTCAGCCCACCCACGAACCCCGCGTCGATGAGATACAATCCATCGTCACCCTTCAAAACATGGAAGGTGACGATCCACGTCCGCACCGCGATGCAAGCACCCGCGAGCACGTCATGACTCCCCCGCCGATTCCTTTGGCTCGGGCAGGAAGCAGCCGATCACCAGCGAGAGCAGTGCGATGCCTCCGGCGACGTAGCCAGCCGCTGTGGCCATGTGCGCGGGCTTCACATTGGCCATACCGCCAGCGAGCAGCGGGGCCACGAGTTTGGTCGTGACGATGGCCATGCTGGTGCCAATCATGCGGCCACCGACATTCGTCGCGAAGCTACCACCCGTGCCACGCAGGTGCATGGGGAAGACCTTCGGCAAGTACTCGCCGAAGTAGCTGAACTGCGCCACGGTGAACAGCCCACACAGCGCGTAGGCCCACATGAAGGCGGCACCACCCGAGTTGAAAAGGCTCAGATACGTCAGCGGCAAAAACAGCAGCGCTGGCAACTGAAACACCCGCAGCAGCGCCACGCGGCCCATGCCCCAGATGACCAGCAGGGCCAGTAGGATTCGGCCTGTCAGTCCGCCCATCTCTTGGAAAAACTGCACCTTGTTGGCCACCTCTTTCACCTTCTTATCGGCGGGCTCTTGCTCCACTTTATTGGCCTTCAGTTGCTCCACGATGGCCTTGCGCTCTGGCGTATTCGGGGCGGTTTTGTCGAACTCCGCATTCAGCCCCTTTGCCGCTGCACGCAGTGGCGCGAGTGTCTTCGCCTGCTCTTTCAATTCGGGCAATCCGGGAGCCACTTGCAATGGCGTGAGCTGCAAGGCACCAAAGGCAATGCCATACGCGCAGGCCGAAAGCGCCGCTGTGACGATCGTCACGCGCCGCAGTTCGGGCGAGAACAAGGCACCGAAGCTAGGCCGCTTCAGCGTGCCTGCCGCCCGCCGATCTTTCCACACTTGGCTCTCGGGCACGAAGGGCAGCAGCAGCGCGATGGGGATGGCCGGGAGGATACCCGTCATCAACAAATAGCGCCAGCTTGCGGGCTCCGCCGCGCCCAGGGCGAGCGGCAGACCGAGGTGCGGGAAACCTTTGTAACTGGCCAAAACGAAAGCGCTCATGGCCGTCACCGCGATGCCACCGAGCGACGCACAAGCCTGCGTGATGCCCAGCCATTTCTCGCGCTGATGTTTATCCGCAAAGACCTCTGCAAGCCAAGTGATCGCCGCGACGAACTCCACACAAACCCCGATGAAGGTGAGACTGCGGAACACGATAAACATCGGCAACGTGGTGCTGTAAGCCGCGCAGAAGGGCGAGAACGAGTAGATGAAAATCGCCGCCGCCATCACCGCTTTGCGTCCCAGTTTATCCGTGAGCCAGCCACCGATAAGGCCAAAGAAGCCGCCGCATAGCGCCGTGATCCAGAGCAGATTCCCCGTCCACGCCGTCACGCTCGGATGGCTCGGAGCCACCTTCAGCAACTCCGCGATGGCCGAGGGCGCAGTGAGCGGCGTCATCAGCAGTTCATACGTGTCGAAGAGAAAGCCAATGCTGGCGATGATGATGATGAGCCAGTGCGTGGTGGTGAGTCGGGGAGATGACATGGTGGGCTTGTAGTCGTGGGTGGTGTGAAATCGAGGAGCCTACATCGGAGGCGAGCGCTCCGATATTGCGGGAGATCCATGCAAGCAACGCGTATGCTCCCCAAGTCCGAAAGACCCGGCACTGCCACAGCGTCCACGTTTCACCATGTCCAAGACCATCCTCGCTATCGGAGCGCACTACGACGACTGCCCCTTCGGCATCCCCGGCATCCTGTTGAAAGCCGTGCGCCAGCACCATCGCGTCGTCATCTTGAACCTCATCGGCGACTACACCAACTGGCCTCCCGTCAAAGGTCGCGAGGCGGCGCTCATCGACTTCAGCATCGCCTTGGCCAAGGAGCACGGCATCGAGATGCGCTTCCTCAGACACGCCAGCATGGGCTTCGAGCCGAATCTCGCGCTCAAGCGCGAGATCGCCGAGCACGTCGCGGATGTCGCCCCCGACACCGC
>JANOAR010000176.1:0-15727 GCA_031411235.1 Verrucomicrobiota bacterium | reverse complement strand
TGCCTAGCCCCTTTTTGAGCGCGGCGAGACTGTCTGTCTCGGGGAGGCGAGTCAATCGGAGTATGATCTGGGTTTTGGAATGAACGGAAATCATTCGGCCACCCGCTGGCCATGGGTATACACATTCATGGTCTGCCCACGCAGGAAACCGATGAGCGTCTGCCCCGCTTCCTGGGCGAACTCAATGGCAAGACTGCTGGGCGCAGAGATAGCAGCAACGATGGCGATGCCGCCTGCGAGAGCCTTCTGGATCATCTCGAAAGAGACGCGCCCACTGAGCAGCAGGATGTGTTGGTTGAACGGCAGCAGGTCGTGGAGCAACCCGTAGCCGAGGACTTTATCGAGCGCGTTGTGGCGACCCACATCCTCGCGTACGACGATGAGATGGCCCGCGAGATCAAAGAGCGCACAGGCATGAAGGCCGCCCGTTTTGCTGAAGGTGGCCTGCTCGGCACGCAGCTTATCGGGCAACGAAGCGATGAGCGCGGGCACGACTTTCCATTCGGCATGCACAGGGGAGAAGCGCTGGAAGATGGCGTCGATGCTGGTCTTCCCACACAGCCCGCAGCTCGATGCGCTGAAGACATGGCGGGTGAGCGAGGCCCAGTCCACGGTGGCACCGCCGAGCAGCACATCGACGATGTTGCCCTTGGCATCGCCCACGCTGGGACACTGGGAGATTTCCAGAATGTCGCGAGGCTTTTGCACCACACCTTCGCTGACGAGGAAACCAGCGGCGAGTTCACGATCATGGCCTGGAGTGCGCATGACGACGGCGACGGAGCGGCCTTCGACGCTAATCTCCAGCGGCTCCTCACAAGCGACGTGGTCTTCTAGAATTTCGGCCTGGCCGCTGGCGATGCGCGTGAGGGTGATGCGAGTATCGGACGACTGGCTGGCAGCCTGCATCACATTGGGCTCGGCAGCGCGGAGGTCTTCGGGCGTATTCATGTTATGGAAGAAGGCACGCTGAGTGTCATCGAGCGCGATGAGTTGGGCCACTCCCTGCTCTGCGGCGTGCGCCCACAAGCGCTGCAAACTGCGCTGACCACTCGCCAGCGCAATCTCTATGAGCGGTAGCATGGCGGGCGTGTAGAGGGCGCAAAGCGGCTCGCCAACATAGGCGAGGCCGATGGACGCTGTGGAAGGGAGTGCGGGCGTCTCTGACCCCAGCAGATGCGCTCGGATGAAGTCACTCGTCATCATCGGCATGTCCACCGCGAGCACCAGCAGCGGGCGACCAACGCTGCGCAAACATCGTGCGATGGCGGGCAGTGGGCCAAGGTCTTCGCCAGGTGGATCGTGCAGCACGGTGGCCTCGGTGGTGGCGAAGCTCTGCCCATCACGCGCCGCAAGCAACAGCGGCTCAGGTTGCAGCGCCGCAAGCTTGGCGAGCTGTACCTGCCACAGCGGCTGGCCCTGCCAGTCGAGCCGACCTTTATCCATGCCCATGCGCCGCGAGCGCCCACCCGCGAGCAGCACGGCAGCAAAGGGTGGCAATGATCGAGGAGACATGGGCCACCTCTCTGCCACTAAATACCCGCCTCTGCCAGCGCCGAGAGCACACTAGCGAGCTGTTCCATCGGCAGTCCAACGACATTGCTCATCGAGCCGACGACGCGCTCCACGATGCGCTCGCCGTGCTCCTGCACCGCGTAGCCGCCGGCCTTGTCGAAGACATTAACAAGGGCGTGGTAGGCGGCGATGTCGGCAGCCGTGAGTGTCCTAAAAGTCACGTCGGTGATGACGGCAAAAGTTTGTACCACAGCCCCACCTTCACGAGCCAGCGCGACACCTGTGCAGACCTGATGCGTGCGGCCCGAGAGACGACGCAGCATCGCCTCGGCCTCGGCTTGATCGAGGGGTTTGCCGAGCGGATGCTGGTCAATATAGACAAGGGTATCGGCACCAATGACCAGCGCCTCGGGCCGCAGCCGCGCGGCTGCGATGGCCTTGAGCTGGGCATTCTCGGTGGTCAGTGCCTCGCAGGTGAGGGCAGGATCGTGGGCTTCTTCAACGTCAGGGACGACGGTGTCGAAGGTGTAGCCTGCCTCGCGCATGAGCTGCACGCGACGCGGTGAGGCAGAGGCCAGGACGAGGGGCAAACAAGGAGCGTTGGGACTGCGCATTACATTTGCTCCACCATCAGCACTTCCTCAGCACGCAGCAAGGCATCGCGACCATATTCATTCTCATAGCGATAGTAGCCCGTCTTGCGTTGCAACTCTGGCCGCGAGTTCGCACGAAAGTACCGCCCATCCTTGAGCGTGATCCGCCAGGGATGCCCCGAGCAAGACGAAAGCAGGCAGGAAGCGAGTAAGACTGCGGCAGTGGTGATGAGTTTTGGGGTGGGCATGAGGTGCTTGGACGAGATGGAACGAAAATCGTTCGCCAGAACTCTCTCCAATGTTAAGCATCGCACCGCATGTCCGCCGCCACTTTCGCCAAAGAGTTTTTCCGCAACTGGAAGACAACGGGTGCGGTATGTCCATCGTCGCGAGAGCTTGCCGAGCGCATGTGCGAGGCCGCGCAGGTGCCGCGTGCGCAGCGTGTGCTGGAGCTAGGGCCGGGCACCGGAGCGATCACCCAAGTCATCCAGGGATGTTTGCCCGCGAAATCACGCTGCCTGGGGCTGGAGCTAAATGAGGTTTTCGTCCGCGACTTGCACGCCCGTTTTCCCACTTTTGATTTTGTCGAAGCAGCCGCCCAGGAGTATGATTTCTCGACGTATTTGCCCGCAGGTGAGGGCTTCGATGCCATCGTCAGTGGCCTGCCGTGGACGGCCTTTCCCGAGGAACTCCAGCGCAGTATTCTGAACCATGTCTTGCCGCATCTCGCGCCCGGTGGGCGCTTCGTGACCTTTGCCTACTGGGGCTTCCATCAATTGCCCGGCGGCAGACGGTTCAAGGAACTGCTGAAGGGGCAAGAAGGTAAGCTAACGGTGACAGAGATCGAGTGGCGCAATGTGCCGCCAGCCTTTGTTTATGTGATCGAGCGCGAGACTTAGCAGGGGGCAGTCCGCGCTACGGCAGCGCAACAGCCACGCGGAAGAACAGCTTCGACGCCACGGGGCCGGGCATCGTTAGGTTCACAGCGCTGCCAGGGCCAGCACCGCTCTCCGTGATCCATGTCTGCATATCACTGCTGTACTGCACGCTGAAGATGCGGCGGTCGCTTCCGTTCCAATCCAGCGTGCCGGAACCCGTCAATGGATCAAAGGTGAAGCCTGTCACTTTCATGCGGTCATTGGGGTCAAAAGGGTTGGTATCGGCGAGGTACTCGTCGTGGTCGCTGATGCCATCGTTGTCGTAGTCGGAGGTGCTAGAGGTGCCGAGCAGCGCGAGGTTGCTGCCGAGTCCGGCGGCGGTGGTTTGCTCCAGCTCCCAGGTGTCCGCGATGCCGTCGCCTGTTGTGCCACCGCCGATGACGATGGGATCGAGATCGGGGCCGGGGCGGATGCTAGTCTTTAGCCCACCGAGATGGATCCAGCCGCAGTTGGCGGAGTAGGCGTAGCCGCTGAGTGCCCCCGTGGTGAGATTGACTCGTGGTGGCGAATTCCACGTCTGGGCGAAGCGCACCCAGCCGATGTTGGCCCCGTAGGCATAGCCCGTGAGGGCACCTGCGCCGTCGTGATTCACGCCAAAATCCTGGCCCGTCTGGCTGTAACGAATGCCACTGCTAGGAGTGCCGTCACCGAGGTCGAGCCAGCCGACATCGGACGCATAGACGCTACCATGCAGCAGGGTGGACTCGATAGCGGGCGCGGCAGCAGCGCTGCCACTCCAGCGCCAGTTGAGCCAACTGAAATTAGCTGCGTAATTGAAGCGATAAGCGGGGGAGATGGTGGTGCTGGAGGTACTTGCGAGAGCGAAGCTCTGATTATCGCCCGCACCGATCGCGGTCGCCGTTAGGCCAGCCATCGCACCGCTCATATCCACAGCAGTAGGAGTGGTGGCCGCACTGCCACTGCCGTCACCAAGTTGATCCGAGATGTTGCTACCCCAGGCACAGACGAGGCCATCGGATGTCAGCGCCATACTATGGCGCAATCCACAGTCGATAGCGGTGACAGTCTTGGTTGCTAGGAAGCCACTAGTATCCACGGCCACGGGCGAGTTGCGCTGGGCCACAGCACCATCACCAAGTTCGCCATAAAGACTGTAGCCCCATGAGTAAATCAACCCATCGGAAGAGAGGGCCAGCGTATGGTACTGGCCGCAGGCAACAGCAACGATGGTCTTACCCGAGAGCACGCCACTGCGATCCACGGCCACGGGGGTAAGGCTATCCGTCGCGAGGCCATCGCCCAGGGTGCCAGAGCTGCCATAGCCGCCCCAAGTATAAACACGCCCTGTGGATGAGACGGCGACTCCGTGGTAGTTGGCCATGGCAATGGCGACGATGGTCTTGCCCGAGAGCACGCCACTGGTATCGACAGCCACAGGTGAGGCACGATGTGTCGATGTGCCATCGCCTAGGACGCCCAAGGTATTAGCTCCCCAAGTATAGACTTTGCCGTCCGAGGTGAGGGCCATGCCTTGCAGGTTCCCAGCGGCAATGGCGAGGACGGTCTTGCCAAATAAGACGCCCGACGTATCCACCGCGACGGGGACAGAACTGTTGGCACCTGAGCCATCCCCCAGAGCACCGACATAGTTGGAGCCCCAGGCGAAGACCTTGCCATCGGAGGTCAGGGCATAACAACTGCTCCCCCCCGTGGCAATGGCAGTAACAGTCTTTCCAGAGAGCACGCCCGTCATGTCCACCGTCACAGGCACGGAGCTATCCGTGTTGCTGCCCTCGCCCAACTGGCCGCTGGAATTCTCCCCCCAGGTGAAGACTTTGCCATCCGAGGTGAGGACGAGCGTAAAGTCATCCCCGCTAGAGACAGCAGTTATAGTCTTGCCAGCCAGAACACCGCTCACGTCCGTAGCCGTAGCCGTGGCGCGGTCTGTATGGGTGCCATCGCCGAGTTGGCCACTAGAATTCTCGCCCCAGCCAAAAGGCGCAGCCTGCGCGACCGATGCGAAGCACAGGATAGCAGCAATGAATAGAAGGCGTATTTTCATAGCGATCAGTCGTGTGTTCAAGTTCCAGCAACCAGCCAGTTACAGGTTGTAGTTCACATTGGGATCACCCGCGACAGCCGCCGCCGTGCCTGCCACGCCGCCGCCAGGGGCGACGCTGATGGGCGCAGTCACATTGCCATGCAGCAGGTTGCGCGTGACCATATTTGTGACGTTGGGAATGTTGATGCCATACACGCCATTATTCTGCACGGTGTTGGCTTCGATGCGGCAGAAGCTGGTTGCCTTGATCCCGTTGTCAAAGTTGCGCGAAGCGACGCAACTGATGATGTGGCAGCCGTCGTTAAGGTTGAAGCCATTGCCCACGGCGGGAGGCGCAGCGCCGCCACCGATGGGTGCGGGCGGTTGGTTGCCGTTGGCCGTGGCATTGCAGTGTGTGTAGCTACTATCGAGCGTAGTCTTGAAGCCATCCGTCATATTGTTCTGCGCCAGGCAGTTGATGTAGGTACAGGCGTTCATCGTGTAGGCCTGATCCATGACATTATTGGCCTCAGCGAGGAAGCCTTCGCCACTGTTATAGCGGCTGGTGCAGTTGCTCAAACTGGAGCCCGAGCGCGTGCGAGTGCCTGCACCGCCGTTGCGCTCGCTGGTGCAGTTCAGGATAGCGTTGCCGCTGCTCACATCAATGCCCGTGACGCCATTGCTGCTCGCGACGCAGCCTTGCAGCGAGGCGCTGTCACCTGCGACAATACCGCAGCCCGCATTGGAGCAGGACACACAATCGCTGATGCGTGAGTTATTCTGGCCCAGGATGCCAATACCGGCGATGCCGCGCACGACACAGCGAGTGATAATCGAGCAGTCATGCCCATAGATGCCACTGTGCGGCCCCGCGCCGCCCGAGCCCATCACCCACGGCCCATGCACCGTGCAACCATTGATGACGGCGCTACTGCCGAGCTTAATGCCATAGGTGATCTGGTCGGAAATATCGACGCTATCGACGACACAGTCATAGCCTGCTTCGATACCCAGATTCCAGGCACCACGGATGCGGCCATTGATGACCTTTAAGCGGTTGCGCGTGCCGAGAATGGAGACCGTGGAGATAGCGGTAGGACCAGGGCCAGCGCCGGTGTAGCGAATCTCAAATCCCCCCAGGTCGATGGTGACGTTGTCCGAGGCCACGACGATTTGTTTATCGAGATTCTCGGTCAGGTAGTAGCGCCCAGGGCTGGTGAGATTGTAGTAGCCCAGGCTACCATCGAGATTGGGCTTCAGTGGGTCGCGGCTGGGAATGTGCTCACCCGCGTCGATGTGCATCAGTGTCTTCATCGAAGGCACAGGATTGCCCGATCCATTGAGCGCACGTTCACTGGGATAAGTGAAAGTCGAGGACGGTGGATTGAGCTGCCCCTGACCAAAGGCAAGGCATGGCAGCAGCAAAAGCAGCGCAACGCATGAAGCGCTGAGCTGGCGGACGAGGGTGAGCACGAGGTATTTCATAGCGCTGGTTTTGGAGTGGAGAAGGAAAGAGGCGATGGGCTCGACTTCGCGAGATCGCCTGCACACCGACTACTTCACCGAGGCACGGAGATGAGTTACATAACCTCGCAAACGAGGTGTCGGCGACGCTGCTGGATCTTAGTTATGCCCAGCGGAAAAGCTCAACCACGGATGGGCGCTGCGGCAGCGCGACAGCCAGCCTCCGCTGGCAGCATCTCAAGAAGCTTCTGGGGCGAACACCCCATAGCCGTCGTGTGCGGCAAGTGTTTGATTGCTAGCCATGAATACAAACATCGGATTGTGGATTGACCATCGCAGAGCTGTGATCGTTTCTGGCCCAGAAGAGGAAATTCAAGTGATTCTGTCCCATGCGGACAGGCAGCCAGGACGCATCGACGGGGAGCGCTCCACGGAGGCATACGAGTCACTTTTGATTCCCGCCGATGATGTGACAGACCGGAAGTTTCAGCAGCATCTCAACACCTACTTTGATGAGATCATCGCCTGCGTGCATGAGGCGAAATCATTGCTGATCTTTGGGCCTGGCGAGGCCAAGGGCGAATTCAGAAAGCGCCTTGAAAAAGAGAAGCCAAGCAAACGCATCGTCCTCGTGGAAACAACGGACAAGCTGACGGATCGTCAGGTTGCAGCCAAAGTCCATGAGCACTTCAAACGGGAGAGTCCCATCATTGTGTCGAGATAGCTCGATCCAGGGAGTGCGCTTGTGGAATTGAGCCGAGGGACAGACCTTCACCCTCGAAGCTGCTCTTATGGGGGAAACACCCCATGGCCTTCGCTTGTTCACTCCCCCTACCCTCTGGTTATGAATACTGATCGTAAAGAACGGGTGCTAACATTGGGTGAATTCATCATGGGCGTCTATGCCACTTGTGATGAACACAAAGCAGGAACGATTGTCTGGCTAGCCATCCATACGGGGCTGGTGACTCGGCAGATGCAGGACTCCTGGCTTGTTTGAAACCCATCCATTGAGGAGTTATGAACAAACCACTCGAAACATCTACCGCCGCCCCTTGCCATGCGCCACCGTCGCCAGCGCCTTCCGTCCTCAGCCTTGCAGCCATCCGTTTCTGGCCATCCCGCACCGTGCTAAAGATGAATGCCCACCTGATCACCCATCCAAGGCTTAACTTGCAGGCTTGGTTTGAGGAGCAAGTCTCACTTCGCACAAGTTGTGCTACCCTGCTCCATGGCTGTTAAATTCAAAGACTATTACGAGACCTTGGGTGTGCCCCGCACAGCCTCGCCTGAGGACATCAAAAAGGCCTTTCGCAAACTTGCACGCACGCACCATCCCGATGTGGCTAAAAACAAGGCCACGGCGGAAGCAACCTTCAGGGCGATCAATGAAGCCTACGAAGTGCTGAGCGATCCTGAGAAGCGAACGCGCTTCGATGAACTCGGTGCGAACTGGCAGGAAGGCGCAGGTGGCCCGCCACCACAAGGGGGCTTCAATCGCAGAGGGATGCCGCAGGATGCAGAGCCCTATGGTGAGTTCGATGGCACCGGATTCAGCGATTTCTTCGAGACCTTCTTCGCCGGTCGGCGCGATGGTTTCGGTGCCCCACGCCGTGCGGCTGGAGCTGCCCAGGCTGAGGCTTTCACGCAGCGTGGCCATGATATTGAAGCCGACATCCTCGTCACGCTTGAGGAGGCCTTGCTCGGCTCACAGCGCCAGGTGATCCTGCGACGGCCAGGAGAAAATGGCGCGGCTGAGCGCACCAATACCTACAACGTGCGCATTCCCTTGGGCGTGCATGAGGGGCAACTCATCCGCCTCGGAGGCCAGGGCGGTGCGGGTGTCGGAGGCGGAGTTGCGGGGGACATCTACCTGCGTGTGCGCCTCGCCCGGCATCCTGAATTCAGCGTGCAAGGAGCCGACCTCTACTACGACCTCGATCTCGCCCCGTGGGAGGCCGTGCTCGGTGTGCAGGTTAAAATTCCAGCGCTCGAGAGTGCCGTCTTGCTCAAGGTTCCGCCCGGCACTGCGGCGGGCAGCCAGCTACGATTGCGCGGGCGGGGACTGCCGCACGAAGGCGGCAGCCGTGGCGATCTCTATGCCACCGTGCGACTCCAGATTCCGACGACCATCACCGCCGATGAACGCGCGCTCTGGGAGTCCCTCGCCGCTATGTCCACCTTCAGCCCCAGGAGCACACCATGAGTGATTTTGTTTTAGTCGAACGACTGTCGTTGACCGTGATCGAGGTGCCCACGGGTAGCCGCGAGGTTTACTCCCTCGACGACACCGCACGGTTGGCAGACGTGCATCCAGAACTGCTCCGTTATTACTGCGCGTCAGGATTGCTAGGCGAGCATCGCACACAAAAGGAACGGGAACCTGTCTTCGATGATGACGCGATCTATGAGTTGCGTCGCATCGAACACTATCGCCGCCACCACCATGTGAACTTGCGCGCTCTGCCGCTCGTCCTTGGACTCTTGCGTGAAATCGAAAGCGTGCGGGCCAAACTACAGTTATTGCTTGGGCGGTAGGATGTATGAATTTGTGAAGATGACTCCAGCTTGGTGAGTTCCATGGAATCGCCAGAAAGCCGTCTTCTTTTCTAAATTCATCCGTGTCCCTTCGGGTTTATCCGTGCTTGAAGTTCCCCGCTTCGATCCTGCCAACGCCCGCCCAACCACCATGCGACTCGCCCTCATCACCCTCGCCCTTACTTTAACCGCCGCCCTCGCCGATGAAGCCCCGCGCTTTGGCACCAGCGAGTATGTCGAATACATCCCTGGCACGCTGCCGCTCATCCTCAGCGCCCCGCATGGTGGTGCCCTGAAGCCCAGCAGCATCCCCGATCGCAAGTATGGGGTGCGCGAAGCCGATGCCCACACGCAGGAGCTGACGCGCACCTTTCGCGAGGGTCTCATCGCCCGCTACGGTCAGGCTCCGCACATGATTATATGCCGCCTGCATCGGGTGAAACTCGACTGCAATCGCGATCTCAAAGAAGCCGCGCAAGGCAACGCGGAAGCCGAGAAGGCGTGGAAGGAATACCACGCCTTCATCAACGAAGCCCAGGCGGCGGTGACCCAGCAATACGGCTTCGGCCTGCTGCTGGATATGCATGGCCAGAGCCATCCCGAGCGCCGTGTGGAGCTAGGCTATCGAGTGTCTGCCGACAACCTGAGGCTCGACGACGCTACCCTTGCGGCCAAAGATAAAGTCATCAACGACACCACCATTCGCGACCTCGACCAGCGCTCGCCCGCGAGCTTTCTGGAGTTGCTGCGCGGCAGGCAGAGCCTCGGTGGCCTGCTGGAGGCCAAGGGCTACAACGTCGTCCCCAGCCCCAGCATCCCCGCGCCCCCCGATGGCCAGCTCTACTTCCAGGGCGGCTACACCAGCGATGTGCATGGCTCGCGCACGGGCGGCAGCATCAGCGCCATCCAGATCGAGAGCCCGCTTAAAGGGGTGCGCGACACCGAGGCCCACCGCGCTGCCTTTCTGAATGCACTGTGCCTCTCGCTGGAGAAATACTACCCCATCCACTTCGGCAAACCGCTCGCGCCTGCCAAACCCTAAGCCAACATTCCCATCATGATCGAGATCAACGTCACCTATGAAGGTGAGCTGCGCTGCCGCGCGGTTCACGGCCCCTCGCAACGCGAACTGCTCACCGACGCGCCGGTGGATAACCACGGCAAAGGCGAATCCTTCTCGCCCACCGACCTCGTCGCCACCGCACTGGCCACCTGCATGGCCACCGTCATCGGCATCATCGCCAAGCGCAAAGACATCGACCTCACTGGCATGAAAGTGCGCGTGGAGAAACACATGAGCACCGACTCACCGCGCCGCATCGTCGGCCTGCCCCTCACCATCGAGCTACCCCTCGCTGCCGATCATCCCGACCGCCCCTTGCTCGAAGCCACCGCCCTCGGCTGCCCCGTGCATCACAGCGTGCATCCCGACATCGACAAGCCTGTGACCTTTGTATGGAACGGCTAAGCGGCAAATGATCTGCCCTCACTTCTGCCTCCATGAACATCACCACCTACACACTGCCATGGCTCGCCCTCGTGCTTGCCTCCTGTGCTTCGACGAAATCGCCCATCGCGGCGGGTTTCAAAGCGACCGACCATGGCCTCATCGGCGCGGGTGAAGGCCCCGCGTGGCAGGACGGCTCGCTCTACTTTACCGACGGCAAGCACATCAACCGCAGAGATGCGAAGGGGCACACCAGCGTCTTCCGCAACGAGGCGCTGGCGCATGGATCGAACGGTCTGATGTTCGACCACGAGGGCCGCTTGATCGCCTGTGAATCCAAAGCTCGGCGCGTGACGCGCACGGAGAAGGACGGCAGCATCACCGTGCTGGCGGATCGCTACAATGGAAAGCGCTTCAACACACCGAACGACCTGTGTATGGACTCGAAAGGGCGCATCTACTTCACCGATCCGCGCTACGGGCCAAGGGATGGGATGGAGATCGTGGAAGACGTGCCAAACCGAGTGGTGTCCCCTGATACGCCAGAGATGCCCGTTCATCGTCAGCTTCTCCGGGTCGAAGGCGTCTATCGCATCGAAGCCCCAGGCAGAGTCACGCGCATCAACGTGCCTGGAGCCGAGCGCCCCAACGGCATCCTCATCACGCCCGATGATCGTTACCTCTTCATCGCCGACAACAATAACAACAACCCTGGCGGCTCGCGGAAGCTGCTGCGTTACGAACTCGATGCCAATGGCCAAGTCAAAAGCGGCAGCAAGGCCAAGGTCATCTTCGACTGGAAGGACGGGCGCGGCCCCGATGGCATGAAGCGAGATGCTGAGGGCAGGCTCTACGTCGCCGCAGGTGTGAACGTGAAAAACCAGTGGGAGACCACCGAATTCAAAGCAGGCTGCTACATCCTCAGCCCCAGCGGACGCCTGCTCGACTTCGTGCCCACGGGCCCCGATGAGGCGTGCAACTGCGCTCTCGGTGGCGCGGATCGAAAGACGCTCTTCATCACCTCGGGCAATCACTTGTGGAGTGTGCCGCTGAAATAATGCAGCGCAGCAACCATGACTGGGCCGCGCAAGCCGCTGCCCACACCGCACTCGTTGGCCCCTATGCCGATGCCTTTGTGGATCGCCGCAGTCGTGGGCTGAAGCATCCCGTGCATGATTTTCTCTTTACCTATTACAGCTTCGCCCCCGCGAAATTAAAGCAATGGGTGCCTGCCATCAGCGAGGTTTTGCCCTGCGACACTGATCTCTGCGAGTCACATCCCTGGCTGGCGAAATGGGGCGCGGTGGATGCTGCCCACTCCACCTACCGACTCGATAACACCAAGCTCGATGCCCGCATGATCAGCCTCGCCCGCTTCGTCGCCGAGCTGTGTGCCAACGTGCTCGACCGCGCCCCGCGCTACCGTTGCTACGGCCTGCACGAGTGGGCCATGGTGTATCGCATGACGCCCGAGCAAGTGCGCCACAGCGGCTATCGCCTGCGCCTCAGCCCCAGCGAACTCGCCGCCTTCATCGACAGCCAAAGCCTCTGCTGCTCCCACTACGATGCCTATCGCTTCTTCACCCCCGAGGCAGCACCTTTGAACACGCTGAAGCCCCGCCTCGACACCCGCCTCCAGCTTGAGCAAAGCGCCTGCCTGCACGCCAACATGGATCTGTATAAATGGGCACACAAACTCTGGCCCTGGGTCGGCTCCGACCTCATCGCCGAGACCTTCCTCCTCGCCCTCGAAGGCCGCGACATGGACATGCGAGCCAGCCCCTACGACCTAGCCGACCTCGGCTACCCGCCCATCCGCATTGAGACCCCCGAGGGCCGCGAGCAGTATGAAAATGAGCAGCGCACGCTGGCAGAAAAGGCCAAGCCCGTGCGTGAAAAAGTGCTCGCAGCGGCACTATGCATCAGCGGATCAGGAGGCTGATGGTATCCGCACTGTTTTTATCGTGGTCTTGAGTCATGGCTTCTCAGGCAGGGGCAAGTTCGCTGTAACGTTAGATCATCACGCTCTGGGGAGAGCCACGGCACACCAAGCGAGAGCCCAGGAACGTCGGGAAGGAGTCACGCCACGTCAAAAGGTAGTCACGGCGCGTCAAAAGGTAGTCACGGCGCGTCAAAAGGTAGTCACGCCACGCCAAAAGGTAGTCACGCCACGCCAAAAGGTAGTCACGGCGCGTCAAAAGGTAGTCACCGAAATCATTTCCAGAGTCGAGAAAACGCCAACCCGAGAGCAGAAAACTATTTCCAGAGCCCTGGAAACCTTTCCCAGAGTCCCTTTACAGCCCCTCAGCCACGCGCTCAGCCCTACTGCCATCATCAAAGTAAACCCATCGCCCCAGACGCAAGTTCAATTTTCTCCTCGCAGTTTCGAGAAGCTTCCCGTGAAAGCACCGCGCCAAGCACGCCTGAATTGGAACGCCGCAGCAAGCCCGTCGATGAAGCTAAAGAAGGGCAGGGCTTAGCAGGTTCATCTCCCCCATCTCCCCCATCTCTCCCCATCTCTCCCAGTCTCCCCGTCTCCAAGTCTCATGCTCTGAAAGTCTGATTGTCTCTCCCCTCTCCAAGTCTTCTCTCGAACCCCTTGCCCTCCCCAGCATCCCCCGCTTTCATCCGCGCCCCATGCCTCCCGCTCTTCCCACCGCCGAAGCCTTCATCGAACACTAGTCCAAGGCCGAGGCCAATGAGCGGGCCAACTCCCAGTCCTTCCTCATCGGGCTCACCCACCTACTCGGTGTGCCGCAGCCCTTGCCCAGCCATGAGAGCGGCTACAGCTTCGAGTATCCCGTGAAGGTTCCCGGCAGCACCATCACCAACTTCCTCGACCTCTACCGCCGCGCCTTCGATACTCGCATCACCCCGCACGCCGTTTCGATGACAGCACGTTTGAACTTTGCTGCATGACCTCAATCCGAGGTGATGAGCTGCGCTTGCCTTTCAAGAGTGAGATGGCGGCCTTGCCCAGGTGTTCTGCCAAGCGAACGGGCACAGCGTTGCCAATTTGGCGCAGTGCCTCGCCCCAAGCGCCTGTGATGACATAATCATCAGGGAATGTCTGGATGCGTTTGGCTTCGAAGACAGTGAAGTAGCGAATACTGCCATCGGGGTAGCGGATCATATTTTCGCCACCGGGGACGCCATGCCCCCCAGCCTTGATGGTCTTCGCAGGAAAGTCGTAGTTACTGCCTGTGTGCCCAGGATAGCTACGAGCACCATCGCGGAAGATGTGGTCGGTGATATTGTGATCACTGCTTGGATGTGGCACATCGCACAACGCGTCACGCACTGTCTGCCAGGGTTTGCCCTCGGGAGCAAAGAGAAGGTAGTCGCCCTTGATGGCCTCTACACGTTCACCAAGGGAAGTCCCCAAAGCTGCACGATCTTTCTTGGCTACCCGATGGCGTTCCCAATACTCACCCGTCACATATTGATCGTAGAGCAACCGATCCTCTGAATGAGTCGCCTTTGGGAAATGCCATGCCTGATCAATGTCTTCGCGCACCCCGACGATGACGACACGTTCGCGGCATTGAGGAACGCCGTAGTCAGCGGCATTGAGCAAACGGTGAGACACTCGATACTTCGTTTCGCCGCTGTCTTTAGCATTGGGCAGGCTCAGTTCATTTAAATGGTCACGCCAGTCGATGCCGGATGCTGCGGGGCGGCATGGATGGCCAAGGCGCAGCAAGATATAGGATAAATAATCGGCGAATGATTCACGAAGAAGTCCCTTCACATTCTCGAAGATGAAGAGCTTTGGCTGAAGGACTTCAATCGACCTGATCGCATACGGGAACATGTCCCGCTGATCCAAATCAGCCTGATGCTTGCCTCCCAACGAGAAAGGCTGGCACGGTGGGCCACCAGCCACGATGTCCACTGTGTCCAACCGACTAAAATCATAGTCCTGGATGTCACCGCAAAAGACCTTTTCAGGAGCAAAGTTAATGCGGAGAGAGGCACAAGCATCCTTGTTCCATTCCACAAAGGCAGCGTGGTCAAAACCTGCTAGGTCGAGACCCTTTGCGAGTCCTCCTGCGCCTGAGAATATCTCCAGTGATCTCATGCTATGGCTGGGCCAAGGGTATTTAGGTGGGTGGTTATAGCTGTGGCGATCTGTGGCTGCTTTGCCGAAATACCTTTGCATTTCTCAGCCCAAGGTCTTCCGGGATGCAAGACATCCCAATCACTCCTAGCCTGCTCATATCGACCGCTGCCAGGGTCATGATTGCCAAAGCCATCGACTGTAACATTCCACAGTGGGCGAGTGAGTTTGATTAGAGCTGCTTCGACTGTGCTAATCATATCAGAGCCATCGCCTTCAAAGATGACAAACCTACACATGAAGTCACCGATCTTGAGATTCGATGCGCGTCCAATGCTGTTGCTGTGTTCGCGCAGCCGATGGTGCAGTTCCGTCGTTTGATCGTCGATTGTATGGGACGTCCGGGCCTGCCGCCAGCCTTTCGGGACTGCTTTGCCGACATAGATGGGGTAGGAATAGGAGAGCCGGTTCAGCTCGCCGTATTTGCAGTAGAGCTTCGACTTGCCCGTGTAGTAGATGGCATACACGCCCGTGCCACGGAACCGCTCAACCGGGGGCATTGCTAGAACAGGGGTGCCATTGAAAAAGCGGACGCCATCCTTGACCAGTTCTGCAAAAGCATCGTTGCGATAGACGTGCTCTTGGCGATCAAAGGGGTGGGGAGCCATGAAATTGAGTATGGTGGGGTTGGGAGGCGACTGCTGAATCCATACTCATTAGCCCTCGCACAACAACCCATTCGATGAAGACTTCTATCCCCTTCCCCCTCTGCAACGAAGCCGACAAAGCGCGCATCCGCAACTTGGCGGAGGCGCTCGACGCACACCGCAAGCGCGTGCAGGCGCAGCACGGCCTGACCCTCACCGGCCTCTACAACGTGCTGGAGAAACTGCGCATGGGAGAAGCCCTCACGCGTTCCCCGCTCCCGGAGGGAGCAGAGCCATTAGCCGGTGGTGGAGCGCAGCGGAACCACCGGACGACCACCCCCAACGAACCGCGCCCCGGAGGGAGCGCGAGAACCGACCACGCTTCTCGCGCCGCCTCCGGGGCGCAGGACTTCGCCGATCCCTCACCGGTGGTTCCGTTCGCTACGCTCACTGCACCACCGGCTCATCGCTCCCAAGCCTCCGGCTTGAAAACCACGGCACCCGCAGCCGCCGCGATCACGCT
>JANOAR010000175.1:0-4728 GCA_031411235.1 Verrucomicrobiota bacterium | reverse complement strand
TGCTCTCGCTACCTCAGCGCGAGCTTCCTGCCAGAGTAGGCCATCGACATCTTGGAAGAAGCCGGAGCCATGGGCCGCATCGGCGCGATGTCTCGCCCGCCTGAGCTCTAAGACATCGAAGCCGAACTCGAAGAGATCCGCATCGAAAAAGAAGTCTGCATCAAGGACCAAGACTTCGAGCGCGCTGCCTCGCTGCGTGACCGCGAGAAGAACGTCAAGAAGCGCCAGGACGACACCATGGACACCTGGCGCGAGAAGCACAGCGAGCGCATCGTCGAGGTCGATGAGAACGAAGTCATGTCGGTAGTCAGCAAGTGGACCGGCGTGCCTTTGCAACGCATGGAGCAAGCCGAAGCGCAGAAGCTGCTCAAAATGGAAGAAGAGCTGAAGCGCCGCGTCATCGGCCAAGACGAAGCCGTCATCGCCATCAGCAAAGCTCTGCGCCGCTCGCGTGCCGACCTCAAAGACCCCAAGCGCCCCATCGGCACCTTCATCTTCCTCGGCCCAACCGGCGTAGGTAAGACCTTCCTCGCCAAGAACCTCGCCGACTTCATGTTCGGCAGCCAGGAATCCCTCATCCAGATCGACATGTCCGAGTACATGGAGAAGCACACCGCCAGCCGTCTCATCGGAGCCCCTCCCGGCTACGTGGGTTATGAAGAGGGCGGTCAGCTCTCTGAAGCCGTGCGCCGCAAGCCCTATTCCGTCGTGCTCTTCGACGAAGTGGAAAAGGCTCACCCGGATGTGATGCACCTGCTGCTCCAGATCCTCGAAGAAGGCACGGTCACGGACAACTTCGGGCGCAAGGTGGACTTCCGTAACACCATCATCATCATGACCTCGAACATCGGGGCCGAAGGCATCAAACGCCAAAACGTGCTCGGCTTCAATGCTATCAAACAAGACGCCGCTGACCATGAATCCATCAAAGGTAAGGTCATGGAATCGGCCAAAAAGTGGTTCAAGCCCGAGTTCATCAACCGCTTGGACGACCTCATCGTCTTCCGTATGTTGGAGCGCAAAGACCTCAACCGCATCGTCGATCTCGAAGTGAACAAAGTCGTCGCCCGCCTGAAGAACAAGCACATCGCCGTGCGCCTCGACGAGGCTGCGACCGAGTTCCTCATGAAAGAAGGCTATGATCCCCAGTATGGCGCACGCCCCATGCGCCGCGCTGTGGAGAAAAACATCGAAGACCCACTCGCCGAGCACTTGCTGCGCGGCGACGTGAAGGAAGGCGACTTCGTCACCATCACATTCGACGCTGAACTGAAGAAGCTGAAGTTCAACGCCGTCTCGCCCTCGGACACGCCCGAGATCGCCGAGGTGGAAGCCGCCGCACCCTAATGGCGGATGCTACCTGAAACAAAAAGCCGAGCTGCAAAGCTCGGCTTTTTTGTCTATTCATGGCCCCACTCCATCACAACTTTAGCCACTACACCTGTGGTTGAACAAGCCCGTCGCGAGGACTCCGAACGAAGGCAAAGCATGGCATCCCGTAACCCTTATGAATGCCAGCGCTGAAGCTCGATGATATTGCCTTCAGGGTCGCACATGTAGATGAGCGTTAGCTTGCCTGCTCCTGGGATGTCGAGTGTGACGAGCTGGCCGTAATCGCGTCCGCCCCAGCGTAAGACTTCGACACGCTTGGCCTCTACATCGGGCACTTCAAAGGCGATGTGGGCGAAGCCGGGGCGGCGGAGGTCGGAAGGCTGCGCGGGGAGGTTCTCGGGCGAGTACTGGAAAATCTCTAGTGTTGGCCCATGGTCGCCGTGGCCGGGTAGGCGCAGGTGGCGGCCTCTGGCATGGCCATCGGGCAGAGCGGTCAGCGCTTGGAAAAGCGGCCCTTTGTGGTCGCGCTCGGAGCTGACGGGTACGCAGTCGAAGACCTCGCAGTAGAAGGCAACCATGGTGTTCCAGTCGTTGGCGATGAGGTTGGTATGGGCGTAGCGGATGGCAGACATAATGATGAAGTAGAAAGTGGGAGGCAGAAGGCAAGGCCATCACTGGGCATACAAAAAGGTCGTCAGTGGGCTCGTTGCAGCGGCTTCACCACGCACCTCGCCGAGGCCGATCTCGTAGGCGGCGCGGCCTGCTTCCACAGCGGCTTTGAAGGCTCGGCCCATGCGTGCGGGATCGCCAGCGATAGCGATGGCGGTATTCACCAGCACGGCATCGGCTCCCATCTCGAAGGCTTCGGCAGCATGGCTGGGGGCTCCGATGCCCGCATCGACGACGACGGGCACGGTGGCCTGGGCGATGATGATCTCGATCATGCGCCGCGTCGCGATGCCTTGGTGCGAGCCGATGGGCGAGCCGAGCGGCATGACGGTGGCGGTGCCTACGTCTTGAAGGCGACGTGCGAGCACGGGATCAGCATTGATGTAGGGCAGGACGATGAAGCCCTCCTTCACTAGGATTTCAGCGGCCTTCAGCGTCTCGATAGGGTCGGGGAGCAAGTACCTCGGGTCGGGGTGGATTTCCAACTTCACCCAGTTCGGCATTCCAGCCGCTACGGCTAGCCGAGCGAGGCGCACGGCTTCTTCGGCGTTCATTGCGCCGCTGGTGTTGGGCAGTAGCAGCACATTCTTGGGGATGAAGTCGAGGATATTGGCGAAGGCATCGCCCTGCCCGCTGAGGTCGGCGCGGCGCAGTGCGACGGTGACGATCTCTGTCTCCGAGGCCTCAATGGCAGCACGCATCAGTTCGCCCGAGGCGAATTTGCCCGTGCCGAGCATGAGCCGAGAACGGAACGAACGGCCCGCGATGGTGAGAGATTGATTGGCTAGCATGAATGAAAAATGAGGAATTAGGAATTGAGAATTAGGAATGGCCGATGAATGCCGCCACGCTGGTTAAACACTGGATGGAGTGCTCTGCAATTCCGTCCTTCTGACTATTCGACTCCTCACCTTGTGCAGGTGCCTCAGCAATTCATCATTCAAAATTCATCCGTCATCATTTCCCATGCCTCCTCCCGTTCTTGAAATAGCAGCCGTCACCTTTCGCCGTGGGCGGCCCATTCTGCATGGCATCGACTGGTGCGTGCAGCGCGGCGAGCACTGGGCCGTGCTGGGGCCGAATGGCTGTGGCAAGAGCACACTCATCAACCTCATCACGGGCTACGACTCGGCTACCAGTGGCAACATCGCCGTGGATGGCTCGCGTTTTGGCCATGCTGATTGGCGGGAGGTGCGCAAGCGTGTGGGCATCGTGGCGAGCACCCTTGTCACTTTTTTAGAAGCCAGTGAGCCCGTGCTCGACGTCATCGCCAGTGGCCGTGAGGCGAAGTTGAATCTGATCGAGGCCGTCCCTGCGAAGGTGCGTCGTGAGGCCCGTGCGCTGCTGCATCGCATCGGCTGCGGCCACCTGGAGACGGCACTCTGGGGGCCGCTAAGCCAAGGCGAGCGGCAGAAGGTGCTAATCTGTCGTGCGCTGATGGCCAAGTTTCGCGTGCTTATTCTCGACGAGCCTTGCGCTGGGCTGGATCCCGTAGCACGCGAGCATTTCCTCCAATGGTTGGCCCAGTTAGCCACCAAACGTGCGGCCCCCTCGCTGGTCATGGTGACGCATCATGTGGAAGAGATATTGCCCTGCATGACGCACGTCCTGGTGCTGCGAGAGGGCCGCGTTTTGGCCTCGGGACACAAGGCGGAAACGCTGACCAGTGAGTGCCTTAGCGAGGCCTACGGGTCGCCTGTGAAGCTGGTCAAAACTGCAGCGCGCTACCGCTTGGAAATCGCGCTACGGGATTGACCAAGCACACGGCTTCACTTAGATACACGCCCCCGCTTTCGACCCCATCAGTCATCGTGGTAGCACCTCACTTTTCATCATGGCAGACATCTCTTTTGAAGAAGCAGTCGAGCGATCCATACGCATGGACCCTCGCTACACTGGCCCCGCGTATGAATTCGTGCGCGACGTGCTGCACATCGCAGTGAAGAAATTTCGTGGCGGCGATGAAGGCCAGCACGTTTCTGGGCAGGAACTGCTGGAAGTGATGAAGGACATGGCCCTTACTGAGTATGGGCCGATGGCCAAAACCGTGCTCAACCAGTGGGGTCTGCGCAAAGGCGATGATGTGGGAATGATCGTCTATAACCTCATCGAGGTGGGTTATTTTGGCCGCAGCGAGGGCGATACCCTGGAAGATTTTGCTGGAGGTTATGACTTTGAGGATGCCTTCACACGACCCTATTTGCCGAGGTCGAAACAAGCCGAAAAAGCCAAGCGCTGAGCCAAGCAATTAGTAGGCTTGAAAGGCTACTCCTGAAACCCCGCCCTCACGGGCAAGGCTTCCTGCCACCGCCCCCTTCAGTCGTCCTCGTTTACCTATCATGACCAAGCCCACACCTTCGGCGCGTACTCGCGCTAAACCTTCTTTTCTTGCCCCGCCACCCATCACGGCCATCGCGCATACCCTCGACAACGGCCTCGAAGTCATCGTCCAGGAAGACCAAACGCACCCGCTCGCCAGCGTCCAAATCTGGGTGCGCACGGGCAGCATCCACGAGGAAGCTTGGACGGGGGCTGGGCTCGCCCATCTTTGTGAGCACATGCTTTTCAAAGGCACGCAAAAGCGCTGTGCCAGCCATATTTCACAGGCCATCCAGGCTCTCGGTGGTTCGGTGAATGCCTACACCTCTTTCAATCGCACGGTGTACTACATCGAGGGGCTCTCGGCCAATGCGGAAGGCTACATGGAAATCCTCGCCGACATGGCCC
>JANOAR010000174.1:0-2546 GCA_031411235.1 Verrucomicrobiota bacterium | reverse complement strand
CGGCATGGGCAAGACCTCCCTCGCCGTCCGCGCCGCCTACGACTGCCCGCCCGGCCTCTTCCAGCGCATCGTCTTCGTCTCCGTGAAGGACCGCGAGATGGACGACGACGGCGAGCGCCCGCTCGGCAACCTCCTCGTGCCGGGCTTTCTGGAGATGCTCAATGAACTCGCCCGCGAACTGGACCAGCCCGACATCGCCAAGTCCCCCGAGGACCAGCGCATCCGGCTCCTGCTCGACGCGCTCCGCCCCGCGCAGGCGCTGCTTTTACTCGATAATCTCGAATCCCTCCCCAAGACCGACCGCGACCAGCTTTTCACCTTCGTCAAACGCCTGCCGCCGGGCTGCAAGGCCATCCTCACCAGCCGCCGCCGCATCGGCTCCGGCTCGGAGGAACTCATCCTCGAAAAGCTCGACTAGGACGCCGCGCTCTCGACCCTCGCCGACCTCGCCCGGCGCCATCCGCTGCTCGCCCGCACCAGCGAAGCCGAGCGCATCGCCCTCTACACCCAGACCGCCGGCAGGCCGCTGCTCCTGCGCTGGGTGGCCGGCCAGCTCGGCCGCGGGAGCTGCCGCACGTTTACCGACGCGCTCGCCTTCCTGCGCACCTGCCCGCCGGACAATGACCCGCTGGAATTCATCGTCGGCGACCTCGCGAAGGAGTTCACTCCCGACGAGGAGAAAGTGCCCTGCGCCCTCAGCTACTTCAGCCTTCCGGCGAGAGTGGAGGACCGATCGCAGTTCCAGCGGCTGAGGAATTATCGCTTCGAACCCGAAAGAGTACGCGTGTGACGTGGCGGGATGATTGAGCGTGACCAAGCACAGCTCGGGCAACATAGTTGCAGACACAAATCCGCACGCAAACTCGAGATCCGGAACGAGAGAGTCCCCACCTACGAAACACAATGGATATTTCAGAGCTAATTCAACTCACCCACTGGATAGATCGAGAAATTAAAGGCGAACAGATCCCGGAACGATACGAAAACTTGAAGCAAGTGCTTCAAGCTAATGGGCGGCCAAATCAGCCAAAGCAGCCATTCGAATCTCAACGTGACGATCTGCTTGCAGCCCTTCCGAAGGTTCCCCTTGAAGTTCTAAACAATCAACAGTTGGCCTTTTTGCGGAAAATCGGGATCGGCAACAATGTGGGCGTCGAAGCGGTGTCACAAGTCGAGGATGTTTTGTTCCGAAACGCTATTGACGTCGCTACCGCGGCACAAAAACTCGGTGAAATCACTGAGCAGATCGCAGAGGGAATTGCAAAGTCTGATGCCATTCAGAATGCGTTAGCCGATTCAATCGAAGACGAGTTGGTGCCTGAACTGGACGGTAAGGTTTTGGTGCGCGTGGCATTTACCCATGAAGCTTCGATCTCCAACGTCGTTGACTTAAAAACTTGGAGTAACATCTGGCACGACATTGGACGCGGTATCGCGATGATCCACGATGCCCCACCCGAGGAGATTCAGGTCATCGGGGCTAGCCGAGGCTCAGTTGTGCTAGATCTAGCTGTCGCCTATGGAATCGCCGCCACGATTTCCAAGATCATTTTAGAGGCGCTCAAGGTGACTGAAAAGGTATTGGATATACGCAAGAAAGCAGAGGAAATTCGAGCCTTGAAACTGGGGAACGCTAAGATCGCCAAGGAGCTAGAGCCTGTCATGCACTTTCTTGAAGATAGAGCTGTACTATGTAAATACAGCCGGGCATCAAGCTTGGGATGGCCACCAAGAAAACCAACCGCAAGACCGGATATCAGAGCGACGTTTCCGATGAAGAGTGGGCGTTTTGCGCGCCTTATCTGACGCTGATGAGAGAAGACGCTCCCCAACGAGAACATTCCCTGCGGGCGCTCTTCAATGCGATGCGCTACATGGTGCGAGCGGGCTGTCCATGGAGAATGATGCCAAACGATCTGCCGCCGTGGCATACCGTCCATCAACAAGCCCAGCGCTGGATGAAGGCGGGCTGCTTTGAAGCCCTCGCCCACGATCTGCGCATTCTGCTGCGACTGTTTGGCGGGCGAAGCGGCCAACCCACGGCGGTAATCCTCGATGGCCGCACCATGCAGTCCACCCCGGAAAGTGGAGCACGCGCTGGTTACGATGGCTACAAACGCCGCAAAGGTTCCAAAGTCCACCTGGCCGTGGACACGCTGGGTCATCTCCTGGCTTTGAAGGTCACGCCCGCCAATGAGCAGGAACGCGCGCAAGTCGGCGACTTGATCCAAGAGATCCAGCAGACCACCGGCGACACGGTGAAAGTCGCTTTCGTGGACCAAGGTTATACCGGCGAAGAGCCGGCCACCCAGGCGGCCAGCCGAGGGGTGCGTCTGGAAGTAGTCAAACTCGAAGAAGCCAAACGCGGCTTTGTCCTCTTACCCAGACGCTGGGTGGTCGAACGCTCCTTTGGCTGGGCTGCCCGCTTCCGCCGTCTCGCCCGTGACTACGAACGGCTGCCAACTTCCCTGGCCGGTCTCCATTGGCTCGCATTCGCTGGTCTCATGCTAAGTTCACTCCTCAACCAAAGTGCATGACAGGCTCTA
>JANOAR010000173.1:0-3443 GCA_031411235.1 Verrucomicrobiota bacterium | reverse complement strand
CTCCTGTCCCTTCTACGCCGACGGCAAACTCTACGTTCCGATGCTCGACGATCCCGCTGGCAAAGGCACGGGTGAAGGCGCGGAAGCCGGATCGAAAGGAGCGCTCTACATCATCAAGCCCGGCGACCAACCGGAAATTCTTCAGCACGTCGAACTCGACGGCCGCTGCTTCGGCACACCCGTCGCCTATAACGGCAAGCTCTACCTGCAGACGACGAAACATCTGTATTGCTGGGGGAAAAAGGGGAACAATCCTTCGCTGCCGAAAGAAATTGCCGCAGAGAAAGCTCCTAAAGCAGGCGTAGCAAAATCGCTGCAAATCATTCCTTCCGAAACCACCTTGCGCCCCGGTCAAGCCGCTTCTTTCCATGGACGCTCTATTGATGCCAACGGCTTTGTGGTCGAAGACATCAAGGACATGAAAGCGTTGAGTTGGACGAATTTTATTCCGCCCACCGCGCGTGTGAAATCGCTGATGAACGGGAAATTTGACGCCGATGGCAAACTCGTCGCCGACGCCGCCACGAAACCTTCTGCCGGTGCATTTCAAGCCACGCTCGGAGATTTGAAAGGCTACATCCGTGGTCGCGTGTTGCCATATCTGCCGCTCAGCCAGGACTTCGAAGCCATCTCGCTCACCGAGACGAATCTCGCCGAAGGCGCGACGTTCGCCTATCCGCCACTGCCGTGGATTGGCGCGCGATTCAAGTTCGAGGTGCGTGAGAAGGACGGCACGAAATGCCTGACCAAGACGATTGACAACAAATTCTTCCAACGCGCCACTGTCTTCCTCGGCGCACCGGATGCGAAGAATTACACCATCGAAGCCGACGTGATGAGCGACGGCAATCGCCGCAAGATGTCCGAAGTCGGCGTCATCAACCAACGCTACGCCATCGTGCTCAAGGGCAATGACCAGAAGCTGGAAGTCAGTTCCAACTTCGAGCGCCTGCGCGAAGCCGTGGATTTCAAATGGTCGCCCAACGCTTGGTATCACCTCAAGTCCCGCGTGGACATCGCCGCCGACGGCGCTGGAATCGTGCGCGCCAAAGCATGGAAACGCGACGAAGCCGAACCCGATGCCTGGACCATCGAAGTAAAGCATAACACCGCGCATCAGGAAGGTTCGCCGGGCTTGTTTGGTTTCTCACCGCAAGACATGCGCGTTTATATTGATAACATCAAAGTTACAGCGAATTGAACACTGCGAACATGTGCGAAAGATTGATTTCGTTTCAGAATCTCTGCCTTCCCAAAAACTAGCCGGTTGCCCGTCCGCCAGCAGTTTGCAAACATGCTGCAATCAAATCTGGAATGATATTCCTACGTTGGCGGCAACTGGCCTGGCGGCTGGGCTTGATCTTTGGAGCGTATTCCTTGTTGCGTGGGATTTTCTTTTTTTGGAATCGCAGCCTGTTCGCGGACGCGAGTGCGACTCAGGTGGCAACGGCTTTCCTCGCCGGAGTTAGATTCGATCTCGTCGCCATCTTCGTCATCAACTCCCCGGTGATCGCCCTGACGATGCTCCCTTGGCGTTCTCAACCGCCACGCAGCTTTCAGCGTGCGACCAAGTTTTTATTTCTTGCGCTGAATTTTCCGTTTCTGGTCATCAACCTAGTTGACATCGAATACGTGCAGTTCACGGGGCGGCGTTCGGACCTCACCTTGCTTGGGTTGGGAATGGATGTGGGCGTGAAGTGGAGTTCGCTGGTGTTGGAATTCTGGCCGCTGGTGCTGATCGGTGTGCTGATCATGGCCGCGCTTTACTTCCTGTATGGCCACACGCGTGCAGAGGAAACTTCTGACGCCCGACCCGTGGGCATTCTGCCGTGGGCGGGAAGTTTGTTTGTAGTCATCGCGATCACCGTGATCGCCATCCGTGGTGGATTGCAAAAAATACCAGTCAACCTCGTCAACGCCGCCGTGCAGAACCATCACGGCCTGACTCTGCTCACGCTGAACTCATCTTTCAACGTGATCAAATCTTACGACAACCACACGTTGACCAAGCACTCTTATTTCAGCGATTGGGAACAACTGCGCCAATACCTGCGCACATTTGTACGTGGAGAAAATCTTCTCCCTATATCCTCGCACCGGGACAACGTAGTCATCCTCGTCGTCGAAAGTCTTTCTGCGGAGTATTGCGGCGCTGGCAATGGCGGAAACCGATACACGCCGTTTCTGGATTCGCTCGCCGCACAGTCCTTGTCCTTTCCACATCACTACGCCAATGGTCGGCGCTCCATCGAAGCCATGCCATCCATCCTCGCCGCGCTGCCATCGCTCATGGAACAATCTCTGATGGAATCGTCTTACAGCGACCACCCCATTCAAGGACTTGGCAATCTCCTTTCGCCCCACGGTTACACGACCAGTTTTTTCCACGGCGCAACCAAAGGCACGATGCACTTCGATACTTTCATGCGGCAGGCTGGTGTCGAAAATTATTTCGGCCTCGCCGACTATCCCGATCAATCCGACTTCGCTGGTGACTGGGGAATCTTTGACGAACCTTATCTCCAATACGTCGCGAAACAGTTGACCACTCAGAAGCCACCCTTCGCGGCGGTGGCGTTCACGCTTTCGTCGCATTCACCCTACCCCATACCGGCGAAATACCACGGACGTTTCAACAAAGGAACACTCGCTATCCACGAATCCATCGGTTACGCCGACCATGCCTTGAAGGAATTCTTCACTACCGCACAAAAGCAACCGTGGTATTCAAACACGCTTTTCATCATCACCGGCGATCACACACAGAAACTGGAGACGCCCGAATACTCAAGCGTCCTCGGCCATCACCGCGTGCCGTTGCTGTTCTTTCACCCGCAACAACAATTCGCGATGGTGGACACCAACCGCGTGACGCAGCATGTGCACATTCAGCCGTCGCTCCTGGACTTTCTGCACATCCAACCGGAGCAGCAGTTATTGTTTGGCCGATCCGTTTTTCGCGCAGGTGACGGACGCGCTTTCCTACATCAAAGCGGACGCTTCTGGCTGGTGCGTGGTGAACGTGCATTGGAGTTCACCCCCACCTCACGCAGCCGTTTGTTTGATGTTAAGGCTGATCTAAATCTCAAGAATCCATTGTCCAACGAGCCAGCGCGTCTTCAGGCAATGGAGATGGAAGCGAAAGCACTCGTTCAATATTTCAACAACGGCCTGCTGCAACGTCAACTGTACGACCGGATCAAATCATCCGCAGCAGACAAACAAATTCAGGCAACCTCGCCGTGAGCGCAGTCGTTGACGCAGACATCGGACATTCCTACTTTCACTCGTGATGTTTGAACTCGTATCCGATTACGCACCCGCCGGAGATCAGCCACAGGCCATCGCCAAGCTGACGGAAGGCGTGTTGTCCGGCGCAAAACATCAGGTGCTGCTCGGCGTCACCGGTTCGGGCAAGACGTTCACGATTGCCAACGTCATCA
>JANOAR010000172.1:0-5540 GCA_031411235.1 Verrucomicrobiota bacterium | reverse complement strand
GAAGGTTCCGCGGGTCATGACGAGGTCATTGCCACGGCGGCTGCCGAAGCTATTGAAATCGGCCTGCGTGACGTTGTTTTCGAGCAGGAAGCGGCCTGCAGGGCTGGCTTTCTTGATCGCTCCAGCGGGGCTGATGTGGTCGGTTGTGACGCTGTCGCCGAAGATGCCGAGCGGGCGTGCGCCTTTGATTTCCACGATGTCGCCGGGGGTCATGCTGAAGTCAGCGAAGAACGGCGGATGCTGTATGTAGGTCGATTTGCCGTCCCACTCGAAGACCTCGCCAACGCCGCCTTTGATCTCGTTCCACTTCGGATTTTGGCTGGCGAAGTCGGTGTAGAGCTTGCGGAAGACATCGGGGCTGAGAGCGGACTCCATAGCATCGCGCACTTCTTTGAGCGTGGGCCAGATGTCCTTCAAATAGACACCGCTGCCGGCGACGAGTTCGTCCTGGCTCAAATCAATATCCACGGTGCCTGCAATGGCGTAGGCGACGACGAGCGGCGGGCTCATGAGGAAGTTGGCCTTGATGCTTTGATGCACGCGGGCTTCAAAGTTGCGATTGCCGCTGAGAACGCTGGCGGCGACTATGTCCTCGCCTTTCACCACGTCTTCGATGCCTGCGTCGAGCGGGCCGGAGTTGCCGATGCAGGTGGTGCAGCCGTAGCCGACGGTTTGGAAGCCGAGTTTGTCGAGTTCTGGCTGAAGGCCGGTCTTGGTGAGGTAATCGGTCACGACGCGGCTACCTGGGCCGAGGCTGGTTTTGATGGAAGGCTTGATGGTGAGGCCGAGTGCGTTGGCTTTTTTCGCGAGAAGGCCTGCGGCGAGCATGACGCTCGGGTTCGAGGTGTTGGTGCAGCTCGTGATGGCGGCGATGAGCACGCTGCCGTGGCTGATGATGTCTTTAACACCCGCTTTGCTGTCCACGGTGACTTCAAAGGCCGGGTAGCTGGGCTCGTCGCTCGGCTCGAGAACGACGCCTTGCTCGGCACCGAGAGCATCCGCGAGGGATCCTGCGCCATCCGGCACGGCGTCGAGCGAGGGTGGCAAATCGAGCGCTTCAGTGACCTCCGGTGTCTTGCCGTAGCCCTGCGGCGTGGGCTTGCTCAGGAGGTCATTCCACGTCGTCTTCAAAGCGCTGACGGTGATGCGATCCTGCGGACGCTTTGGACCAGAGACGCAAGGTTCGACCAAGCTGATGTCGATCTCCATCTCGGTGGTGAATTCGATGCTGCCTTTCGCAGTGGGGATGCCCCACATGCCTTGCGCTTGGTAGTAATTTTTGACCGTGGTGCAAAGTTCGTCGCTACGACCCGTGCCGCGCAAATAGGCGATGGTTTCTTCATCAACGCCAAAGAAGCCCATCGTGGCACCATATTCAGGAGCCATGTTCGCGATGGTCGCACGATCGGTGACCGGCAGGCTGACCGCGCCGGGGCCGTAGAATTCGACGAATTTGCCGACGACGCCGAGCTTGCGGAGCTTCTGCGTCACTTCGAGCACGAGATCGGTGGCGGTGACACCTTCTTTGAGCGCTCCAGTGAGGTAAACGCCGACGACTTCCGGCACGAGGAAGGTCACGGGCTGGCCGAGCATGCCGGCTTCGGCTTCAATGCCGCCCACGCCCCAACCAACGACGCCGAGGCCGTTGATCATGGTCGTGTGCGAATCGGTTCCGACGAGTGAATCCGGGTAATAGACGCCGTCTTTCTCCAGCACGCCTTTAGCGAGATACTCAAGGTTCACCTGATGCACGATGCCAATGCCGGGAGGCACGACTTTAAAGGTATCAAAGGCCTGCTCGCCCCACTTGAGGAACTGGTAGCGCTCCTTGTTGCGCTCAAACTCGAGCGCGAGGTTTTGATTCAATGCATTCTGAGTTCCGGCGAAATCGACCTGCACGCTGTGATCGACGACGAGGTCCACAGGCACGAGAGGCTCGACCATCTTTGGGTTCTTGCCGAGTTCCTTCACTTTGGAGCGCATGGCAGCCAGATCGACGAGCAGCGGCACACCCGTAAAATCTTGAAGCACGATGCGAGCGACGGTGAAAGGAATTTCATACTCACCGGGCGCTTTCGCGTTCCAGTTGGCGAGGTTTTTGACATCGGCGTCGGTGACCTTCTTGCCATCCAGATTTCGCAACAGCGACTCCAGCACGATGCGGATGGAAACTGGCAGACGCGAGACTTTGCCAATGCCAGCCTGCTCGAGAGCGGGAAGAGAGTAAAATTTGCCAGTGGAGCCGGAGCCGGTAGTGAAGGTCTGAGGGGTATTCATCGTGAGGAGGCAGGTTTAGCCAGTGGAGCAGTTTTTCACCCAATTTTTCTCTTTAAATCAACTTCGGGCCCCAGCCGACAGCTCGGGATGAAATTTAAACATCGATTTTGAATGAAAATTGAGGTCTGGCGTCACAAGACCCGTAACCCAAACAAACACGATGAAAACCTCCGCGCTCCGCCTCTTAGTCACCAGCACGTTGCTTTTAACCCTCACACTCACTTCCTGCGCCACCTATGCCCCCGGCTATGGCCAATGGGGTGGAAATGGTCAGCCGACCCGCGCTGATGGCCTCATCGGTGGTGCGTTGCTCGGTGCCGCTGCAGGTGGCATCATTGGCAATCAAAAACGTCGTGGTCTGGAAGGTGCCGCCATCGGTGCCACGCTCGGTGCGCTTGCCGGAACACTGTTTCAGCAAAACCGAGGATACCAGCAACAGCCAAGACAGTATTGCCAGCCGCAGCAGCAACAGGGTTACTACCAGGACTATGATCAAGGCTACCAGCAGCCCTACCAACAACCATACCAACAGTCCTATAACGACTACGGCCAAGGCTATTCCAACAATGGCTACGCTCAGCCCTCCAATTACAGCCCTTATTCGTTTCATTGATCGACACTCAGGTCATTCATAAATCAACGGAAGGACGCCGCCTTGTGCGGCGTTCTTTTTGCCCGTTTATCTACCATGAAACACACCATCCTCGCTCTTCTCCTCTCTTTCAGCACCATCGCTGGCGCTGAAAACCCCTTCATCGGCCGCTGGGCACTCACCATCCCAGGAGGTGGCGCAGGCTGGCTGGGCGTGGAAGAAAAAGAAGGCAAACTCAGTTCCAGCGTGCTCTGGGGCGGCGGCAGCGTGGTCCCCACTGCTGGCACGAAGGTCGATGGTGATAAACTCATCGTTACCCGCGAGCAGAAGAACAAAGAAGGCAAAGTCACCACTGAAACCATCACCGCAACACGCAGTGGTGATGCATTGAGCCTCTCGACGGTAAAACACAATCCCGAAGGCAAGCAAATGGGCCAACCAGCCGATTTCGTAGGCAAGCGCATCGCGGATCTGCCTGCCAAGCCTGATCTCTCCAAGGTCAAATTTGGCGACCCCATCGCTCTCCTCAATGGCAAGGACCTCAGCGGCTGGCGCTTGCTCAAAGAAGGCGGCGACAATGGCTGGAGCGTGGCTGATGGCGCACTGCAAAACCGAGTGACGAAGGAAAAGGGCAAGCACTTTGGCAATCTGCGCACCGATGCTGAGTTCTCCGACTTCAATTTGAAAACCGAAGTCCGCACTCAGGAGGGCAGCAACAGCGGCATCTACCTGCGTGGCATCTATGAAGTGCAGGTCATGGAAAGCTTTGGCAAACAACTCGACTCCCACCACATGGGGGCGCTCTACAGCCGCATCACACCCAGTGTGGCGGCTGAGAAGGCCATCGGTGAATGGCAGACACTGGACATCACGCTCGTTGACCGCCACCTCACCGTCATCCTCAACGGCAAAACCATCATCGACAATCAACCCGTGCTCGGCTGCACCGGCGGTGCCATGAGCAGCGATGAAACCAAGCCTGGCCCCATCTATCTCCAGGGCGACCACACCAACATCGACTACCGCAACATGGTGCTGCGCCCTGTCGTGAAGTAAACCTGCACGCCATTCTTAAAACGCCGCGGAGCTTAACTCTGCGGCGTTTTTTTTGCCTACTGCATACTGCCAGCTCTCAAAAGACAACCGGTGCGGGCACGATCTTCACACCACCAGCACCAAGAGGGTTTCCCTTTGTCTCCTCGATTTCTTCGACCACGCCATCTTTGATGCTCATGCTCAAAGTGCCGACCTCGACCTTCACATAGATCACCGTCTGCACCAGTTGACCAAAGGCATTTTGCGACGTCGTCACTTGCGGCACCTTTTCGAAAATCGAGTACTCAAGCCGCTGCTCCTTGCCCGCAGCGTTCACTTTGGTGCTCTGCCGTGTCGGCTTACCAAGTGAAGACTGCACTTCCTCCGGTGTCATTCCGAGTGCGACTTGATTACTCTTAATCAACTCCGCAACCTGCTGCGAGCGCTCGTAAAGTTTTTTCAGCTTGTCCGCCAGAAGAGGATCTTTCGACAACACATCCGTCTGCCGCACCCAACCCGCCACGTCCGCATGCCGTGCACGGCCACGCACGCGGTAGCCGGTGTCGCTCATCGCCACCAGCGTCACGATCACCCCTGGGGCAAAGCTTCCCACCGCGCCCTGAAACTTGCTCGTCGAGTAAACCGGGGACTCCTGCTGGATCTTCACCACCACCGGCTTAGGCGTCATCCCTTCAATGGAAAACGTCCCGGTCTCTTGTGGCAACGAAGACGGACGAGCTTTGGCAAGCTGCGCACTCAAGTCATAGGCTGAAATCAAAAACAGGATGGAGGTGGCAAGAAGGCATTTCATAGGCAGCGGCTGGGTTTCGGGTGGAGATTACCCGACTCAGACGGCACAAGGCAACCTTTTGTTCGACGCATAAATTCTCCCGAGTATTCATTTCCCACCTCCACCATGCCCAACGGACCCCTTTCCACCAAACTCTTCGACCTCGCCAAGCAATACATCCCCGGAGGTGTGAACTCGCCTGTGCGCGCCTTTCGCAACGTCGGCGGCGATCCCTTCTTTGTGAAGCGTGCCAAAGGCTGCCGCATCTACGACGTCGATGACCGCTGCATGATCGACTATGTCGGCACCTGGGGGCCTGCGATCCTTGGCCATGCGCCGATTGCCGTCATCGAGGCCATCCACAACGCGGCCAAAGACGGCGTCAGTTTCGGCATCCCCAATCTCTACGAGGTCGAAATGGCCCGCACCATCTGCCAGTGGGTGCCCAGCATTCAAAAAGTCCGCATGGTCAGCAGCGGCACCGAAGCAACGATGTCCGCCATCCGGCTCGCACGCGGATTCACCGGCCGTGATCGCCTGGTGAAATTCGACGGCTGCTACCACGGCCATAGCGACAGCCTCCTCGTCGCCGCAGGCAGCGGAGCACTCACGCACGGCAATCCCGACAGTGCTGGCGTGCCCAAAGCTTTTGCCGAACTCACCAGCGTGCTGCCATTCAACGACGAAGCGGCCCTCGAAGAGTTGTTCGACAAAAAAGGCCACGAAATCGCCTGCATCATCGTCGAGCCCTATCCAGCCAATGCGGGCCTCATATTGCCAAAACCCGGCTTCCTGCAAAAACTCCGCGATATCACCACCAAGCACGGCGCACTGCTCATTTTCGAC
>JANOAR010000171.1:0-63313 GCA_031411235.1 Verrucomicrobiota bacterium | reverse complement strand
GGGCTATCAGACCCTCACCGATCTGCTGCATGGAAAGTTTTGAGAAAGACCCGGTTTCAGCAACTTCCAACCATTATCTACCCATGAAAATCCGAAAAACCATGATACATCGCTTTGTCCTCGCCTTCAGCACAGGTCTCGCCGTCTGCGCTTCGCTCGTTGCCCAAGAAAAGAAATCGCCTGAAGCCCGCCTTCAACAACTGTTCAAGGCCTACCCCGAAGCCGACGCGAACAAAGACGGCAAGCTTTCTGAGGACGAGGCGCGCCAATACGCCACCAAACGCCGCGGCAAGGCCAAGGCCGAGGCCAAGGCCGCGCCCACCGACAGCGCTCAGCCCGCGCCAGACCTCCGCGACGTGCAATACGGCCCGCACGAACGCAATGTGCTCGATTTCTGGTACGGGAAGAATGCTAACGCGGCCGCTCCCTTGATCGTGTACATCCACGGCGGCGGATTCGTGGGAGGCGACAAAGCACAAAAACTTAGTCTCGCTGCGCTCCGCGAGGCACTCGACGGCGGCGCGGCCTTCATGAGCATCAACTACCGCTTCCGTGAGCACGCGCCCATCCAGGACATTCTCCGCGATGCCGCTCGTTCAATCCAGTTTGTGCGCGCCAACGCGACCCGGTTTCACATTGATCCCAAGCGCATCGCCTCCTTCGGCAGCTCGGCCGGTGCGGGCACGTCGTTGTGGCTCGCGACGCATGATGACTTGGCGGATCCGAAGTCCACTGACCCCGTGCTGCGCGAGTCCAGCCGCATCAGCGCCGCTGGCTGCCTCAAAACCCAGGCGACTTACGACATGCGTGAGTGGGACCGCGTCATCTTTCCCTTCAAGCCTGAATGGCTTAAAGGCGAGGCTGATGGCGAGGTCGAAGGCCCGCTGTTCTACCACTTCAAGAGCGAAGCCGATTACGACACTGAACAAGGCAAGCGAATCCGTGCCGATTGCAACATGCTCGGCCTCCTCACCGCCGACGATCCGCCTATCTACCTTTCATGCTCGCTGCCTGACGGTGAACCAACCAGCCGCGGCCATCTCCTCCATCACCCGCGCCACACTCAGGTCATCGAGCGGCGGTGCAAGGAACTCGGCATCCCCGTCGTCGCCGTCTATACCGATAAAATGGATAAGCATAAGAGCGCGGTTGAGTTTCTCCTGCGCCACGTCGGCTTGCCAGCCGCGGGCGGGAAGTGACCAGCGTCCATCGACGAGTCGAGAGCATCTTTATGAACGCGGCATGTCTCGCCGACTTCCGTCGCTTGTTGCCGGGGGTCGTTGGATCACGCCAGCAAGCACAGCCTCCAAGATGGATACAATGGCAACAGCCACAGGCATGTCGGCTATCAGTTTGCTTCCGGAGCAGGTGCCTGGCAAATAGCCCCTGTCGGCGCGGACGCCAGCGCCGGCATCTGCACCGTGCGGAACCTGCGCTTTGAAAAACTCACCTTCCATCGCCCTGGCAGCATCCAACTCCACGCCAACACCGACGGGCTCATCATTGACGACGTGAAGCTCAACTTCCCCCTCCCCCCGACTATCCCAAGACCACCCCTCGCGGCGGCACCGGAAAAGCCAGCTTGGTGCGATGAACAGGCAACCAGCACGTTACCCCACACGATGAAACCCATCCTCACCCTCATCATCATCATCCTCTGCGTGCATCGCGCCTGCACATGAACACTGGCACTCGTCTCGCACCGGATGCGCGATAGCCGGACAGGTCAGATGGGCATTGTGAAACTTTTTTCGGCAAATGCGCACCTCGCGGGCAGTGTTTAAGCAGTGACCCCGCACGAACAGAAACGCCACGACCTCTTTCTCCGGCTCTATGTGGAGCATGAGGAGGCGTTGCGTGGGTTTGTGCGGTCGCTGGTGCCGACGCTGGAGGATTCACGCGAGGTCATGCAGGAGGTGGCGGCGGTGCTGTGGCGGAAGTTTGAGGACATCAGCAGCCCGGATGATTTCCGTCGCTGGGCCTTTGGCGTGGCGCGGTTCGAGGCGCTGGATTTCGGGCGGGCACTGCGGCGCGACCGGCATGTGTTTGGCGAGGCTGCCCTGGCGCTGCTGGCGCAGGAGGCGGAGGAATCCGCCGCCACGTTTGAGGCGGAGCGCCGGGCTTTGGATGAATGCCTCACGAAACTGCCGGATACCCAGCGGGCGCTGGTCGAGGCCGCGTATGCGCCAGGGGTGCGCATGGATGACCTCGCCGCCGACTCGGGCCGCACCGCCATGTCGCTCTACAAATCACTGCACCGCATCCGCATGGCCTTGATGGACTGCACCCGGCAGGTGCTCGCACGGGAGGAAATGATATGAACGAAAATGAAAGTCAGCTTGAGTTGATGCACCGCTATCTCAGCGGTGCCGCGACACGGGAGGAAGTCGAGGCTCTCGAAGCCTTGATCCTGCAGGACGCGTCCGTGCGCCGGGAGTTCCTGCGCTACGCCCATTTGGATGCCGCGCTGGCAGGGAATCACCGACCGCAACTTTCACAGGGAGTAGTCGGCGGAACCAGTCGATCTGCGCGAAACATTGTCAAAGAGAGCTTGCGCTGGCTCTCCTGGCGTCCACTCACGGCGGCGGCGGCGGGGATTGTGTTTGGGATGCTCTGCACGTCGGTGGTGTTTGGCTATGTCGCCCGGAAACACGATGTCGTGCAGACCTTGCTGGTGGAGGGTTTTGAAGATGCGGCGATGATTCTGGGGCGCGGCGTGCCAACGAGTGTGGGTGTTTGGTCGGGCGATTTGCTGGCTCCGGTGGAAGCCAAAGACGGTGTGAAGCCTGCCGGAGGGAGACGCATGCTCGCTCTGCAACCGCAGGACGGACGGACGCAGAGTTCTGCCTACCGCTTCCTGGATCTGACGTCACTGCCGCTTGCGAGCGCAGGACAATCACGGCAGATCGAAGTGATGGTGCGCTTTTATGGTGGAGAACCCGGGGTGAAAAGCAGGCTTCGACTGCGTCTCACAGCCTTTGCGGAGGAGGCGGCTGAAGCGCACAAATTGTTGATGAATGGTGCTGCGCCTGAACGCACGCTCGCTCACGTGGAGCAGTCGGACAGCATGAAGGTCGGAGAGTGGAACACGAGGCGATTGGTGATGGATGTGCCAGCCGAGGCGAGGGTGCTGTTGATGACGATGCTTACGGGTCTGGAGCCATACAGTCTGCCGATGCCCGAGCGCTACCTGGATGACGTGCGGGTCCGTCTCATCACCCAGGAGATGCCACTGCCTTGAGCGGTGGTCCCATCACTCCGCAGCCTATCCAAACCTCCCACCGTGACTTGCCTGATAATCTCACCATGAAAATCGCAGCCGCTTTTCTCCTGCTCATCACAACTCTTTCGGCGGCGGAACCTGCGCCAGTGAGGCTCACGGCGTTTCCACCGGAAGTTCATGCCGTGCTGCAAAAGCACTGCTTTGCCTGCCACGGTGAGAAAAAACAGAAAGGCGACCTGCGGCTGGACACCCTTTCCATTGATTTCATCAAGGACCGTGCGGCGAGCGAGAGCTGGCATGACGCGCTGAATGCCGTCGCCGCCGGCGAGATGCCTCCCGAAAAGGAGCCGCGCCCTTCGGACATCGAGCGACGTGTTTTGACGGGCTGGATTCGCGAACAGATGAACGCGGCGCTCGCGGCGACGAAGAAGGAAGGCGCGGACATCGTGATGCGACGGCTGAACAAGGACGAGTATCGCTTCACGATGACGGATCTGCTCGGCGTGCCGGGGAAATACGGCGAGCGTCTGCCTGCCGACCCGCTTTCCAAAGAAGGCTTCGCCAACGATGGCGCGACGCTCGGCATGAACGCGCTGCAGATGGAGATCTACCTCGAATCCGCCCGCACGGCGCTCGGGGAAGTGCTGCTGGACGGCCCGCAACCGAAGCGCACCGAGTCGCGCGAGGTCGTGGAGTGGGACCAAGTGGTGTTTAATGCGAGTGGCCTGAAAAACGTGAGCGCTGACCGCATCCTCGACCGCACCGGTGCCTTTGTCGCTACCTTTGGCAAAGAAGCGGCCGAACGCGAAGGAATTCCCGAAGCTGGTCGATTCACGATTCGCGTGAAGGCACACGCTGAGTTCAAGCTTGGCCAGCCCGCGCCAATCATGAGTGTGGCTTACGGCTGCTATACTGTTGGGACTGTCCTGCTCTCAGAAGTAGTCGGGACGCGGGAGATCACGGACACCCAGCCGCGTGTGTATGAATTCAGCGGACTCGCCCAGCATTTTCCCTTCGCGCAGCGAGGGAAGCGCCAGATGTTTCAGACCGCCGTTGTGACCAACGTCCTCGACGACGCCGCAGCACTGCCGCCCATTGCGAAAGAAACGCCGCGAAAGCGTTTATACGAAATCGATCCCGATTTCCCGCACATCGTCGTCGAGTCGGTCCAGTTCGTCGGCCAGGACTATCCGCAGTGGCCTCCGCCGGAGCATCGCCGCATCCTTTTTGCCGACGCCAACGAAGGCACGCCGGCATACGCCCGCGAAGTGTTGCGCCGCTTTCTGACGCGTGCCTGGCGCGGTCCGGTGAGCGACGCGGAAGTCGCCAGATACCACGGGCACTTCTTGAAACTGTCAGAGCAGGTGTCCTTCGTCGCGGCGATGCGCGAGACGCTCGTGGTCGCGCTGGCATCACCGCGCTTTCTTTATCTCGTCGAGCCACGATTGAAGAATGATGCTGGTCGTGCGCTCGACGATTACGAACTCGCCACGCGGCTCTCCTATTTCCTCTGGAGTTCCATGCCGGACGATGTGCTGATCGGCCTTGCCGCGCAGGGCGCGTTGAGGGAGCCGAAGACGCTCGCCGCGCAGGTCGGGCGTCTGCTCGCAGACCCGAAATCACAGCGCTTCGTGGAGCAGTTCAGCACGCAGTGGCTGGATCTCGGCGGAGTGCATCGGGTGGCCATCAATCCGCAATACTATGCCCGCTTCGATGACCGGCTGAAGACCGACATGGTCGGCGAAACGCGCGCCTTCTTTGCCGAAATCCTGCGCAGCGGCAGCTCCGCGCTGCAATTTCTCGACTGCGACTGGACCATGCTCAATGCGAAGCTGGCCAAGCACTACGGCCTCAGCGGCCCGAAGTCGCAGGCGTTTGAGCGTGTCTCGCTCGCAGGCACCAAGCGGCCCGGTGGTCTGCTCGGCCACGCGGCGATGCATCTGGCCAATTCCAACGGCGAGGACTCGCATCCCATCAAGCGGGCCGTCTGGATTCGTGAGCGCCTGCTGCACGACCCGCCGCTGCCGCCGCCGCCGAATGTTCCCGACCTGCCTGCGGAGAATCCCGACTTCGCGAAGCTCTCCATCCGCGAGCAGATGCAGATCCACCGCAATGATCCCGCGTGCGCCGACTGCCATCGCGACATCGATGCGTGGGGCGTGGCGCTCGATCACTTCGACGCCATCGGCCGCTGGCGCGACGCCATCGTCCGTCCCAACGGGAAGAAGGACAAGCGGGGTAATCCGCTTTTTTACAGACTCCCCGTCGTGGCCAAGGACAGCCTGCCTGGCGGTGTGACGCTCGATGGCCTCGACAGCTTGAAGGCGTATCTCATGCACGAGCGCAAAGACCAGTTCGCCCGTGCCTTCGTCACCAAACTCCTCGCCTACGCGCTCGGTCGCGGCATCACCTGGGCGGATGAGGTCACGGTCGAACAACTCACCCGGCGCTTTTCGGCCAACGGCTACAAGCTGCCCGCGCTCATCGAGGACATCGTCACCAGCGAGCCTTTCCTCAAACCGTAATTTCATCAAACCATGCACCAGAACACCACCACCCGCCGCCATTTTCTCCGGGCCTCCGGCATCACGCTCGCACTGCCCTGGCTCGAAGCCTTTGCGGGCGCGGCACCGATCAAAGCCGCGCCGAAGCGGTTTTGCTCCATCTACTTTCCGTATGGCGTCAGTTTGCCCGGCGAGAAGCATCAGGATGCGAAATGGAACTGGTTCCCGTTTCAAACCGGACGCGACTTTCAGTTCAATGAATCGCTCAAGGGCCTCCAGCCGATGCGCGATCAGATCAGCGTGCTCGGTGGACTGCAGCACCCGCTCATGGTCGGTGGAGGCGGTCATGATTCGGCTGACACCTTCCTGACCGGTGCGGCGCTGAAAAACGGCAACTTCAAGAACACCATCTCGCTCGATCAGGTCATGGCGGGTCAGATGGGCGGCGAGACGCGCTTCTCCTCGCTCGTGCTCTCGACCGAGGGCGGCGTGGGGAATCCCACGCGTTCCAACACGCTTTCCTATTCCGATGACGGCCAGCCCATTCCCTCGCTGAACCGGCCCGCGTTCATCTTCGAGCGGCTGTTCGGCACCAACCGGGACAGCATCGAAGCCCAGCGAAAAGGATTGGCCGTGACCGGCAGTCACCTCGACCTCCTGCTCGATGAGGCGCGCTCGCTGAATGCGAAGCTCGGCAAGGCAGACCAGGAAAAGCTCGACCAATACCTCACCTCCGTCCGCCAGGTGGAGCAGCAGGTGCAGCGCTCCGCCAATTGGCTCGACGTGCCGAAACCGCAGGTCAACGCCAGCGGCCTCACGCTCGACGCCGACGACAACACGCCGAAGGAACTCATCCGCACCATGCTCGACCTGCTCGTGCTCGCCTTCCAGACCGACAGCACCCGCATCGCCACCTATCAACTCGACGGAATGAGCGGCACCACCATTGCGGAGAAGTTTTCGCAGCTTCTCGGCTTCGGTAACTCCGCCCACGGCCTCGCGCACGAGTGGAACAAGCCGGGAGGCGCGGAACGCCTCGGCAAATGGGATCAATGGCGGACCGAAAACCTCGCCTACTTCCTCGGCAAGCTCGCCGCCGTAAAGGAAGGCGCTGGCACGCTGCTCGACAACACCGTCGTCCTCTACGGCAGCTCCAACAGCAACACGCACAACAATTCCAACTACCCCCTCATCCTCGCTGGCGGCAAAAGCCTCGGCTTCAAACACGGCGAACACCGCCGCTTCGATAAGTCCATCCCGCTTTCCAACCTCTACCTCACCTTGCTCCACCGCATGGGCATCGAGCGGAAGCAATTCGCTGACAGTAATGGCGAGCTGACGGAACTCGTGGGCTGACAGCAGAAAGCATCGTCGTCCGTCTCATGAACGCCGGCACTTTGCCACCCAAGCCCTTTCCGAAAATCACCCCATGACTCACCTGAGAATCCTCTTCGCCCTGCTGCTGGCACCGATGTCCGCGATGTCTGCCGATCCACCATCCGCCAAAGCGGCGGCAGGGCTGGAGCCAAGATCCATCGCGGCACCGGCAAGCATGGAAGCGTTTTTTCAATCCTACTGCTACACCTGCCACGACGCGGCGACGGCGAAGGCGGACCTGGATCTCGAAGGTCTGACCCGGCGGATTACCAACAGCACCGATGCGCTGCATTGGCAGGACATTCTTGATCAGCTCAATGCCGGTGAGATGCCGCCGAAGGAGAAGCGCCAGCCGACTAAGGACGAACTCATTCGTGTGGTCGGCGATCTCACGGAGTCCCTCCAGTCGGCGCAGACGATGCTCAGTGAGAACGGCGCGGAGATCATCCCGCGTAGGCTGAACCGCCGTGAGTATGTGGCTACCATCAAGGAGCTGATGGGAGTCAGCATCGACGGCGAAGGCCTGCCGGATGACCAAGTCGGACGTTTCGACACCATCGGGGCAAATCAGTCCCTCAGCGCGATGCAACTGGAGCGGTATTTCAGTTTCGCCCGCGAAGTGTCCCGCATGGCCCTGCACTGGGCCTGCCAGCCGCGCGACGAGGCGAAGGTGACGCATCGCAGCGCGGCCAACGGTGTCTCATTTGGCAAGTCAGTGCATGAGGCTTTGGAGAAGATCAAGATCGTCCACGAGACGGACAAGCCCTGGTCCGAAGTCGGCCTGACCGAATACGAATGGATCACTTATAACCCCGGAACCGCCAAGTATCCGCGTCATGCTGAGTATCGCGACCGCAGCCAGAATGCGAAGCATTATGTGGATAACCTCGCCTATCACGAACTGGGTTACATGCTGTCCATGCGAACGACGGTTTCCGGTGTCGGCGTCCACTTTCCTCACGATGCCCGGGCTCACTACCGGCTGCGTGTGCAGGCAGGTGTTTTGGATGGCATCACCCAGCGTCGGCTTATCCGAATGACGGTGCCCAATGGTCGCGGCCTCAACGGGAGCAACGGGAAACCGATCGGCAGCTTTCTGGTGACCGGATCGATCCAAAAACCCTCCATTCACGAAATGGTCTGGCATCCATCCTTCAGTCCCGATTTCCGTCCCGCTACCCGCAAAGAATCGGAAAGAGGCGTGACGTTCATGGAGGATCGGCGGGGTGGACCGGCTGTGGGACAGTTGTATCCGCACTATCTCCCCATCGAACCGGGTGCTCCGCCCGAAACGATCCTCGTGAAGTGGACTGAGGCGGAAGGGCCGTTCTACGCTCCCAAGACCGTCTTTGAGCTACTGGCCGATAGATTCGATCTAGCAAAGGGCCGGGACGAAGACCTCGACAAGATCGTCCCTGATTTCCTGCGTCAGTTTGCGACCGCCGCCTTTCGCGGTCAGGCGGTGTCGGACGAATGGCTCAAGCGGCTCCAGACCTATTACCGAACGCAGCGGGACGCCGGAAAGAGTTTCAAGGACGCGATCATCGATCCGTTGGCGATGATTCTTTGCTCGCCGCGTTTTCTCTACCTGCTCGAACCGGCTGCCGCAGAGAATCAGAAATCGCGGGAGCTGGACGCGGTCAGTCTGGCGAACCGGCTTGCCTATTTTCTCTGGAGCGGCCCGCCCGACGAGGAGTTGCTCCGCCTCGCTGCAAGTGGAGCGTTGCGGCAGGAGGCGGTGCTGGCGCAGCAGGTGGACCGGATGCTGGCCCATCCTCGCGCGGAGCATTTTTACGCGGGCTTCATGAGCCAGTGGACGCACCTGAAGCGGTTTGATGAGGTCGGCCTTAGTTCGCGGCTGCTGCTGCACCGCACCGACGCGATGATATTGGCCGCCAAGACGGAACCCGTGGAGTTCTTCAAAGCACTGGCGCAGGAAAATCTCCCGGCTGCCAATCTGATTGATTCGAAGTTTGCCCTCGTGAACGGCGTGCTGGCGCTGAAATACGGACTGACGGATCATTACTCCGGGGATGGCTTCCAGAAGGTGATGCTCCCTCCAGATTCACCCCGAGGCGGACTGCTGACGCAGGCGGCGTTCCTTTCGATCGGCACCATGAACAACCGAACGTCCCCCGTCATTCGTGGTTCACTGGTGAAGGACATCCTGCTCAATGAGCCACCGCCGCCGCCACCGCCGAACGTGCCCGAGTTGATCGCCTCCGCCACGGACCCGCTGCCGAGCGTCAGGTCGCTCGTCGAGCTGCATCAGAAGAAAGCCCAATGCGCCTCCTGCCATGCGCGGTTTGATTTCATCGGCCTGGGGTTGGAGAACTTTGATCCAGTCGGCATGTGGCGCGACGAGGAGCTCGTCACCGAGGCTCAAGAGGCGGGGCAGATTCGGCGTCTGCCGAAAAAGATTTACCCCATTGATGCCAGCGGCAGGCTTCCCAGCGGGGAATCCTTCAACGACCTGCGCGGACTGAAAGCCGCCTTGATGAAAGAGGAACGGAAAGTCGCCGAGTCCCTGTTCAAAGGTTTTTTCTGCTACGCCGTGGGCAGGAACGCGAGCTTCACGGATCGTCCGGTCATCGGCAAAGCGCTCGATGATCTCGCCGCCGAAAAGTTTCCCGTCAGGCGCATGATTTTGAAAGTCGTGACTAGCACGCCCTTCCTCCAAAAATAGATCCTATCATGAGCTTCCCACATACTTTTAACTCGATAGCCGTCTGCCTGGTTCTGCTCACAGCGGTGACGGCCCATGCGCTCGAACCTGTCCTCGTTCAGAAGGGCAAATTGATGTTCGAGGATGATTTCAACTCCGCCGCCGTCAGCCATGAAACATGGTCGAACGGGAAGAAGCAGGCTCCAATCGAGATCCAGAACGGGCAGTTCACCTTTGATGCTTCCAAGAGCCAGAACTCCGCCGAGAAACCCGGCCTGAGCCGCAGCTTCGACCCGCCCTTTGGCGACTTCATCCTGGAGTTCAAAATGACTCCCGGCCCTGACTTCCTCAAAATGAACATCGTCTTCAACGATGACCTCGGCCATTGCCTCGTCGTCAGGATCGAGAAAGGCCTGATGTATGGCTACAAGTTTGTGGAGCGTGACCGACGCTCGTTTGCTGAATACGTCGATTGCACGGGGCTGACACTGGAGCCGGGCCGCACTTACCCGGTCACGCTTGAGAAATCCGGCAGCCAGATGTTTCTCCACATAGACGATCAGCACTTTCTCATGGGGCAGAATGCACGGTTCAAAAATCCGATGAGCCGCTTTGCCATGAGCTTCCTGGACGGACAAGGCCAGTTGGACGACCTCAAGCTCTGGGAAGGCACTGCACGATCCGATGCCGACCTTTCGCGCTGGTATCCCTGCAAACCAAACGCCCGGTCGCCAACCTGGACAGCGACCCCAAGTTCAAAGAACACAAGCAGATCGCTGATGCGAGAGTGCAGTTGAAGACGGATGAAGCCTTCCAAAAGCTAATCCTGGCCACCAACGCCGTCTATCAGGACATCCAGCGGCAGTATCCCTTTTTTCGCAGTGCGAGAGCACCCGACCAACGCAAGCACAAGGAAGCGGCCAAAGCAGACGCCACCTATGCAGGCCTGCTCCAGAAGCTCGCCGATCACGAGCGGATCGAGATGGACTACATCGCCAGCCGGTTCCCTTCGATCCGTGCCGGCAAATCCGAGAAATCATCCCACTGAAAGACCCATCTCATGAACCTCAGCACCCACAATCACTCACGCCGTTCGTTTCTTCGCAGCGGAGCACGCGCGCTCACGCTGCCCTTTCTCGCCAGCCTCCTGCCCCTGCGCAGCCGGGTGCTCGCCGAGCAAGCCTTGGCTGCTAAAACTCCCAAGCGCCTGCTCTGGATGGCCATGGGTCACGGCCACATGGAGGAGCATTTTTATCCCACCGCAGCAGGTCGCTTCACCGACATCGCCCTGCCTCCGGGCTGGGATGCGCTGAAGAAAAACCTGGCGCATGTGACGATGGTTTCCAATCTCAGCAACCTGCAAAACAAACAGCCCCACGAGGGCACGGAGGCCGTGCTGACCTGCGCCAATGTCGTCGGCTTTCCCGGCAAATCGCGCCACAACTCCATCTCGTGTGACCAGATCGCGGCGCGTCACATCGGCAAGGGCACCCGTTACGAAAGCCTGCAACTCAACTGCCCCGCCGACGATGCCGGCAACGGCCATGGCGGAGTGGCCATGTCCTATCGCGAAGACGGCAGCCCGATGCCCGGCTTCGCCTCGCCCTTGGAAGTCTTTTACCGGTTGTTCGGCGGCAACGTGACCCGCGAAGAACTGCACCACGCCCTGAACCAGCGGCGCAGCATCTTCGACATCCTCGAGTTCGAGAACAGCTCCACCAAGCGTCTGCTGGACAAAGGCGACCGCGAGAAACTGGAAGAATACACCACCAGCATTCGCGACGTGGAACTGGCCCTGACCCGCGAGCAGAAATGGATGGACGCACCCTTCCCCAAGCCCACGCTCGGCAAACCGAATGAAGCGCAGTTGATTCCCGAGGGCTCCCACGGTGAGCGTGTCATCCAGGCCATGTTCAAGATGATCATCGCAGCCTACCAGACTGACTCCACACGAGTCGTCACCTACCGGATGCCAGACCAAGGCCTGCTCAAGAGCATGGGCATCTCGTCATCCACCCACACCCTCTCCCACTACGGGGCCAACACCGCGCTTCACGAGTTGAACCTCCAGCGCAGCCGGAAGTGGATGCAGATGTATTCCGACTTTGTGGACGAACTCCGCCGCAGCAAGGATCCCCTCGATCCCAACGGCGGCACGCTCTTCGACAACAGCCTGGTTTACTGGGGCGGCGGACTGCGGAGCGGCCATCGCAACGTCAACGTGCCCTGCCTGCTCACCGGCGGCGGATTCAAGGGACTCACCCACGGCCAGCACCGCGTCGCCCCGAAAGAGAACACACCCCTCGCCAACCTCTGGACTACCATGCTCCAGGACGCAGGCGCACCGATCGACCGCTTCGCCGATGCCAACGCCACGGCGAGTTCGATCCTCTCGTGAGCGCCGGAAAGCCGTCATCCCGATTCCAACCAAATGAAGACCGTCGCTCAAAATCAAATCCACCAACCCATGAAGCACATCGTCACATCCATCCTCATGGGCTTTGCGGCTCTTGGGGCATCCCACGCCGCCGACATCACGCCAAGTCGCTCAGCGATCTATAAGGCGGTGAATGGCACTGAGCTAAAGATGGATGTCTTTGAGCCTGCCGGGTTCAAAGCCACGGATCATCGGCCTGCCATCGTGTTCTTCTTCGGCGGAGGCTGGATCGGTGGCAGCACAAGGCAGTTCTATCAGCAGGCCAGAGCCATGTCGGATCAGGGCCTAGTGGCGTTCTCTGCCGATTACCGGCTCATCAATCGGAACAAAACGACACCCTTCGAGTGCGTGAAGGATGGCAAATCGGCGATTCGCTGGGTTCGCGAGCACGCGGCGGAATTGGGCGTCGATCCGGATCGCATCGTGGCTGCGGGAGGTTCGGCAGGAGGCCATGTGGCGGCTTGCACGGGCGTGATCGAAGGCCATGAAGAAGCCGGCGAGAAGACCACCATCAGCTCCATGCCCAATGCGATGATCCTTTTCAATCCGGTGCTCGACACCACGGACAAGGGCTATGGCGCGAAGAAGTTCCAACCCGAGCAGCAGACCGATCTCTCGCCCTGTCACCATGTGCGCAAAGGCATCGTGCCAACGATCATCTTCCACGGCACCGCCGACAAAACGGTTCCTTTCGAGAATGCTGGGCGTTTCACCAAGTTGATGAAGGAAGCTGGCAATGCGTGTGTGCTCGTGCCCTTCGAAGGCAAAGACCATGGCTTTTTCAACGGCTCGTTCTTTCGGAAGGCGAATGGCGACGCTGACTATGATGTGACGATGAAGCGCTCCATCGAGTTCCTCAAGACGCAGAGCATTGTGAAGTAACCCGCCTGCTCCTATTCCCATTCTCTTGTCTTCTCCAGACGACTCGAAAACACAGAAAAATGGTGACAGCAGAATGGCCTTGAGCAGGGTTTCGCAACCGGTTTGCTCATCCTCACGCGAGCGGCGCGTCTTCTCCTCCCCATCATCATGAAATCCATCTTCATGCTTGTCTCTGCCCTGTTGCTCGCACCGCAGGCTGCGCTGCACGCGGAGACAACCCACTCACTCACCCAGCATCTCCGCAGCACCGCCGATCTTGGTGAGTTACGCGATCTTCGGGCCGAATGGAAAGCGGGGGTGCTCACGCTCTCCACCAGCAAGGCCGAGCGTCACGCCTGGACGGTCATTCCACCACCGAAAGGCGGCTGGGACTTGTCCCGGCGTGCAACGATCGAGGCCGAGATCACAAACACCAGCGATGTGCCGGTCGGCGTGATGTTTTGGGTGGTGGGTGATCATGGCTGGAGCGCCGTGGTGGACTCCTCCGTGCTTGCCTCACAGGAGACACGCACCTTTTCATGCAAGCTGCGCGCGACCTATCCTGATGGCACGCCAAAGCTCAATCCCGGCGATGTGAAGCAGGTGCAGGTCATGCTGGCCGAGCCTGTCACGATCCGAGGGAAAGAGCATCTCAGCCCCATCATCACCAAAGCGGTCTCCATCGAAGTCCGCCATTTGACGGCCCAAGGCGATGCGCCGGAATGGAAACGCCCGACTGGCCGCATCGACGTGCCCGCCGTCGAGGACGCCGCGCCAGCGCCCGGAAAACGAGTCCGCCACAGGCTTCCCGGCGATGAAAAGAGCGGCATCTACAGTGTGCTGAATCTTCCCGAGGATTGGCAGCGCGGGAGGAAGTATCCCGTCATCGTCGAATACCCCGGCAACATCATGTTTGCGACCGTCTGCTACTCGCCGGGACTGCCGGATCAATGCGTCATCGGTTATGGCATCACGAAAGGCAAAGGCGCGATCTGTCTCGGCATGCCCTTTGTGGATCGTGCGACTGGAAAAATCGCCGAGAATGCCTGGGGCAATGCTGACGACACCGCAGAGTACGTCTTGCGCATGGTGGCGGAAGTTTGCGCCAAGTTCGGCGGCGACCGCGAAAACATCGTGCTGACCGGCTTTTCGCGTGGTGCCATCGCCTGCGGTTACATCGGTTTGCGGAACGAGAAAATCGCCGCCCTGTGGAAAGGTTTCCATGCCTGCCAGCACTCGGATGGTGCGAACTGGAATGGCGCGACCATGGCCGGAGCCATCGAACGCGCCGCCCGCTTCAAAGGCCAGGCCGTCTTCCAGACCGACAACCCGCAGGATAAATTTCAGCCGGTGATGGATGCAATGAAAACCAAGGTCACCTGGGCGCAATCGGGCCTGCACTTTCACTCCACTGCCATGTTCCTCGACGACCGCCCCTCCACGCAGCAGTTGCGCGAGTGGTTTTGGCAGCTCGTGAGCAAATAGAAACTATGTGCCGCACTTTTTTCACGCTTCACCTTCATCCTTCCAGACCGCCATGCATTTTTTACCAACCATGAAACACACCTGCCTCACCATTGCCGCTTTGCCCATGCTGATGCTTTCTCCGACGGCAGTCGCCGAAGACAAAGCCATCGACCTCCTCGATCCCTCCTTGTCTAAATGGGAGGTCTTCATGGGCGTGCCGCATTCCACTGTCACGGGACTGCCCGAAGGCACACCACAGTCTAAAGACATCAAAACCGGCACCCCTCTCGGCCTGAACAACGACCCCAAAAAAGTCTTCACCACTTTCACCGAGGACGGCACCACGGTGCTACGCATCAGCGGTGAAATCTATGGCGGTCTCACCACCAAGGCCGACTACTCCGACTACCACTTCAGTGCCGACTTCAAGTGGGGTGAGAAGCGGTGGGAGCCACGTTTGAAAAAGATTCGTGACAGCGGCATTCTTTACCACTGCCACGGTGAACACGGGGCCTTCTGGAACGTCTGGAAAAGCAGCCTCGAATACCAGGTGCAGGAGGGCGACCTCGGCGACTTCTATCGGATCGCAGGTGGCCGCGGCCACGCTTGCTTTCGCCAGGGTGAAAAGAACGCCATCTTTGACCCCACCGCACCGCTCGTCGCCACCCCAAGTCGCATCGAAGCCAGCGCTGAACCGGACAAACCACTGGGCGAGTGGAACAAACTCGAAGTCTATGTGCTCGGCGACGCCGCCATCCACCTCGTGAACGGCGTCGTCGTCTTCGCGCTCACCCAGGCGCTCGACAAAAACAACCAGCCTCTCACTGCCGGCCAGATTCAGATTCAATGCGAAGGCGCAGAGTGCTTTTACCGGAACGTGCGGCTCTCGCCGATCTCGGCGTTTCCAGATGACCTTGCGACCCAGGCTGGACTGAAAAGCTCGAAGCCATGAAATCCCTTGTTTCACTCATCACCGCCCTGTTGCTTGGGCTGCCCGCATTCGCCGCCCCCAAGCCACCGAATGTCATCTTCGTGCTCACCGATGATCAGGGCCACGGCGAACTGGGCTGTCATGGCAATGCACATATCAAGACTCCGAACCTCGACAAACTGCATGGTGAGAGTGTGCGCTTCACCGACTTCCACGTCTCGCCGAACTGCACACCGACGTGGGCGGCGCTCATGACGGGCAACAATCCGGTGCGCGTGGGCGCGTGGAGCACGGCCTTTGGACTCTCCATGCTGCGCGAGGGCGTGCCCACGATGGCCGATGCGTTTGCGGGCAACGGCTACCACACAGCACTCTTTGGCAAATGGCATCTCGGCGATAACTATCCGTTCCGCCCGGAGGATCGCGGCTTCCAGGAAGTCCTCCGCCATGGCGGCGGCGGAGTGGGCCAGACGCCCGACTACTGGGGCAACGATTACTTCGATGACACCTACTTCCGCAACGGTCGCCCGGAGAAACACACCGGCTACTGCACGGACGTGTGGTTCGACGAGGCGATGAAGTTCATCACGACCCATCGCGAGCGTCCGTTCTTTTTGTATCTGGCCTCGAATGCGCCCCACGGCCCGCTCTTTGTGCCCGAAAGCGACGCCGCGCCGTATCGCGAGAACACCTCCGTGGTGAGCGCGAAGTTTTACGGCATGATCGCCAATCTCGACGCCAACATGGGGCGGCTGATGGACAAGCTCCGTGCGCTGGGTCTGGAGGACGACACGATCCTCATCTTCATGACCGACAACGGCACAGGCTCGGGCGTGAAAACCGACGAACAGGAGAACGTGACCCAGGGTTACAACAGCGGAATGCGGGGCAAGAAAGGCAGTTACTACGAGGGCGGGCATCGCGTGCCCTTTTTCATCCGCTGGCCGGCTGGCGGACTGACCGGCGGGCGAGACATCGGGTCACTGGCGGCGCACATCGACCTGCTGCCGACCTTCATTGAGCTGTGCGGACTGAAGCGGCCCGAGGCAGCGAAGTTCGACGGCATCAGCCTCGCGCCCGTGCTGCGTGGCGAAGCGAAAACCACACCCGAACGCAGCCTGCTGATCCGCATTCCACGAGCCAGAGACAAAGCCAACGAGAGAGCGGGCGTGGTCATGTCTGAACACTGGAGACTCGTCGGAGGCACGATGTTGTTCGACGTGCGAGCCGACTCAGGACAAACGAAGGACATCGCCGCAGAGCACCCGGACATCGTTCAACGGCTACAGGCGGCCCATGACAAACAATGGGCGGAGGTGTTTCCTAATGCTAAAGACTTCGCCCGTATCGTCCTCGGCCACGATGCAGAGAATCCCGCTCGGCTCACTGCGTTTGACTGGCACGGCGCGGCACCTTGGAATCAACCCGCGATCCGAAACGGCGTCGAGGCGAATGGTTCCTGGATGGTGCGTGTCGAACGCGAAGGAATGTATGAAGTGGCCCTGCGCCGCTGGCCCGAGGAAGTGAAGCACCCCATCACGGAGGCACTGCCCAAAAGCCCCGGCGCACTCCCAGGTGCGGCCATCGCAGCCACTCAAGCTCGGCTGAAAATCGGCGACTTTGATCAGACGCAGCCGATTCCACCAGACGCGCAAGAAATCGTCTTCCAGGTCAAACTCAAAGCTGGTCCCGCAGAGCTGCAAACCTGGCTGCTGGACGAAAAGTCCAACACCTCGCGTGGTGCCTACTATGTCCGTGTCGAACGCAAAGCCGACACCGCCGGCGCTTCAGCGCAACGCGCCCCAAACCCGGCCATGGCCAGCATCAATGATGTTCCCGGTCTGCCACGCGTGCTCATCATCGGCGATTCGATCTCCATCGGCTACACGCTCGACGTGCGCGAGATGCTCAAAGGCAAGGCCAACGTGCATCGCATCCCCGTCAATGGCGGCCCCACGACGAATGGTCTGACTAACATCAAGAAATGGCTGGGCGATTCCCACTGGGACGTCATTCATTTCAACTGGGGGCTGCATGATCTGAAATACATGCGGACTGCCACAGCCAAGGGAAGCCCCGCGAAAGCCGCCGACCCGCAAGCCCAGGTGCCTCTGGCCGACTATGAGAAGAACCTCGCCGAACTCGTCAAAATCATGCAGGCGACAGGCGCGAAGCTCATCTGGCGCACCACCACCCCGCATCCCACCGATCCCGAAGGCCGCGTCGGGCAATACAACCAAGCCGCCGCCCGCGTGATGAAGGCCGCCGGCATTCCGACCGATGATCTGAACTCGCACGCCGCCGCAAAGCCGGACTCGCAACTTCCCTCGAACGTCCACTACTCGCCCGAGGGCTATCACTACCTCGCCCAGAAGGTCGCCGCAGCTATCGAAGCGGCACTGCCAAAAAAGTAAGCGTTATGATCTTTATACCCATTTATGTGGAGCTGATTTGCGATGCCCTCGGCCAACAACCACGACGCCCACGACTACGCCGAGCGCATCCGCAAACGGCTGCCGAGGCGGCTACAGGAGTTGCGCGAGGCCTCCTGCCTGAGCATGTAGGCCCTGTGGCAGAAGTGCGGCGTGTCGCGAGATATAATCAGCCGCATCGAAGGCGGTGAAACCATCCCCGGTGTGCATGTGCTGGCCCGGCTGGCCTGGGGTGTGGAGAAGACGATCACCGACTTCTTCAGCGGCATGGAGGATGAGTAGGTTGATGTCGCTGCGCTCCACCCTGTGGGCAGCCTTCGTCTGTCTATCTCCCTCCGGTCGGTTCGATTGGTAATCGAAGTGGTTTGGGAACGGGGAACTTCGGTTGCCAACCGAAGCTACGGCAGACCCGCCAGCGGTGAAATCACTGCGCGGGTGGCTGCGCGGTCTGCCAGCCGTCGTGGAGCCGTTGTTTCAGTTCGGCGGCGATGGCTTGGTTCGCTGGCTCTTGGGCGAGGTTTACGTTCTCCTGCGGGTCGGTCTGCTCGTCGTAAAGCTCGATGCCGGCGCTTTCGTTTTTGCCGTTCATCCATTCCGTGTAACGCCAGCGGTCGGTGCGGATGGAACGGCCCATGAACCGGTCTTTGCCAGGACGGAGATACTGGCTGAACGCGGCGGGCTTCCAGGCGCGCGCGGGATCGGTGAGCAGCGGCGCGAAGCTCGTGCCTTCGAGATGCGGCGGCAGTGGCAGGCCCGCGAGTTCCGCGAGTGTCGGGTAGAGATCCACCAACTCCACCAGGGCACGAGTGCGCTTACCGGCAGTGACTTGCTTCGGCATGCTGACGATGAGCGGCGCGTGGGTGCCGAGTTCAAAGTTGGTCATCTTCGTGAAGAGGCCGTTCTCGCCAAGGTGATAGCCGTGGTCGCCCCAGAGCACGACGATGGTGCTCTCGCGCAGACCCAGATGGTCGAGTTCATCGAGCACTCTGCCGACCTGCACGTCCATGAAGGTGATGCACGCGCGATAGCCACGGATGAGGTTCAATGCGGTGTCATCGCTGATGCCTCCCGTCGCGGGAATGCCGCCGTAGGTGCGCAGTTCATAGCCATTGTGCAGCGCTGGCTCGGGCACGTTTTTTGGCGGGGAGTAGTTGGTGGGGAGTTTGATCGTGTCCGCCGGATACACGTCCCAATACTTCTGCGGGCAGGTGAATGGCAGATGCGGTTTCACAAAACCTACGGCGAGAAAAAAGGGCTTCTCTGCTGCCTTGAGCGCGCGCAGCGTTTCGATGGCCTTCACAGCCGTCTGGCCGTCGGGATACACATCGTCTGGTTGGTCTGCTGCTTCAAAGGGCGGGCCGCGCACGATCCTCGGGCGCTCCTTGTCCGGCAGCGCCTTGAGCCGCTTGATCAGCGCGTCGGATTCCGCTGTGAACCACGAGCGATACGGCACGCCGTGATACCACGACGGCTCGCTCCACGACTGCGGGTCGTCTCCCGGCTCCGACTCGCTGTGGTGGAAAATTTTCCCAAGCGACATGGAATGCCAGCCGTGGTTTTTAAACTGCTGCGGCAGAGTCACCACATCGGGCATCATCGGGCGCAGGAAGGTGTTGTTCGCCATCACGCGCGTGGTGTCGGGACGGCAACCGCTGAGCAGGCTGGCGCGTGAGGGATTGCAGACCGCCTGCTGGCAATAGGCGCGCTCGAACAGCAGGCCACGCGCGGCGAGTCGGTCAATGTTCGGCGACTGGATATGCGCCGCGCCGTAGCAGCCGAGTTCGGGCCGCAGGTCGTCCACGCCGATGAAGAGCACGTTGAGCTTTGGCTCCGCTGCGTGGAGGGAAAGGGCAACGCATCCCGCGAGTGGGAGCAGCAGTTGTAAGCAGATGGGGGTGAAAATTTTCATGCGTCAGTTCTTTCTCAAGCAGCGGCCAGATCGAGGAAGATAACGGTGGCTTCGTCGCCTTTTTCTAAAGTCACTTCCACGCGGTTCGCTCCCTCCACCAGTGCCGTCGCGGGCACGAGCCACGCGCGCAATTCCTCCGGCTTGCCCATCAGTCCTTCGTAGCGGTTCGGGTAGGGCTCAGTGATGTCGTTGGTCGCAGCGAGTTCCGTGCCATTGAGCCGCGCACGCCACACGCTTTCGCCGAACGAGCGCTCGCCCTGGATGCGCAGGCGACCGCCAGTTTTCCATCCGCCTGCGGGCGCGGCGAGCTGGAGTGTGAATGGCGCAGGCTGCGCCAAACTGATCTTGCGCGGGAGCGGGAGTGGCTTCATGCCGGGCGCGCGCCAGCCCTGGGCGATGAACCAGTGCTGCAGCTGCTGCGCCAGGGTCTGTGGCTCACGCAAGGCGCTAAGCGCATCAAACGGCGGCTCGCCGAAGCTGCCGCGTCCTTCGCCCTGACCGTGCTGGCGGTAGTAAGCGAAATTGAACAGGCTGATGCCATCCGCACCACGCGCATAGGCCAGATGCGCGGACGTGTGCAGATGCTCGCGCGTGGTGCGGCGAAAGGGAAACACGTCATAGCCGGGCATGAGTTTCTCTCCCTTCCAAACCGTGTGGCACAGCTCGAAGTAAAGCGTCGCGCCCTGCGTCTGCTGGCGGATCGCTGCGAGATCATGCTGCTGCGTGGTGAAGTAGTTCGCGGAGGCATTCACCATGTCGAGCCCGACGGCGACGAGCGCAGGCAGGTCGAGACCGAGCAGATCGAGCGCGGGTAGGTAGCACGGCACACGCGCGCAGAGCCAGCGGCGGCGGCCAGCCCGCGCAGTGCGGTCGAGCAGTTCACGCACCTCGCGAACGAAGCCGGTGATGACGGCGCAGCGCTGCTCGCGCGTCGTTTCCTCGGTGCGGAAAAAGCTGTAGAAGCGCAGGAAGTCGAGTTCCAGGCCGTCGAGATCGTAGTTCTCACACAGCTCGCGGAGCAGCGCGAACTTCTGCGCGCGCACCTCTGGCACGGCCCAGTTTTGCACGAGGTCATTGCCGCGCAGCGAGCCGAGCTTGATGCGAAACTCCGGGTGCTCCGCGTAGAAGCGCGTGACGCTCATGCCGATGCTGCTACCCGGTTTCGCGCCTGGCTGCGGGTCAACGAACTCCTTGTGATGCGCGTCATTCAATCGAAACGAGATGAACGCCGCCTGCCCGGTCTTGCGGCAGCGCTCGACGAACGCCCGCACCACATCGCCGCCCTCCAGCACATGACGGCCAAACGAGTCCGGCCCCTGCTTATAGCGCTCCTGAATCCATGCGTAGTGCTCGGCGAGCGGCAGCACCTTGCTCGGCCACATCGGCACCATGCCGAGACCTGGCTGAAGCAGATGCGCGTCCGCGAGTCCCGCGACCTCATCCACCGAAGCCTCAAGCATGGCCGCACGGAACGGCTCGCGAGGCTGATGATATGGACTGGTGCAGCCCGTGATGTTCGTGGTGTCGTTGCTGTAGAGCAGACGGAAGGGTGCCTTGCCGATCGCTGGATTGGCAGCGCGCAAGACCGGGCACAGGGCTGCTGCCGCTGCTGTGGTGCGGAGAAATTGGCGTCGATGCATGGTTACTTCCAGGGGGGCATGGGTTCACAACCCCGAGAGAATGAGCGCCGACGGTTCTGCGGCGTGGGCACCGTCCTGGCCACCGTTGCCGATGGGGAAGTGATCGAGCGCAGGGGTCATGATTTTGATGCCTTCCTCCGTGTGCCCGCCGCCGATGAGGACGAGGCCGAGTTGGAAGCTTCGCTTGGAATCATCCTTGATCGAGTAGTGCATGGGCGTGCCACGCGTGGCGTGTTCCGAGTTGCCTGTGCCAGTGTTCGGGTCGGTCATCGGCGCGATGTGTTTCAGCGCAAAGGCCTGAGCCTGTTGCAGCGCGGCGTTCAGCTTTGGCTCGCGATACGCGGGGTTGAATTTTTGCAGATCCATCAGCTCCTTCGTCGTGAGCATGAAATAGCCGAGCACATCCTTATCCTTCGGGTCGGTGTCCTTCAGGCTGTAGTGCCAGAAGCCATCGGCCAACTGCGCGGGGATGATCTGGGAGTAGATACACTTGTCCGTTTTTTCCTTCAGGCTCGCGGAGAGCTTCGGGTCAATGTCACGCACATAGCCGCTGACGATCCCCGCAGCCATGGCGACGGCGGCAGTCTTGTTGATGATCGCGGGCTTGGTCATCGGCAGCTTGGATTCGCCAGTGGCCACGTCGATGGTGGAGGCCCACCAGCCTTCTTCGCTCCAGGGATACTGATCGAGCACGGTGGCGATGTATTTGAGGTCGTCGTTCCTGCCGCCTTCCTTGTGCAAAATGTAGGCGACGCCAGATGTGTAAGCGCCCATTGCCGGAGGCCCACCACCGATGATGGTCTTGCCGCCGGGCTTATCTTTTTCCTTGATCGGCAGCACGCCGAACTTCGTCGCTCGCATGTCCTTCAATACCTGATCTGCGAGGCTCAGCGCGGCTTTGCGATACTTCGGATCATGCGTGGCCTCATACATCAGGAAGAAGGCGATGGCTCCGTTGCCCTCAGCGGACTTGCCTTTGAGTTCGGGGTCTCTGCCGTCTTTGAGCAACTGGCTGAAATGCTTATCCAGTGTCGTTTGCAGCTTGGTTTGGAAGGCGGGTGGCAGGCTGGATGGCTGCGGTGCATCGGCAGCATGGAGCAGGGAAAACAGCAGCGCAGTGAGAAGTGTGAAGATAGGTTTCACGAATCTGGGAGGGTTGGATGGGGGGCAGGCTTAACGCCACCCCATTAACTCCCACGATGTTCCGACCCTTCCGAAAAATCCAAACAGGCGCACGGCGACCTGCCTACTTTGCTCCCGAGGCAGCCGCAGCAGCGTCGGCACGCAACTGCTCCAAGCGCGAGAGGCGCTTCTCGGGTGCCTTCGGCGCAGCGGCAACCACAGCAGCGGGTTTCGCAGCGGCAGCGGGAGCAGCAGCCACGGGCTTCGGCGCGGGTGCCTTGCGGGGAGCGTCGATGCGCAGGATGCTGCCCATGCCGATACGATGGGTGGTGGTGCCTCCAGCGACGGGGACTTCGACCTGCACGAAGAGGTTGCTCTGCTTGCCAACGGGCGACTTGTCGGTGGTCTTGACTTTGAAGACGGCTTCCTTGGTGTCTTTGTTGATCGACGAGGAGATGACTTCGATCGTATCGGGCATACCGACGACACGGGCGACGGCGTCGCCTGTGAAGGGCACGAGCTGCTCGACTTTGCAGACAAATTCACTCTCCTTGCCCTGTTCCACGGTCGTCAATGACATGGTTGGGGCGTTGATGTGCGCGGGGGCGGTGGCGACTTCGCAGAAGGGGCTAGCATTGTAGATGTTGCCGTTACCAGCGGTGGCTTCACCCATGACAGTGAAGTTCCACTTGCCTGTGGTTACGCTGCCGTTGGCATCAAGCATAAAGGTAGTCTCGGTCTGGCCCTCGGCGATGGTTTGCTCGCCGAGCATGCTGACGCCAGGGGGCTTCCACATCATGAGCACGCGGATCGGGGCTTTGAAGCCATCCTTGCGCTTGGCGACGACCTTCAGCGGCAGCACTCCATTGGCGACGAGCGGCACGGTGGGCTTGACGATTTCCAGCGAGTAGGGGGCTTCGGTGACGGCGGCGACGGGGAGTTTGTCATCGAAGTCGGTGTAGTAAATCGTGTTGCCGGAGCGCACCACATCGAACTCCTGCGCGAGTGTGCCGATCGTGGTCACTTTGGGATCAGGAGACTTGAGCCTGATGGCGTAGGCACCGCCTCCCGTGGGGGCATCGGCAGCGGCTTCAAATAGCAGCATGGTGTTGGGGAGGTCTTTTGAGATGCTGGTGGTCAGCAGCTTCACGCCCTGGGGCAGCGCTGGCATTTCAAAGTTCATGTCGCCGTTGGCATTGTTGCGCGTGAGGTTCACCAGCGTGGCGTAGCGACCGCCCTTGGGCACAGCGATGAACTGGCGACCGTAGCTATCGTTCACATTGTAGTTGGGTGAGGCAAACTTGATGCTGGGCTCGGAGGCCGAGAATTCAATGCGATACACAAAATTGGGGCCACCGCGCTCCAGGTGATCGGTGACGCGCACGAAGTATTCGCCATCCGCTGGGATGGTGACCTTCACCTTGCTATCAAGCCGCCGACGCCCGCCGCCATCGTCATTGCTACCGATGCTGCCGCCCTTGAGGTTGTAGATGTTCACCACGGAATCGAGCGGCGAGCCAAGGATTTGCGCGAAGGCTTGCACGATGAGTTCCTGGCCCTTTTTCAGCGTGACCTTGAAGAAGTCGATGTCGCTGGGCTTCTCGATGATGCCGTTCAGCGCGATGGAACCGCCCGTGGTGCAAACGGTGGCCTTGGCTTGCTCGTCATTGGGCTCAGCTTCGAGGGAGTTGTCAAAACCGACAATGCGGAAAGGATTGCCCGAGGGCGGAGAATCCTGCGCTTTGGTGAACAGCATGTAATTGGGATCCTCGGTGGAGGGTAGCACGATGCTCTCTTCAAAAGATTCACCACTGCGGTCGATGAAGCGAGCCGTCACGGTGCTGCCTGCCTTGCCACCCGCAGGATAGACGACATCGGGGCGACGGAAGGAGCCGACATGCAACCGGTAGTAGCTATTGCCGCTGCCACGGTAGGACGACTCGCGCACCATCAGGGTGTAGTCGCCGTCCTCAGGAGCGACGATGCTCACGTAGCCATCCATGCGATGCAGGATGGTGTCATCGGAGGAGCCCAGTTCGAAGCGGCCCTTGTCGAGGATCGCCAAATACGGATCGAAGGGAGTATAACCCAGCCGCAGGCCGTCGATTTCAAGGCTGATGCGCTGACCCTTTTTCACACCTAAGAGGCGGTAGTAGTCCACGTCTTCGTTCTGCACGACGCCCTCGACGGTTTGGTTGAAGGCGACCGTCTGAGGCGCGTTGAAGTCATCATTGGGCTCCTTTTCATCGACGTTCGGATAGAGTCCGACAAAAAACTGCCGCTGGTGTGAGATACCGGATTTGGTGCGAATCCGCAGGAAGTGATTTCCCAGCGGCACATCCGCCGCGATGGCGATGGTGGTATCGACTTTGCCAGCCGCCACCTTGTCCACGGACTTCAGGGTGAACCCTGGCGACATGAAAATGAAACCCTCAAAATCATCCAGCTTTCCGCCCGTGACCGTGAGCTTCACCTCCGTGCCACGCTGGCCACCGTTAGGCTTGGTCGAGGAAAATTCGGGGTATGCAGCCTGAGCGAGCGGTGCCGCCATGAAGCCCATGGCAAACAGGGCAAAGGTGCAACGAGCGAGGTGAAGAGTGGCGTTTTTCATTTGGATGAATGGGGGGTGGACTGGAGGCAAATACGCGCAACCCAAAGGCGAAATTTCTCAAACCTTGGGCTGCTTGGCTGCATTTTCCCGAAGGCGAAGGTTCATGCCGACCGCAGCACCCGCCGTCCATACCACAGGGTGAAAAGAGATGCCGTCCAGGTGACGACGCAGATACCCCACCAAATGCCCCAGACGCCCATGCCGAGCGTGTAGGCGAGCAGGTTAAAGACCAGCAGTGGCGCGATGATTTGCCGCCATAAACCGATGGCGAGGCCGTAGGCAGGGCGCTTCAAGCCTTGCAGCATGAACACCGTTTGAAACAGAATCGGGTAGGCGCACAGCGTGATCGCGGCAATGCCAAGGTAGTCGGAACCGCGTGCGATAACCTCGGCATCCGTGGTGAAGGCTGTCATCGCCAGATGCCTCACGGCAAACAGAATCACGCCCCCCACGAGCATCATCAACAGACCATACTTGATGCAGGTGTGCCAAGCCTCCGCCACGCGATCCCTGCGGCCTGCGCCATTGTTTTGCCCCACCAGCGCGAGCACCGCAAAGTTCAGCCCAATGGTCGGCAACAACAGCACTTGCTCGATGCGCGTGGCGATGCCGTAGCCCGCGACTGCCTCTTTACTGAAGGCGCTGACGAACTTCGTGATGACGAAAATCCCCAGCGCCACCGTCAGCATATTCATCGCCGCAGGGCCAGCCTGCGCGGCGATTTGGCGCATCCTGGGCCAGTGCGGGACGAAGTCGTTAAACGTAAGCCCTTGGCACAACTCCAACCGCAGCACATGGCGTAGCAGCACCGCACAGCCTGCGACTTGAACCAGCACGGTGGCCCAGGCGATGCCTGCGATACCCAGTGCCGGAGCGCCCAGCCAGCCATACATGAGCCAGGGATTCAGCAGGCAGTTGGCGAAGAAACCGACAACCAGGACATTGCGGAAAACACGCGTGTCGCCCTGCGCATTCAGCGTGGCATTGAGCGCCATTTGCAGGATGAAAAAGGCCGCGCCATACATGATCACGTTCATGTATTCCAAGGCCACCCGCAGGTAATCGCCCTCCGCACCAAGATAGCGAAACAACGCTGGAGACGCGGCATGACCGACAAACCCCAGCACCACACCGACCATGATCGCAAAGGTAATCGACTGCGCGATCAACGTCCGCGCACTGGCTCGATCCCTTGCCCCAAGGGCATTCGCAATCAGCGCCGTGCCGCCCTGGCTAAGCCCACTGCCTGCCGACAGAATGATGAAGAAAACTGGGAACGAAAGCGACAACGCCGCGAGCGCATCTGTGGAGATCAGCCCTGCGCAGTACGTGTCCACGAAGTTAAACATCGTGTTGAAAAAGAAGCCGACGCTCGCTGGCACAGCGATGCGTCGGATCAGCGCGGGGATGGGATCAGTGGTGAGATTCAGGAGGGCTTAGAATTATGAGTTATGAATGCAGAGAGTTTGAATTCATCGTCCATCATTCAACCATTGATCGCACATCAATGGCAGCCGCAGCCCGTGCCGCAGCTTCCACCGCCGAAGACTTGCTCATGCGTCGGCACAGCGCCGCTTTCGAGAGTCTTGGCGACAAAGCCATTCACCGTTTGCAGCACACTTTGCAGCTTCTCTTGGGCATCGGCAAAAGCACGGATCGCGGGATGGCCATCAGCTTGCGCCTGCAAGGTCTCAAAGCGCGACAAATCACCTTCCTCAATCTCCTCGCCCTGGTGTTGGCGGCGCTCGAAATCGCGGCCCAGGTTCATGACTTCGCGATACAGCGCGACGGCAGCCTCGTCGGCCAGAAAGGTCTCGGCGCGATCGCGTGCTGAAACGATATCGGCATCGGCAGCGATGGCGGCACAGAGTTCATTGAGTTTGGAGTCGATGAGGGGGGTGGGGGCATTCATGGGCGAGCAGGCATAACCAGAATATCGGAAGATGCGAATCCTGAATCAGGCCATACGCCTGAAATTACTTGCCGGATGTGGTGGCAGTATTCATGAAGCCTTAGCCCTAACCGCTGCCCTCATATATCAGCGCGTTTATTTATGCAGATACCCGGCCTCATTTGCGCAAAGAGATGCCAAAGCCCTTGCAAAGGTTGCCACCGCTGCTCTTATCGCGTTCGCTCTTCGCAGCACATGCCGGTGTGGTGAAATTGGTAGACGCGCTAGACTCAAAATCTTGTTTCGAAAGAAGTGTCGGTTCGAGTCCGACCACCGGTACCACCCCCTGTCAAATCAGGGGTTGTAGCGCCAAGCGACATCCCCGCTGGCTTTAACAGCATCACTTCCGCTCGTGACACGCGGCTCTGCACCGCTAGTGTCGCAGCCCATGATGAAGAAGTTGAAGAGGATACTGTTGGGCATGGTCGGGCTCGGCGTCGTCACGGGCGTGGGCGGCTGGCTGTGGGTCTGGTCGTGGTTGAATGCCGAACTGAGTAAAGATGCCCTAGTCCGCCACATCGAAAAGGGCTGCAATTGCCGTGCCCAGATCGACGACTTCACATGGTCTCTCGCCACCTCCCCTGCGAAGCTAGAGCTGACCAAGCTGCAACTGGCCCCTCGCGATAGCGAAGCCGATGCGGGCAAACCCCTCGCCCAACGCACCGCGCTCGATCCCGGAGCCGTGCAGGTCATTGCTGAAAAAGCCTTGCTAGAGATCGACTGGAGCCAGCTCGTCCTGCATCGCCGCCTGCACATCGGGCGGCTGGCCCTCGTCGGGCTCTTCGTGCGGGAGGAGGTGAGCAAAGAAGGCGATAGCTCCCTCGCCATGCTCCTCGCCAAGCCAGTGCTGCCAGACGCGGTCGTCGCTGCCAATGAGCCAAGCATCCCACTGCCCAAAACGCCCACGACCACGCCAGAAATCCCTGCCACTGAAGTGCCTGATCCACCCGCCGAAACCGCAGATGCGGTGAACGCTGGCATCGCCTTTGTCATCGACGAAGCGGTGCTGGAGCGCGCGGCTTTTCACATCAACAACCGCGCCGCCAAGACGCGCACCGACATCAGCGACCTCAACTTAAAACTCAGCCACATCGACGTAGATCCCACCGACCTCGCCCAGCACAACACCTGCGACGTCACCGCCAGCGGCAAGGTCGTCATCGAAGGCCGGGCCAAGATTGGCGAGGTCATCAAACCCGTGCGCTTGGCGGATCTCACGCTCACCAGCACTGGCAAGATCATCCCCTTCGACATCGCGCGCGGCGAACTGGCCCCTCTGACAACCCTCACCATCGCCGTGCAAAAGGGCTCTACACTCTACGGGTACGACACCATCGGCAATCAGTTGGCCAAGCAAAAAAAGACTCGCGAAATGATGCAGCAACTTGGCATCGACATCCTCGATGTCACCGCAGGCGGGGCCTTGCAGGAGGACATGACCCTGCAAGTCAAAGCCAAGGATGGGCGCTTCGATGTACTCGCCGACATGCACTGCGTCTTCCCCGACTACCGGCTGCGGCTCAACTCCGGCAGTTGGTTCGACGGCACCGCCGACGCCCTCAGCATGGGCAGCGTCATCACCCTCTCGCCCGCCCTGGGGAAACGCGTCATCCAGGGTGCCCAAGCCAAGGTCGGCTTCCTCGCCGACACCGCCGCTAAAGTCATGAACGATGGCCAAGGCAACGTCGCCATCGAACTCAACGCGACGGGCATGGTCTCCAAGCCTGAAATCAAGCTCGGCGGCAAGCTCGGCGAGATCATGGAAAATCCTATGCAAGCCTTGGGCTCAGGCTTGCTTCAGGGACTGCTCAAGTAGCAAAATCCACCACGACTAGGCGCAGCGGTTTGTGTGACATTTCCGTCACATGAGCCAAATTTGACTCCGCTGCCCTACTCGCCACACTGCGCGCCCTTCACACCAGCCAGCCTTCCCAGCCCTCAAAAACTATGATCTCACTGCAAAAAATCTTCGGCAAAACCGACGTGTTCTACACCTTGCTGGAGGCCAGTGCCGAGGAGTCCAGGCACAGTGTCATCGCCCTGACCAAGCTCTTTTCCCAACCCACGCCGACGCAGAGCATGGACGAGCTAATCCTCTCCCGCCGGAAGGATAAAAAAATCAAAGAGCAGATCGACGCCGAGATCTGCCGCACCTTCGTTTCTGAACTGGAGCGCGAGGACGTAGAAGCCCTCTCCAACGTGCTCTACAAAATCCCCAAGACCGTCGAGAAGATCGCCGAGCGCTTCATCATCTGCGACGGCAGACTCCAGGGCATCGACTTCAGCCGCCAGCTCTCCATGATGGCCAATGCCGCCGAGACCGTCGTCGCCATCGTCCAGGAACTGCGCAAAAAATTGCACCTGGAGCGCGTGCAAGACCTCAATGACAAACTCCAGCACGTCGAAGGCGAAGCCGACAAGCTCATGCTCGAACTGCTGCGCGACCTCTACTCGGGCCGCCACGAGCCACTCATCGCCATCATGCTACGCGACCTTTATGAGTTGATGGAAAAGGTCATCGACCGCTGTCGTGACGCAGGGAACGTGGTCGCCCACATCGTGCTGAAGTACTCCTAGCGGACGTTTTCCGTTTCCCGTGGTGGGAAACGGAAGTGCTCGGCAGTTAGCCCACCCACGGCTAACGCAGCACCACTTCCCCACGGAAAACGGCCAACGGAAAACCGAAAACGTCTCCCATCGAATGTCCCCCCTCTTCCTCATCCTCCTCGTCCTGCTGGTGGTGCTCGCCTTTGAATACATCAACGGCTTTCACGATGCAGCGAACGCCATCGCCACCGTCGTCTCGACCAAAGTCCTGACCCCGCGCCAAGCGCTACTCCTCGCTGCCGTTTTCAACCTCGGAGGAGCGCTCTACGGCACCGCCGTCGCCAAGACCATCGGCAGCGGCCTCGTCGATACCACGTATGTGACCACCCTCACCATCCTCGCGGCCATGCTCGGCGGCATTGTATGGAATCTCGTCACCTGGTGGTTCGGCCTACCCTCCAGTTCCAGCCACGCCCTCATCGGTGGCCTTTGCGGAGCTACCCTCGCCGCCGCCCACGGCAACTGGCACGCCCTCAAATGGTCCGTCGAGAAGATCGACAAAGTCACCGGAGCCCACAGCATGGACGGCCTCTACCACAAGGTCGTCATCCCCATGATCACCTCGCCTATCCTCGGCGTCGTCATCGGCTTCCTCTTCATGGGTTTCCTCTTTGCCCTCATCCGCAACTGGCGTCCCCACACCATCAACAAAGTCTTCTCCAAGCTCCAAGTCGTCAGCGCTGCCTACATGGGCTGGGGCCACGGTTTCGCCGATGCGCAGAAGACCATGGGCATCATCGCCCTCACCCTCTTCACCGCCACCACCGCTGGTGAACTCAAGGACGCCCCCGCCTGGCTCAGCTTCCTCCACACCCCCACCTTTGAAGTCGCGCTGTGGGTAAAAATCACCTGCGCCGTCGTCATGGCCGCAGGCACCTGGGCTGGCGGCTGGCGCATCATCAAGACCCTCGGCCACAAGATGGTCCGCATGAAGCCCGTCCACGGCTTCGCCGCCGAGGCCACGGGAGCCACCATCCTCATGGTCACCGGTGCCATGGGTATGCCCGTGAGTACCACCCACGTCATCACCACCTCCATCATGGGCGTCGGTGCCGCCAAGCGCTGGAACGCCGTCAGTTGGAGCCTCGTCGAGCGCATCCTCTGGGCCTGGGTGCTCACCATCCCCATCACCGCCCTCATGGGCTACGGCTTCTACAAGCTCGTGACATTGGGCAAGTGAGCGATACCGCCACGCGCATCACGTTTTGAGAAAAAGCGTGCCCAACATAACCCAAGACGACGGCCACAAGTGGCCAGGACAGATCGGCTAAAGCCTCGTACTCCAACGAGGCCAACGTGCGCCTGGAAACGCTCGGCCCAAGGCAATGAACAGCCACGTTGGAGTGCGAGGCTTTAGCCGATCTGCCCTCGTTTCATGACCTCCCTTTTCCTGCGCCATACCACCGGCTGTTTTTCCCAAAACGATGAATGTGTAGGCGAGTAGCCACGCTCTTGCGGTGCTCGCGATTAAGCCGCAGTAAATAGGTGAAAAACATCTTGCCTTTGTCCGAGTGATTCTGTGAATCTGCGCCGATGCAGCCGCAGAAAATTCACCCCAGCGCCCACCTCGACCAGTGTGAACTCCAGGTAGATCGCGGCACGGGCTACCAAGTCCTCACCTTCGACACCACCCCCGGCTACACCGACAGCACCCCCTTCCCCGCCGCCCCCACGAAATGGAAATACCGCGCCATCTACCGCGTGGACGACCAACAAGTCGGCCAGTGGAGCGCTGAGGTGAGTGTGATAGTGGGGTAAAGTCATCGTCACCGCTCCGCGTGACGAGCGCGGAGCGCGGCAGCCCAAAACGACAGACTCGTCACCCTGCCACGCGGTCTCCAGCTCTAGCCGCTGGCTACTTTCCAGCCCTTCGTAGCCCCCTCATTCTCCCCTTGCTTGCTAGGATTCTTTCCGAATGTTTGAACCCATTCACCGACCCGCCTTATGATTGACTTACCCACTCCTCCACGCACAGGGTTCCGCAGGCTACTCACCTTCATGGTGCTCATCATTGGCACCTTGGCCCGGGCAGACTTCACTGCGGAGCTGGTGACGAACAGAACCGGTGGCTTGGTGCCAAGCAAGTTTACAGAGGCGGCCAACGGCTATGTTTTTTTCGCCTGTGTGTTCGGGTCTACCAACATCGAGCCCTGCTACACCAAGGGGCCGCTAGCCACGTCTGCCATTCTGGAGGTTGTGCCGGATGTGAGCTTCGGTAGTGATCCGGCAGAGTTCACCCGCGTTGGCAATTTGATGTTCTTCGTCGCCAGCCATCCCTCCTACGGTCGAGAACTCTGGGTGTGTGATGTGACCAAAGTGCCGCTCAAGGCGACCTTGGTGAAGGACATCAGCAGTACCTTTCCCAGCTCGAATCCGCACTCACTCGTCGAGTGCAACGGCAAGCTCCTCTTCGCCGCGAATGCGGACAATAGCACCGGGCAAGGCGACGAACTCTGGGTGAGCAATGGCACCGCAACCGGCACAACTTTGCTCAAAGACATTGCCCCCGGAGCGGGAGATTCTGAGATCAGCAAGCCGACCACCATCAATGGCATTGCCTACTTTAGCGCGACGAGCACAGGTCACGGCGGCGGTGAGGTCTGGCGTAGTGATGGCACCCTTGCTGGCACGTTCATGCTCGCCGATCCTCGCAGCGGCTATTTCTCCTACCCGCAGGGTTTCGTGCTCTTCAATGGTGAGGTCTATTTCTTTGCCCTCAACCCAGGCACGACAGGATACGACCTTTGGAAAACCAATGGGCAAGCCAGCGGCACGGTGATCGTGAAACAGCCGATCACTGCGGGTGGTGCTGACGGAGGTTCGACATCTCCCAGCACTCCTATCATCTCGAATGGCCTGATGATCTTCCGTGGGGCGTCGAATGCGGCAGGTTATGAACTTTGGCGCTCCGATGGAACTAGCGCAGGCACCGTCATGGTTAAGGACATTCGCGCGGGCAGCAATAGCTCCGGCCCTTTCTCTATGATCAAGCACGGCAACTTTGCGTATTTCGTGGCTGACGATGGCAGCCGAGGGGAGCAAGTCTGGCGCACGGATGGCACGGAGAACGGGACAGTCATTCCCGCCGAGGTTTACAACTACGGGGGCAACCCAGCCCCCAGGCCCCACAGCCTTGCTTCCTTGGGTGGCTTGGTTTTCTTTCGCATGCTCAAGGACGGCAATGGCGTGGCAAATAACTGGGCCACTGGCGAAGAATGGTGGGGCTTGGGGGCAAGCGGCCCTCCCATCTATTTCGAGATGAACGCTGGCGCTGGAAATGGCTTCGATACGTATGACTCCGACCAGTTGGTGGTAGGAAACAACCTCTATTTTTCGGCTTATCCCGATGGCAGCAATCGGCAAGTGCTGCGCATCACCGCCACGCTTGGCGTCTCGCTCCCACCCGTCTCTCAACTCATTGCGGCAGGAAACCAAGCAAGTTTTATCGTCGCCCCCACAGAAGGCATGACGGCGACTACCCAGTGGCAAAAGAACAATGCGAACATCATAGGTGCCACCTCGAACACCTACTCCATTGCGAGCGCTGCGACGACTCACGCCGGCACCTACCGTGCAGTGCTCTCGGACGGCAAATCCACGGCCATTTCGAGCGGGGCCAAGCTTGGGGTCGTCAACACACTACTGCCCGCTGTGCGCACCGCGATGGGCGGAACCATAGCCGTGTCTGTCAGTGCTGCTGCGCCAACTGGCACGACCTTGTCCTACCAGTGGTATCGCGGGGCAACCCAGCTCTCAAACGGAGTAAACACCTCTGGCGGCGTAGTTTCTGGTGCGACTACGGCAAAGCTATCCATCACCAAGGCAACAGATTCCGAAGAGGGGGCCTACACCTGCGTTGTGGGCATGGATGCTCTCTCCCTGACGACCCAGCCTGCGGATGTGAAGGTGGTGATTAAACCCATAGTCACTCTTGGGCCAGTGCCGGCCTCCATCGTGAGCGGCGCACTCAACTGGCAACTCGCGGCGAATGAATACCCGACTGGATTCATTGTCGGCGGCCTTCCATCCGGCCTCGCCTACAACGGCATCACTGGCCTCATCACTGGCATCCCAAACGTTAGCGGAAGTTTCAAGATCAACGTGTCGGCAAAGAATGTGGCGGGGACTGGACTCGTGCAGCAATTCACCCTCAACATCTCGGCACTCACCACCGGCACTGAGGGTAACTTCACTGCATGGCTCTCACGCCGCGACCAAATCAACCATTCCCTGGGCGGTTACGTGACGCTCAGCGTGGCAGCGACGGGCAGCTTCACTGGCACGTTGAAGAATGGCACCGCGAGCTACCCTCTCAAGGGGCGATTGGTGGCTCCGTTGAGCGGACATCCCACAGCGAGCCTAAGCCTCAAGCGGCCTGCTCCGCTATTGCCCCTCGGTCTGACGTTGGACTTCGATGGCGCGAACAATGCAGTCTCTGGATCGCTCGTCGATCCTGCCATTGTCGGTTACGCGGGTGCCGCTGTGACAGGTCGTCGCTTAATCTGGAGCGGAAGCAGTGCTCTTGCGTATGCTGCCCTTTACAACTCCACCACCGATCTTCCCGTCGCATCGCTCAACGATACCGCACAACCCCTTGGCGTCGGCTGGCAGCAAATGACTGTTAGTGCGGCAGGTGCCGCAAGTGGCACGGGCCGCACGGCTGATGGTATCGCCTATACATTCAGCGGTTCGCTCTGGCCGGAGGGTTCCGTCCCGCAGTTCGTTTTAATTTATTCCGGCAAAGGCTCGGTCATGGGGCAGCCAAGTATTATGCTCGGTGCAACGATCCCGGACAACCGCATCACAGGCTGGGTGGATCAATTCAAGAGCGGCCCTGCCAGCACCTCCGACCACACCTACGCCACCGGCATCCCGTATCTGCAGCGCACCCTCGATGGAGCGCCGTGGGTAAAGCCGACGACGCTCAAGCCCATCGTGCTCGGTTTGTCCGACGTGGTGGGTAATGCAAGCATCGCCTTTGCCAAAGGCGATGTTGAATCCTCAGCTCAGTTCAGCTCGCTTGCCCAGACTTTCCGCATCAACAAGAACAACACGACCTCCTTTGCGGCGGCGACACTCGCGGCTGGCAACCCCTGTAAAGTGGCGATGATCATCACGCCGACGACGGGATTGTTCAGCGGGTCATTCACGCTCATCGACACGGTGGCGGGCAAAGCCGTGCCGCGCACAGTGAAATACTATGGCATCATGCTCAGCCACCGAAGCAAGGGCTATGGCTACTTCCTGCTGCCTGGATTGACACCGAGCACCACGACTTCGCCGATCCTCGGCGGGCGGGTGGTAGTGAATTGAATCAAACTGAAATTGCCATGACCTTCGACCCCACCAAGCCTGCGAACAACTCGCCGAACTCATCGGCAGAGATGCGCAGCCAGCTCACGGGCCTCAAAGCGCTGATCGACGCCATCCCCACGATCACCGCCGCTCAGGTCGATGGTGTGAACACGCTGCCGCCCGGTACTCCCGCCAACGCGAATCTAAGCGTCGTCGGCAACACGCTTCATTTCACCTTCGACATGCCCCAGGGCGACAGCGGCCCGATGGGGGAGGTTTCCACCAATGATATGAACATCGCCATCTCGAATGCCCTCAGCAACACGAGCAACAACACCAATGGCGTGGGCACGCTGGGCCAGAGCGCCGACAGTAGCTACAACCAGATGCAGATGCAGGACGTGCTGAACAAGCTGGATGAGTTCCTCACCGCCGCGCGGCGGTGAGGTGGCATACCACGCGTCATCACGTTTTCGGAAAAAGCGTGCCCCCCCTATAGCCAAGACGACGGCCATAAGTAGCGAGGACAGATCGGCTAAAGCCGCGACTCCAACGAGGCGATTCATCGCCTTGGGCCGAGCGTTCCCTGGCATAGGCTAGCCTCGTTGGAGTCGCGGCTCTAGCCGATCTGTCCTCTCGCTCACTACTTGCCCTTCTTCTTCGCCGCCCTCGCTCCAGCCGGGCCTGCGAAGACGGGGGCGATGGTTTCCTTGTCCCAGGCATTCAGGGCGGCTTCCAGCTTAGCTAGCACATCGGGCTTCTCGCTCGCGAGGTTCTTGGCTTCACCGATGTCAGTGCTCAAGTCATACAGCTCAGCGGCTTGCTGGCCCAGGCGCACGAGCTTCCAGTTGGCCATGCGAGCGGCGTAGTTGCCGCCAGGGCCGTTGCTGCGCCAGAAGAGCGCTTCATGCGGCGCGGCTTTGTTTTCGCCAGAGAAGTAGGGGATCAAATTCACCCCGTCGATCTTGCGATCCGCTGGCAAACGGCCACCAGCCTGCGCGATGGCGGTGGTGAAGAAGTCGAGCGAGATGACTGGCTGCTCATACACACCGGGCTTCAGCTTCGCGGGCCAACTCACGAGGAAAGGGACGCGGATGCCGCCGTCATAGACTTGGCCCTTCGCGCCGCGCAGCGGGGTATTGTCGGTGAAGTTCGTCATCTTGTTGCCCTTGGCGGCGAGGTTCGGCCCGCCGTTGTCACTGATGAAAAAGACCAGCGTGTTGTCACGCTGCAGGGTCGCATCGAGCTGCGCTAGTACCTTGCCCACATTGTCATCCATCGCCGCGACCATCGCCGCGTAGGTGCGGCGGTTTTCATCTTTGATGCTGGCAAATTTTTCCACCCACTCCTTCGGTGCCTGCAACGGGGTATGCGGAGCATTGAACGCGTAATAAAGGAACCACGGCGGGCCACCTGCGCGGCGCTGCACATAGGCTGCGGCCTCAGTGCCGAGTTGATCGGTCAGGTAGCCTTGCTGGGGCTCATCGACGCCGTTGCGATTCAACGGGATGGTGTACTCCGCACTCACCTTGGTGGCACCAAAATACTGGTGGCCACCACCCAGGATGCTGAAATTCTCATCAAAGCCACGCTTCAATGGATGAAACTGCGGATGCGCCCCCAGATGCCACTTGCCCACATGGCCCGTGGTATAACCACTCTGCTTGAGCACCTGCGGCAGCATGATCTGATCCAGCGGCAGGCCTTGTGTCGTGTCCGCTGGCAGCCACACCGGATTGTTCTCATGGCCGAAACGGTGCTGGTAACGACCCGTCAACAAACCTGCCCGCGTGGGGCTACAAAAAGGATGCGAGACATAGCCATTCGTGCAGCGGACGCTCTGGCTCGCGAGCTTGTCCAGGTGCGGCGTGGGGATGTCCTTGCAGCCTTGGAAACCGACATCGTTGTAGCCCAAATCATCGGCGACGATGACAAGGACATTGGGTTTATTAGCAGCGGCAGCGATGCTTTGGATGAGCAAGGCCAGGGCGAGGGAGAGTGTTTTCAGCGTCATGCAGGCGGGTCAACGCGTTCCACCCTGCCGCCCTATCATTCGCACTTGGGTACCCATGAAGCTTATAACTTCTGAATCTGTGGCAAAAATGAGCCCTCCATATTTTGGTTCATCCGGGAAGTTAGGGCGCTTTTGCTAGGCCAATGATTCCACTGCCAATCACTACGCCCACCGCTGCGTCGGCTGCCACTGCGACCCAGTCTTAGTGGCGCGGCGCTAGTTTCAAACACCACGGCACCCCATCATCTTCATGGAGCCTCGCGTTTTACACGCATCACACTTAGCGGTTCGCATGGTCACCACTGAGGTTCGCAGGAAGCTATAAACTCTTGTTGATCCACCTTGCAGCCGCGCGAGCCCGAGCCTTCACTCGCAGCCCATGAATCTCCCCTTTGAAGACCAATTCTCTGACGTTATCGGCAAGGCCAAGCGTGGCCTCGGCCTCAGCGATGTAGCCCTCGCGGCTCATGCGGGCATCCCTGTGGGAGCCATCGAAGCATTGAAAGAGGGCGAGCCAGATGAGGCCACCTTGCTCGCCATCGCGCCTATTCTCGGGCTGCATGGGCCGTCGCTATTCGCTATGGCACGCGGTGCTTGGAGGCCCGAGCCCGTGGAGATCGTGGGCCTCGCGCAGTTCACCACGCCCTTTGAAGACTACACGGTGAACGCCTACCTCGCCTGGGATCCCGAGACGCGCCACGCGGTGGCTTTCGATACGGGTGCTAGCTCACAGGGCATGGTGGACTTCATCGCGGCGCAGGGGCTTTCGCTCAGCCTTATCTTCATCACCCACACGCATCCCGACCATATCGCCGACCTGAAAACCTTGCACTCGGTGAACCCCATGGCCCCCGTATTCATCAATGCCTTGGAGCCCACAGCGGGGGCGAAAACCTTCGTCATCGGCGACACGCAGAGCTGGCAGACGGGCGGCCTCAGCATTGAGCCAAGGCTGACGACGGGCCACTCCGTTGGTGGCACGAGCTACGTCATCAGTGGGCTCGCGCGGCCCATCGCTATCGTTGGCGATGCGCTGTTCTCCAGCAGCATGGGCGGCGGTATGGTGTCCTTCGCCGATGCCCTGCGCTGCAATCGCGCCCAGCTCTTTACGTTGCCCGACACCACTGTCGTGTGCCCCGGCCATGGCCCGATGACGAGCCTCGGCGAGGAGAAGGCGCACAACCCGTTTTACCCTGAGTACAAGGCGTAGCCATCCACATCTCTTCTTCACCCCAACCCATCATCCTTCATCTCTATGTCTCTAAAAATTGCCTTCGTCGGAATCGGCCGCATGGGAGCCAACATGGCTCGTCGTCTTGCGGACAGCGGTTACACCATCGCCGCTGTGTATGATGTGAACCGCGAAGCGGCCAGCGCACTCGCTGTCGAGCTGAGTTGCACGGCTTGCGAGCGGCTCGCCGACGTGACGGCTGCTGCCGATGTGATCTTCACCGTTGTCACCAATGATGCGGCGATGCGCAGCATCTTTTTCAGCGCTGGCGACAACCTTTTCGCCAAGGCTACGGGCAAAGTATTCATCAACTGCGCCACGCTCTCGCCTGCCATTCATCGCGAGCTTTTTGCGGCTGCCAAGGCTGCTGGGGCCGATGCCATCGAGGCCTGCATGGCCTCATCCATCAGCCATGCTCGCGAAGGAAAACTCTACCTCATGCTCGCGGGCGATCAGGCCGTTTATGATCGGCCCGAGATCAAGACTTTGATCGAAACCATGAGCATAAATCGGCGCTTCATCGGTGGCCCCGGTAGCGCGGCAGAGGTGAAAGCCCTGGTGAACATGGTGATGAACATCAACACCGCTGGCCTCGCGGAAGGCCTGGGGCTTGCCGATGCGCTGGGGCATGATCTGAGCATGATCCGCGAGGTCTTCAGCCAGACAGGAGCCAATTCTCGCGTGCTGGAAACGGACAGCGAAGACATGCAAAACCGCAGCCACGACTGCTGGTTCAGCGCGGATCACGCGGCCAAGGATAGTGGCATCGCAGGAGCCGTAGCGAAGACCGTGGGACTCACGCTGCCGCTCAATGAAGCCACCACTGCGCAGTATTCCAAAATGGTCACGCTGGGCCTGGGCGAGCTGGACAAGTCTGGCATCGCCGAGCTGACCTTCAAAGGGCGGCACGGGTAGGCGACGAGGAGATGTATGGACGTGGCGACCGCGCTCGTAGTAGCATGGCACTCTGTTACGCCCTGCTACAATGAAGCTGCACCGCTCACTGCTCGCCACGACTTGGTTCATCCTCAGTCTATCATCCCCGGCCAGCGCGGCGGAGACTGTGACTGGCGTGGCCTTTTTTGAAGCCAAGATCCGTCCTGTACTCATCGAGCACTGCTACGAGTGCCACTCCGCAAAGTCGGGCAAATCCAAGGGCGGGCTGCAACTCGACACCAAACATGGCCTGCGCACGGGCGGCGAAACGGGGCCTGCGGTGGTGCCTGGCGATGCAGCGAAGAGCCTGCTGTTCAGTGCGATCAAGCACAGCGACCCCGACCTGGAGATGCCGCCGAAGAAGCCGCAGTTGTCGAAGGCGATCATCGCGGACTTCGAGGCATGGATCAAAGCAGGGGCGGCAGACCCTCGCGAAACCGCTGCCGCCAACCCATCGCGAGCACCCGTGGACATCGAATCCGGGCGCAAGTTTTGGAGTTATGTGAAGCCTGTGTTGCCACCTCTGCCGCAGGTAAAAAATACCGTTTGGGCCACACACGATCTTGATCATTTTATCCTCGCCAAGCTGGAGGCGAATGCCCTCGCGCCTTCGCCGGATGCCGAGCCCGTGGCCCTGCTGCGCCGACTGTATTTCGACCTCATCGGGCTGCCGCCCACAGCGGAGCAAGTTGCTGCATTTTTGAAGAATTCGCCGGAGCGCGAGGCCACCTACGCAGACACCGTTGATGCGTTGCTAGCCTCGAAAGAGTTCGGCGTGCGTTGGGGCCGCCACTGGCTCGATGTCGCTCGTTTCGCGGAATCCAATGGCCGCGAGTCGAACCTCACCTTTCCACATGCCTGGCGCTACCGCGACTACGTGATCGACGCGGTGAACGAAGACAAACCCTTCGACCGCTTCATCACCGAGCAGATCGCTGGCGATTTACTGCCTGCCAAGGATGATGCCGAACGCGCTCAGCTACTCATCGCCACGGGCTTCCTCGCTTTCGGAGGGAAAGGGCTCAATGAGATGAACAAGGCCCAGTTCGCCGTCGATCTGGCCGATGAACAACTCGACACTGTGACCCGCGCGATCATGGCTAGCTCAGTCGCTTGCGCACGCTGCCACGACCACAAGAGCGACCCTTTCAGCATGGAGGACTACTATGCGCTGGCGGGTGTTTTTCAAAGCACCAAGACGTTCTACGGCACCTGGATCGACTCGGAAAATAACAACGGCAGCGAGTTGATTCGACTGCCCAAACTGTCGGGGCAACTCATCCCGAATCGGCCCATCCCGGCCCAGCGCGTGGCGCAGTTGAAGGCTGATCGGGCGAAGCTTGATGACGATGAGAACAAGCAAAACATGCGGGCGATCAAGGCCCGTGTGGACGGCACCGATTTGAGCGGTGAAGCCTTTGAAATGCTGCGCAACGCGATCCGCATCCTGTGGACACGCGGAGGCATTGATGGCCAGCTCGCCACCGTGGATGATGCGGGCCGAGCGCTGCCGCTGTGCATGGGCGTGATGGATGAAAAGAACATCCGCGACGCCGCGCTGCTGGAGCGTGGTGACATCGCGCACCCTGGCAAGACCATCGCTCGCGCCTTCCCACGAGTCATAGAAGTGAGTGGCATCGCATCGCCATCGCCGCAGAGCAGCGGGCGCTTGCAGTTCGCCCAGTGGCTCACCAGTCCCGAGCATCCGCTCACGGCACGTGTGATGGCGAACCGCGTGTGGCGGCAACTCTTTGGCACAGGGCTGGTGCGCACGGTCGATAATTTCGGCTTCAGCGGCGAGCGTCCCAGCCATGCCGAGTTGCTCGATGTTCTCGCGGTGAAGTTCATCGGCAGCGGCTGGTCGGTGAAGGCGCTGATTCGCGAGATCGTGCTCTCGCATAGCTACCGCCAGGCATCGACCTTCCGCGCGGACAACTTCCAAAAAGATCCCGACAACCGCCTGCTCTGGCGTGCCAACAAGCGGCGACTCGATGCGGAAGTCATCCGCGACTCGATGCTGGCGGTGTCTGGAATGCTCGACACTTCGCGCCGCCCGGGCTCCCTTGTCGCCGAGCTGGATGGCCAGTCTGTGTCGCTCATTGGGTTCAACACCAAAATCCCCACTGACCTCGATGGCAGCCATCGCCGCAGCATCTATCTGCCCATCATTCGCGACCACTTGCCTGATGCGTTGGAGCAGTTTGACTTCGCCACGCCCAGCCTTGTCACCGGTGATCGCGATGTGACCAACGTGCCACCGCAGGCATTGTATTTGCTCAATGGTAGCTTCGTTCAAGAGCAGGCTTCGGCTCTCGCGCAGCGCGTGGCCAGCGAGGTGCCCAGCGAGGTGCCCAGCGAGGTGCCCAGCGAGCAAGAGCGCACTCGCCGAGCCTTCATGTTGTGCTTCAGCCGACCACCCGATGACACCGAGATGGCGCTGGCCACCGCTTACTTTCAGCAGGCACGCGCCGCTGCTCCATCCACGCCGCTCGGTGAGCCGCAATTGCTCGCCTACTACTGCCAAGCACTGCTCTGTACGGCGGAGTTTCGATGTGTGGAATGAGGGCAGCACCCAGCAAACACACGCCATGAAAACGTCCCCCTTCATCTCTCGCCGCCATGCGCTTCAAAGCATGTCTTCCGGCATGGGTTATCTCGCCTTTGCTGCGCTCGCTCATGAAGCTTCGGCAAAGGCTGGCGCAGGAGCTGCGACGCATCTCCCAGCACGGGCAAAGCGCGTCATTTTTCTCACCATGCGAGGCGGGCCATCGCATGTGGATTTGCTCGACTACAAGCCAGAGCTGATCAAATACAACGGGCAAACAGCGAGCCTGGGGCGCGATGCTGCGGGCGCGAAGTTGTTTGGTCCTGTGCATCCGTTTTCACAGCATGGGCAGTCGGGCCAATGGATCGCCGACACCCTACCGCATCTTGCGCAGCACGCCGATGATCTGTGCATCATCAACTCCATGCACACCGATTTGCCGAACCACGCGCAGGCCTTTGGGCAGATGCACACGGGCAGCTTTCAGTTCGTGCGACCCTCGCTCGGTGCGTGGACGCTCTACGGGTTGGGCAGTGAAAATGAGAACCTGCCTGGCTTCATCACGCTGAACCCACCCGCCGATAATGGCGGTGCGCAGAACTACGGCAGTGCCTTCCTGCCTGCGAGCTGTCAGGGCACCAAGATCGGCGGCAGCCAGCTCCCAGAACTCTATGCCGCGCTGTTGAAACGCGACGCTGCACCAGGCCCGCCGATGAAGAATATCGCCAACGCCAATCTCTCGCAGGCAAGCCAGCGTGCGCAGCTCGATCTCATTCGCGGACTCAATGAACACAAGCTCCAGCGCGATGTGTATCACCCCGAGATCGAAGGTGCGATTGCCTCCTTCGAGCTGGCCTTTCGGATGCAGAGCGAGGTGCCCGAGGTGCTCGATCTGCACGCTGAGCCCGAGTCGATATTGAAGCTCTACGGCATCGGCCAAGGTAAAGATCAGTTCGCAAGGCAGTGCCTGCTCGCCCGCCGTTTGGCCGAGGCTGGTGTGCGCTTCATCGAGATCGCCTCGCCGGTACACTGGGATCACCATAACCTGCTGAAGGACTCACTGGCCAAGAGTTGCGCTGCCACCGATCAGCCCATCGCCGCGCTGCTCACTGACTTAAAAGCGCGTGGCATGTTGAAGGACACGCTGGTGGTGTGGGCGGGGGAATTTGGCCGCACGCCCTACGCGCAAAGCGGCGATGGACGCGACCACAATCACAAGGGCTATTCGATCTGGATGGCCGGCGGTGGCGTGCGCGGTGGCCTGCGCTACGGCGCTACGGATGACATTGGATACAAAGCCGAGGTCGATCCCATGCACATCCATGACTGGCATGCGACGCTGCTGTACCTGCTCGGTCTGGATCACACACGGCTCACTTTCAACTACGGTGGACGGAGTTTCCGGCTAACGGAGACGGCTGGCAATGTGGCGAAGGGGATCATCGCGTGAGCCTTCACGCTGCGCTGTTCCAGGCAGCCCAGAATGCTTCCGTCTGAGCGGAGTCGGGTCGCACTTCGATGATCACTGCACCATCGGGTAATGCGTCAAGGTCGCTGGGCTGCACGGCGAGTCGGTAGGCCATGCCCCAGAGTTGTGCCCAGGGTTCAAAGGACTGCGAGTGGCGATTCTCGATCACCGTTCGTGCGTCATCATCCAGAGCACGCAAGGATTCGACTCGGGAGAAAATTTTGCCGCCTCCATTGTTGATCACGACGACGCGGCGATTGCAGGTCGGCAGTTGACTGATGATCCATGGGGCGGCGAGATCATACATCGCGCTGAGGTCGCCGAGGATGAGCCAGGCCTCGGGATGGCTGATGGATTCATGGGCCGAGAGGCCGAGGAACGTCGAGACGAGGCCGTCGATGCCATTGGCTCCACGGTTGGCGTAGAAGATGGTGCGCGACTTGTCGGCGGAACGGGCGCAGAGGTTCCACTCGCGGATGGGCAGGCTGTTGCCGAGCATCACGTTAGCGCCATCGGGGATCATGGCGGCGAGGTGCTGCATCCAGGCTGGCTCGGCGTGTGGGTGCAGGGCGAGGAGGGGCTGGAGCTGTGGGGTGACGAGGTTCGGGGAGTCCGCTTTTGCTTTCACAGGCAAAGAAGGCGGGGCAGGGGATTCAGGTGCTGTTGCCGCGCCAGCGAGGCATTGCAGTGGCAGCACGCCTACGCCTTCCCAGCGGGCGAGACCTGGGAATCGGGTGCGCGAAAGGTGAACCACACTGACTTCGGGCCGCGACTCCAGATCTCGCCACCAGCGCCATGAAGGCACACCACCGATGCGCAGCACGCGCTGGGGATTGAGGGTGCGCAAAGCTTTCTCCCCACCTGCCACCAGCAGTAATGAAAGGGCGGGATAGCCATGCAGATTTGCCGTTGCCTCGGCGACGATGGGTGCGCTCAGTTCAGCGAGCCGTGGAGCGAGGAGTTGTGCCTCAGCAGGATGCAAACCACTGGCGAGGACTACTAGTCCAGTGCGGTCGGCCAGATAAGTTTCAAGCATGGCTCGCTCAGAGGCGAAGCTCGAATGAGGGATTGGCGGTTTGGGGTTTTCATCCCAAGCCCCAAAATCTACCCCGACGCTCTCGCCCACGAGCGGCTCGTTGAAGCACACATTCACATGCAGCGGCTTGCCGCCCAGCGCCTTGGGCCATGAGGCATCGGAGCCACTGCCTTCGAGGTCGATGGTGGGCTCGGTGTAAGTACCGAAAAGGCCCAACTGCTCAATGGCTTGCGGGGCTCCGCTGCCCCGATACCGCGATGGCCTGTCGGCAGTGACGAGCACCAGCGGCAAGCCTTGATAGTAGGCCTCGATGGCAGCGGGGAGTAACTCCGCCGCAGCGGTGCCGGAAGTCGTTAACACAGCCACGGGGCGATGCGCTGCCATCATCCTCCCCAGGGCAAAAAAGCCCGCGCAACGCTCCTCAAAAAAGTGCCAAACACGCAGTCCTTGGCTGGCCAGAACGGCGGTGATCAGCGGTGTATTCCTCGCCCCTGCCGCCACGCACACCTCGCGCACGCCGAGCCTAGCGAGGTGGAGCAGCGTGGTCTGGGCGAGGGCGGAATTCATGGCCGCAGCAGTAAGCGGCTCGTTGCTGCCGGGCAAGCTTCGATAGGCTTACTGATGAGTTCACGGGATAGGCTACAATTCTGGCACGGCTTTCGTGCTGTGGCTGCGTTGCCCGCTCGTTGGCTATTGCTCAATAGCCGCCTCGCTCGCGCCTTGCCACAACCCGAAATCCATCACCAGCCTTTGTAGCCTATCCCACGAACCCATCAGTAAACGCTGTGGCCTGCTCGCCAGAACGGTACTCGCTATCAATTGCCAAAGTTGCCAGGAGTCTTCGGCGTAGGCTCTGGGGCTGCGGGTTTAGCGGCTGGCGAGTCGTCAGACTTTTTAGCTGGCTTCACCGTCTCGCCCATGGGGGCTGGTGCCGAGGGCTTTTTTTGCGGGGGCGGGGAGGCTGGGGATTTACCACGACTGGCGATGCGGTCATTGAGCATGGCGACTTCGCTCTCTTCGAGCTTGCCATTCTTGTTTTGATCGAGCTTGGCCATGATCTTAGCACCGGACTCGACCAGTAGCTTTTGCAGGCCCTCGATCTCGTCGGCGTCGATTTTATGGTTGCCGTTTTTATCCGCTTTTTGTATGCCTGCGAAGGCATGGTTGCGGGTGCCTTTACCAGTGCTTGCTGGGCTGGGTTTGGGCTGTGCGACTTCGCTTTGTTCGATCTCGCCGTTGGTGTTTTTATCCAGCTTGCGCAGCACACCGAAGGTCTTTTGCAACGCGGCGAGTTCATCGCCATCGATCTGCTGGTTGCCATTTTTATCGAATGGCTTGAGCGCTTCCGCCATGTCGCCGCTTGGGGCTGCGCCAGGCCTTTTCTTTTGAGTTTTATCAGCCTGGGCTGCGGAGGCGAGGACTGGCAGCAGCGCCGCCAGGATGATGAAAATACGAAGGGTAGGTTTCATGGTTTGAATGTGATGGAGGGTGGAATTTAGAACTGAGCAAAGGCCCAGATGGGCGTTAAACTCCCGCTCAACGTCGTCGTCGCACGCGATCTCACATCCTCCCACATTACCGCGTTGCCTAGCCCTCCTCAAAGAAGCGGCGCATCGGGATCATTCGCGAAAAGGCGAAGTCGTGGTCGCGGAAGAACTCCTGCGAGTCCGCGCTGATCTTGTCCGTGAGTAGGGTGATGCGTTTGAAGCCTTTGCGCTTGGCGAACTTCACCACATGATCCAGCAGCAGAGCACCGTAGCCCTGGCGGCGATGCTGGTGCGAAATAATAAAGTCCTCCATCATGATGACAAAGCCGCCCTCGGCGGTGCTGATGGTGAAGAGCAGATTCACCATGCCGATGATGGCGTGGTCGGTGCGCAGCACAAAAATGCGCCCGCGGCTGGGCTGTTCTAAAATGAGGCGCAGGCCGTGTTCTTGTTTCTTGCGGTCTGGCTCAAAGTCCTCCTCCAGGCTGAAAAGCCCGACCAATAAATCCACAAGCTGAGGCAAATCTTCAATAGTGGCCGCCTCGATACGAGGTTCGGTAGCTTGGGCGGGAGCGGTCATAGTGTCGGCTAGCATGGTAGTGGGGACGGGCAAAGTGCAAAGCAAGTTTCCTGTCACTGGATCCTGGCAAATAATGGGGAGTGCAATACGCATGAGGTTCTCGTGTTTGACAAAAAGAAAGAGTCCGCTACTATCGCGCCCCTTTTGCCGGGAAGGCGGAAGGCGTAATTGCAGCAGCAGCCCGGCAGATAAGCACTTTTTAGACCAAAACACACGCCATGAGCAAGAGGACCTACCAAGCATCGAAGCGCACCCGCAAACGCCAATTCGGATTCCGCGCCCGAAATAAGACCGTGAATGGCAAAGACATTCTCCGCCGTCGCCGTCGTCTCGGTCGCAAGCGTCTCCTGCCCAAGGGCGTTGAGGTGCATTACGCCCGTCACACCCAGTCCTAGCCACCCCTTTGTAGGCGCGAAGGCGCTGTGTAGAGCATCCAGAATATGCGGCTACCAGCGTCTTTGCGTTTAAAGGCCTCGCGAGATTTCGCGCGCGTTCGTCGCGAAGGAACCAGTTTCCCAGGCCGCTACGTAGTCGTGTCCGTCCTTCGGGATCCCGCCTTGACGAAGTTTCAATTCGGACTCATCACCACCCGCAAAATAGGCAATGCCGTCGTGCGCAATCGCACCCGCAGACGCCTGCGCGAGGTCATTCGCGAGCAGCAGAGCCTTATCATAGGCGGCTGTTACATCGTCACCATCGCCCGTTGGCGTGCCCCGGAAGCAACGCTCGAACAGCTTCGCCGTGACTGGCATGGCGCTGCGAAGCGGGCGGGTATCTTGGACAAGATTTCCGGGAATCAGCCCCAACTCCCAGCGCTATGAAAGGACTGATCCGCCTCGCCATCCGCGCCTATCAGCGCTTCCTTTCGCCCGCTATCCACTTCATGGGCGGCCCCGGCTCCGGCTGTCGCTTCCAGCCCACCTGTTCGGAGTATTTTCTTCAGGCCGTTATGCACCACGGCTCACTGAGGGGCAGTTGGCTCGGTGTCAAACGTCTCGCGCACTGTCATCCCTGGGGCGGCCAGGGCTACGACCCCGTGCCCGGCTGCGAGCACTTGCCGCTACCCAAACGCTAGCCTGCTCCTCTTTACAGACTTCTCCGTAACTTATTCCTGACACACGAGCCACTCCGCTCCACAACTCGCACCACTTTTCCCCGACACTCTACCATGGACTTCAAAGGCAAATTCATCATCGCGCTCTGCCTCGGCGGCATGGGCATCAACATGTACTTCATGCAGAAGAATGCCGAGGAGCAGAGCAAGATCGCTGCGGCCAAGGCAGTCCTCGCCAGAGACCAAGCTGCTGTCGTCGCTACGGCAAAGCCAGCCGAGGACTCCATTACAGCGTCTGCTGATAAAACGGCTACACCCAGCGTCACCGCGCCCGAGCAGACTCACGAAATCAAAGCTGGCAGCGTCACCTATGTGTTCAGCACCAAAGGTGGTGGGGTACAAAAAGCCGTACTTGGGGCGCAAGACAAGATCACCCTCAACATCCACGGCAAGGATGCTATCGGCGCTCTGCGCAGTGATCCCAAGGAGCCAGACACAACCGCCTACAAGATCGTCGAAGCCACCGGACTGCGCGTTGTCTTCGAAGGCCAAACCCAAGAGGGCCTCGGCGTGCGCAAGACATTCTCCCTGAATGAAGGCGTGGGCAACGATGAGCATCAGCTCAACCTCCAGATCGTGATGACCAACAATGGCACGACCGTCCACAAGTCTGATTCGCACTGGCTCTACACGGGCACGGCAGAGACTCATAACCCTGAGGATCCCTCCATACCGCCATCGTTTTTCATTAACAATGCTGGCAACATGGAGATCAAACCGAACACCAGCCTCACCGACCAAGACGGCTGGTTTTCCAAGGCGACACCCGTGTTCAACAAAGACTTCGAGGTGCTCCGCTACGGCGGTGTGATGAGCCGCTTTTATGCCACCATCATCTCCACCAAGGAAGGCGCTGATCAGCCCGGTAAATTCTGGGCCACACGCTTCCTCATCGACCATAGCGGCGACGCTTGGAAGGGCACCAAAGGAGCCGATACTGACTACGCTGTGCAGGCTGCTCTGGCCTTGCCACCGCTGGAGCTGGCACCCGCTGCCACCAAGATTTATGACCTCGAACTCTACACTGGCCCCAAGGAATTCCACCGCCTGCGCAAGCTCGGTCGCCAACGTGACTTCGTCATGGACTACGGCACCTGGCTCTGGCCGGTGAAGTATGTGCTCATCAACCTACTGCGCTGGTTTTACGACCTCGTCGGCAGTTGGGGCATGGCGATCGTGCTCCTCACCATCGTGGTGAAGACCTTCCTCTGGTGGCCGCAGATGAAGGCGCAAAAGTCAATGAAGCGCATGAGCAAGCTCTCGCCCATGATGAAGGACATCCAGACCAAGTACAAGGACGACCAGCAGCGCCAGAGCCAGGAAATGATGAAGCTCTACAAAGACTACGGGGTGAATCCCGTGGGCGGCTGCTTGCCCATCTTTATCCAGATGCCCATCTTCTTCGGCCTGCTCGGCATCCTGCAAGTCTGCGCCGAGCTGCGCGGCCAGTCTTTCCTGTGGGTGAATGACTTGTCCCTGCCCGATAAAATTTGGACGATCCCCGGCCTCGGCTGGCCATTGAACCCCCTGCCCATCCTGATGGGGCTAACTCAAGTGCTCATGATGAAGATCATGCCGCAGCCCGCCACCGTGGATAAAATGCAGCAGCGCATGATGACCTTCATGCCCTTCATTTTCGTCATCATCTGCTACAACTTCGCCTCGGCCCTCGCCCTCTATTACACCGTGCAGAACATTTACAGCCTCGTGCAGACGCTCATCATGCAGAAGTTCAACAAGGACGATGACGCTCCTTTGCAAAAAATTGTGCATGTGCCTGCTGGCTCCACGGCCGAAAAAAAGAAGGATAAGAAGCCTGGTCTTCCCCAGCTCGGCGGTGGCAACACCTCCTCGCGTGGGAAGAAGTAGTCAAAGAAGGTTGAGAGTTGTGGGTTGATAGTTGAGAGCCTGAGTAGGAACATTTGGCGCCATCTTTAATGCCCTCATCCCGCAGCGAAAGATTGTGCCCAGTCAGACGCCATCGCTACAGTTTCAGATTCTCAACTCTCAGCTTCAAAACCCTCAACTTTCCCCCCTAGATGACCGCTCTCGACCACTCCCGCCAGATCCTCGAGAACATGCTCGGCTACCTCGGTTTCTTCGTTACCATCGAAGAATCTGAAGGGCCTGAAGGCCCCACGTTGCAGATCCTTACCGATGAAGCCGATCACCTCATCGGCAAGCGTGGCGAAATTTTGGATGACATCCAATACCTTGTGAATCGCCTGCTCATGCGCCGAGTCACCGAGGCTCCGCGCATCCGCGTCGATGTGGAATATTTCCGCTCCATGCACGAGGACGACATGCTCGCCAAGGCCAAGGAACTCGGCGAACGCGTGCGCAACACTGGCAAGCCCGAGGTGCTGAATCCCATGAACTCGTATTATCGCAGGCTCATCCACAACGCCTTTGAAAAAGACCCGCAAGTGACCACCGAGAGCGCCAAGGGCGATGAGCGCTTCAAGCGCGTGACGTTGAAGCGCAAAGCTTGAGCTGGCGTTGCACTATCCAGCCTTGCCGTTTGGTCATCCCATCTTCCCGCGCACATGGCTTGCGCCGTTCATTCCAGCGGCCATTCTTGGCTTCACCATGCACTACCGCCACGCGAAGCACGACATCTTCATCCCCGACGATAGCCCCGCTGAAGCCGCGCTGAAACGCGTCACCCACCTCGGCATCGTCTCCCATCAGGACGACTTGGAAATCGCCGCCTACCACGGCATCACCGAGTGCTTCCACAGTGGCAACCAATGGTTCGGCGGCGTCGTCGTCACCAACGGCTCAGGCAGCCCCCGCAAGGGGCCGTATGCCGACTACACCGATGAGGAGATGCAACGCGTGCGCCTCATCGAGCAGCGCAAGGCCGCCTACGTGGGCGAGTACAGCGCCATGATCCAGCTCTCCTACCCGAGCAGTGATGTGAAGACCCATCGCCGTGCTGATGTCATCGCCGACATCGCCGACATCATCGCCGCCTGCGAGCCCGAGGTCGTCTATTTGCACAACCCCTGCGACCGCCACGATACCCACATCGCCACCTTCCTGCGCTGCATTGAAGCAATACGCACCCTGCCTCAGGACAAGCGCCCCGCCAAGGTCTATGGCTGTGAAGTCTGGCGCAAACTCGACTGGTTGCTGCCCGAGGATAAAGAGATGCTCTGGGTCGATAAGTTCCCGCATCTCCTTCGCCCACTGCTTGGCGTTTTCGATTCCCAAATCAGCGGCGGCAAACGCTATGACCTCGCCGAAGAGGGACTGCGCCACGCCAACGCCACCTACTTCGACTCACACACCACGGACAAGACCAGCCTGCTCACCTACGCCATGGATCTCACCCCACTGGCCCACGACGACACCCTCGACATCAAAGAATACGCTTTGAACTGCGTCCGCCGCCTGGAGCAGGATGTGAAGAAGCGTATCGAGAGTCACATGTAAGGTGCCACACGCAGGGCTAGGCCTTCCTGCACACGTCGCTGGTAAGGCCTCGAAACAAGGCGGAATAACGTTTGCCAAGCCTAGCGATACCGCCCAAGCTCCGCGCTCATTTTTGCGCCCCGCTTGTCAGTTCAAGCGAAGGCCCTCTGCCCCGCACAGCCAACTTCACGTCCCTTTTCATAGAGCCATGCCTGCGAAAAAACCAACCGCGAAAAAGAACACCAAAAAGGTGGTCAAAGCCCCAGCAAAAGCCGTCAAAAAAACTGCTTCCAAGCCGGCTCCCAGCAAAAGCAAACCCGTAGCCAAAGCCCCGAAGAAGGCCGTGAAGAAAGTTGCTGCAAAGAAAGTCTCCCCCGCCAAAAACACCGCCCCGAAGAAAGCTGCCCCGCCTGTGAAGAAGGCAGCTCCCGCCAAAGCCACTAAGCCTGCCAAAGCAGCGCCCCCAGCTAAAAGCAAATCGGCAGCGGTGAAATCCCAAGTAAAAAAAGCCCCCCCCATTTTGAAGAAAACTGCACCTGCGGCAAAAGCCACCAAGCCAGCGAAAAAAGCCAAACCTGCCCCGGCCACCAAGGCAGCCCCCGTTAAAGCCAGCAAACCCGCCCCCAAAGCTGCTCCAGCTAAGGCTGTGAAGGTGGCTCAAGTGGCCAAGCCCGAAGCGAAGGCCGCCAAGCCTGCCGCCGCTAGCCCCACTACCGCTAAGTCAGTGCTTGCCAGCGCCCATGTGGATCGTGTGCCGCCTGTGCAACCGCCGATCAAAAAGGCCACCAAGTCCACCAGCGGAGCGCCCCCCCTGAGCAAGAACTTCAATGCTGGTCCCCCCATCAAGAACGTCCGCGTTCACAAGCAGGAGGAAACCGGAGCCACCATTGAAGCTCCCAAGATCGTCAAGATCACGCCCTTCATGAAAAAGCAGCGCCTGCGTTTGTGCGAGTTGCGCGGCGTCTTGATGAACCAGATGGAATCCGTCACCGAAACTAGCCTGCGTGCCAAGCCCGAAGGCAGTGATGCCAGCGCCTTCGGTATGCACATGGCCGATGCTGGTGCAGATGCTTATGATCGTGATTTCGCCCTCAGCCTTCTCAGCCAGGAGCAAGACTCGGTGCATGAAATCAACGAAGCCCTGAAGCGACTCGACATCGGCACCTACGGCATCTGTGAGATGTCCGGCAAGCCCATCCCCGAGATTCGTCTGGAGGCGCTGCCCTTCACCCGCTTCACCGTCGAGTGCCAGTCCAAGATCGAGCGCGATCAAATGGGCGGCGGGCGCTATCGCCGTCCTGTGCTCTCCCTTTTCGGCCTCGAAGATGCTGCCAGTGGCGACGACAGCGACGACGACGACGACGAAAAAGAGTCCACTGTTGACAGTCAGAAAGATTAACCTACTCTCCGCCCCCTTTTTTATGGCACGCGAAATTATCACTCTGGAATGCACCGAGGCTCGACCCCTTGGACTGACCCCGTCACGTTATGTGACCACCCGCAACAAGAAGAGCGTCCGCACTCCGGGCCGTCTTGAGAAGGTGAAGTTCAACCACTTCATGAAGAAGCGCACGCTTCACCGCGAAGTCCGCTAATTCAACACCGCCTCAAAGCACCTTACCATGCAACCCAAGACCAAAGAACGCCTGTCCAACTTCCGTCGCGCTAACCGCCGGATGCCACGCCGTCGGATGGACATCCCTACCGACAAGCTCGTTTACAAGAACCCCGAGCTGCTCGCCAAGTTCACCTCCGAGACTGGCAAGATCATCCCTCGGCGCATCACTGGCGTCTCCGCTTGGATTCACCGTAAAATTGTCCGCGAGATCAAGCGCTCCCGCGCTGTGAACCTCATGTAGTCCCCTGCGGACTGCGTTACTCGCACTCGCAATGACCTTAATTCCCACTGTTGCTCACGCGGCAGTGGGAATTTTTGTCTATTCCCACTCATGAAAGATACCCAAAGCGAACACGACACGCGCAATGTCCCCATCGACCGCGTTGGGGTGCGTAGCCTGCGCTTCCCCCTGCGCATCCGTGACCGTGACAACGAAGAGCAGCACACGGTCGCCCTCGTCTCGCTCGCCGTTGATCTGCCACACAACCATAAAGGCACACACATGAGCCGTTTCGTCGAAGCGTTGCACGCTCACGGCCAAGTCCTCGATGTGAAGGGCATCACCGCCTTGCCCCGCGAGTTGATCAAACGACTGCACGCCGAAAAAGCCCATGTCGAATTCCGCTTCCCTTATTTTCGCGCCAAGGCAGCTCCCGTCTCCAAAGCCATCGGCCTGCTCGACTACGGCGTCATCTTTGAAGTCAATGCCGACGCCCAGGGCAATGATTTTGTCCTCACCGTCGAAGTCCCCGTAGCCACCTTGTGCCCTTGCAGCAAGGCCATCAGCGCACGCGGGGCTCACAACCAGCGCGGCGTCGTCACTCTCGCCGTGCGTTTTACCCAGCCCATCTGGATCGAAGACCTCATCGAACTCGTTGAAGCCAGTGCGAGCTGCGAACTTTATAGCGTGCTCAAACGTCCCGATGAAAAACATGTGACCGAGGTCGCCTACGATAACCCCGTCTTCGTCGAAGACGTGGTGCGCAATGTCGCCGTGCGGGCTCGTCAACATCCTCACGTCAAGTGGTTCCGTGTCGAAGCTGAAAACTTCGAGTCCATCCACAACCATAACGCCTATGCGATTGTGGAGCAGCAGGTGCGATAGCCTACTTCCGGCAGCACCCAGAAATTCTGGAAGCGTTCGCTGCATCATTTAGGCGACCACAGGCGTTCATCCAGCCCTATGAAACTCCTCTCCTTCCTTTCTACCGCCTTTGCCGCACTCACCTTCGGAGCCTTTGCACAAGCGGCTCAAGGCGTCATGGTGAAGCCTCCTTATGAGGCACCAGCCGTCAGTTCCATCGACCAAGATGGTAAGCCGATCAACTTCGCCGATGTCTATAAAAAGGGCATCACCGTTGTTTACTTCTATCCCAAGGCCGACACTCCTGGTTGCACCGCCCAGTCGTGCAGCCTGCGCGATGCCCATGCCGACCTCACTGCTAAAGGCGTACAGGTGCTCGGCGTCAGCGTGGACAAACCCGAGGCCAATAAGAAATTCCAGGAGAAGTTCAAGCTGCCCTTCACGCTCGTCTGCGATCCCGAGGGTAAAGTCTTGGAAGCCTTCAAGGTGGCTAAAATACCCGTCATCGGACTCGCCACACGCCAGTGTTTCATCATCAGCGAAGGCAAAGTCGTGTGGCACGATGCCAAGGCATCGAAAGAGACCCAGGCCGCTGAGGTGCTGGCTGTGCTCAAGGAATTGGGCAAATAGTTTTTGCCACCCACCTTTGCCCCAAAGCCTCGATTGCTGATTGACGGCTGTGCTCGCGGCAGGCAAACCAGTGCCATGACCAGCCCGCAAGCCATCGACCGCTACGCGAAGACTTTGCCCCCAGGGGTAAAGGCTGCCGTCCACGCGGGCACCAGCGCCCCGACGGCGCTGCGTAAAGACATCCTCTGGCGCGACTACGATGATCCCAACGCTCTGCGTCGCCTCGCGGGCCAGATCAAGCAGCACACGTTAGAGCATCTGGACGGCTACCTGGAAGCGGCCACGGCCAAGCTGCAAGCCAATGGCGTTGAAGTGCTCTTCGCTGCTGATGCTGAGCGGGCCAAAGAACTCGCGCTGCAAGTCATGCAGCGCGAGCAGGTGAAGGTGGTCGCCAAGGGCAAGTCCATGCTCACCGAGGAGATTCATCTCAATGACTTCCTGGGCAAACATGGCATCCAGTGCATCGAGACCGATCTGGGTGAATACATCATCCAGATCGACGGCGACATCCCCAGCCACATCGTCAAACCCATCGTCCACAAGAACCGCCGCGACATCGCCCACAGCTTTGTCCGCGAAGGCCTCGGCGACTACAACGACGACCCCGAGACCATCACCCGCCGCGCGCGCAAGCACCTGCGTGGCGAGTTCCTGCGTGCGGACTGCGGCATGACCGGTGGCAATTTTGTATCTGCCGAAAGCGGGCGCATCGTCCTCGTCACCAACGAAGGCAATGGCCGCTGGTGTGCCACTGCGCCAAAGCTGCACATCGCCATGATCGGCATCGAAAAACTGGTGCCGCGCGACCGCGATCTAGCCGTCTTTTTGAACCTCCTCGCCCGCAGCGCCGTGGGCCAGCAGCTCACGGTTTATACCCAGTTCTTGAATGGCCCGCGCAGCCCGCAGCGTACCGATGGGCCGGAGAAAATGGTTGTCATCTTTGTGGATAACGGACGCAGCACCGTGCTCGCCAGTGAGTGCAATGAGATCCTGCGCTGCATCCGCTGCGGGGCCTGCCAGAACGTCTGCCCGGTCTATCGTCAGGCCAGTGGCCATGCCTACCGCTCTACTTATCAGGGGCCTGTCGGAGCCGTTTTGAGCCCATTGCTTGCGGGCAAAGACTTTGCCCAATACGCCGATCTGCCCAAGGCCTCGTCGCTCTGCGGCGCGTGCCAGGAAGTCTGCCCCGTGGACATCCCGATTCCCGATCTCCTGCTGCGGCTGCGAGATCGCGCCTTTACGGAAGGTGCGCCCGAGGCCAAGCGTGGCACGCCGCCAATGGCTCCCTTCGCCTGGCTAGCCACGCATCCCACCGCCTGGCGCACTTCATTAAAAGCCAGCACCGTGGCCAATGCCCTGCCGCTGAACCTCGCCCCCGTCGCGCCGTTGCAGCGCTGGCTCGGCGCACGCGATTTGCCGAGGTTTAAGGGCGGGGCGTTCCGAGCGTGGATGAAGAAGCGCAGCGAGACCCGTTAGAGCTTTGGCCGAGCCTACTCAAACTTCAACCGCGTCCTCATTTTCTCCAGCGTCTTCGGCCCGATGCCGGGCACGTCGAGCAGGTCTTCGGCTTTGGTAAAAGGCTTCTCCTTGCGCTTGGCGATGATCTTCTCGGCGATCTCGGGGCCCACACTGGGCAGGCTGGCGAGCACGATGGCGTCGGCGGTATTTGGGTTCACCGGGCCGGTGCTGGGATCACCACGCAGGATCACAAAAAGGAGCACTGCCGCAAAGCCAATGCCGATGAGCAACCACAGCCAAGTGCCCGAGGTGGCTTGCTGGCGCTTGGCAGCTTCGCGCTGCTCGAGAAGTTGTTGGAATCCATCGCTCATAGGGTCGGCGATGGTAAGCATTTGCATCGACCTGACAAGTCGTTGCTTAAGTCGCTTTTTCGCTTCGTATTCGGCCCTCCTCCATCGCCATGAATATCTTCCACCGAGTCCCCTCCGTTGTGCCTGCCGTCCTTCGCTCTTGCCTTTTGGCCCTTAGCCTCTCGGCGCACGCCGAGGATCTCTGGCCCGAGTTTCGCGGCGGCACGGCCCAGGGCATCGCCACCGCCACGGGCCTGCCCACCGAGTGGAGCGCTGACAAAGGTATCGTGTGGAAGGCCGACATCGCTGGCCGCGCTTGGTCTTCGCCCATTCTCGCCAAAGGCAAAATTTTCCTCACGACAGCCATCACCCCCGCTGATGCAGGCCCAACGTCTCTTCGCGTGCTCGCGCTGGATGCGGCCAAAGGGAACGTCGTATGGGACAACGAAGTGCTCACCGTGGCCGATACAACCAGCCTCGCCATGCATGGTAAAAACAGCCAAGCCAGCCCCACGCCCCTCTTTGAGGCGGGCCGCATTTATGCGCACTTCGGCCACCACGGCACCGCTTGTCTCGACGAAGCCGGCAAGGTGCTGTGGACTTCCACCGAGAACCCCTACTCGCCAGTGCATGGCACGGGGGGCAGCCCGGTGCTGGTGAATGACCTGCTCATTTACAACGCAGAAGGGAAGGAAAACCCGGTCATCATCGCCCTCGACAAAGCTACGGGTAAAACTCGCTGGAAAGTCGCGCGTGCGAGTGAGGCCATGAAGAAATTCTCTTTCTGCACCCCGCTCGTCATCACTGTGCGTGGTCAAAAACAAATCATCTCCCCCGGCAGCGGCGTGGTCTATGCGCTGAAGCCCGAGGATGGCAGCATCATCTGGAGCGTGCGTTACGGCCAAGGCTACTCGGTCGTGCCACGGCCCGTCTTTGCCCACGGCCTTATCTTCCTCAGCAGCGGCTTCGACAAGCCTGTGGCTCTCGCGATCCATCCCGATGGCAAAGGCGATGTGACCGACTCGCACGTCGCTTGGACGTTCAGCAAAAACGTGCCACGCAACGCCTCGATGTGTGTCATCGGCTATGAACTCTACATGCTCGACGATGGCGGCATCTTGAGCTGTCTCGATGCCAAAACGGGTGCCGTTCACTGGCAAGAGCGCGTCCTCGGCCCTTGCTCTGCCTCCTTGCTCGTCGGCGATGGGCATCTCTACGCTGCCGATGAAAAAGGCACCACAGTAGTCGTCCAACCGGGCAAGACCTTCAAGCTGCTGGCGACCAATAACCTGAACGAAAAAACTCTCGCCACGCCTGCCGTTTGCGGCAGTGACTTGCTCATCCGCACCGAGTCGCGGCTGTATCGCGTGGCGAAGCGGTAACAGCTTCGCGCTAGTCAACTCCGCTGTTTGCTCCCAACACGAAAGCAAGCTACAACTGTGCTCCTCTCTCCCGGCCCAGCTGCACCTTTTTCTTCGTGAAAGCCAAGCCATTCATCGTCTTTTCAGCGCTCTTCTTTTTTCTCGTCAGTGGCTTAGCCAGCTATGGCCAAGCCTATGGCATCGCCACGCCGCGCCCGGTGCCAGCGCCGTTTTTTGACGCCAAGCTGCCCAGCACGGCTCCAGTGCCTAGCTCCGCCACGGGCTGGACGGTCGCGCCCGTTTTCCCCAACCTGCACCTTAGCAATCCCATGGGCATCACCCAGATGCCTGGCACCACGTTGATGGTCGTGTGCGAGCGCGAGGGCACCGTGCGCTTGTTTGAAAAAACACCCGACGTGGCCAATACCACGATGATGCTCGACATCAGCAACCGCGTGCAAGGCTGGGATGACTGCGGGCTTATGAGCATCGCCTTTCACCCGCAGTTCAGCCTCGGCAATCCGGCGTATCGTTACCTCTACGTCTATTACGTTTACACCCAGCCGGGCACGATTCGCGGTAGCGCCACGGCGCGTCCGCCGCTCTACACCCCCACGGCGAATCGTCTCTCGCGCTTCACCGTTGGGGCAGATGGCATCGTTGTCGCGGGGTCAGAGTTCGTGCTCATACACCAGCTTACCAATGTCACTTGGCACCACGGCGGTGGCATGTTTTTCCATCCCACCAACGGCTTTCTCTACCTCGTCATCGGCGATGATCTCGATGAAGCTGCGGCGCAAAAAATCAACGGGCGACTCATCGGCGGCATCATCCGCATCGACGTGGATCAGCGCGGCGGCGGCATCTCGCACCCGATCCCGCGCCAGCCTGTGAATGGCACCACCACAGGCTACTTCATCCCCAACGACAACCCCTTCGTAGGTGTCGCCAATGCGTTGGAGGAGTTCTATGCCATCGGCCTGCGCAGCCCGCATCGGCTCACCCATGATGCGGTGACGGGCCGCATATTCATGAGCGATACGGGTGGCGATTTGGAAGAAGAGATCAACACCATCGAACCCAGCGACCCGGTGCCGCTGAACTTCCAATGGCCAAAAATTGAAGGCGGCGCACGCGATCTCACGGGCAGCTACCTCGGCACCAGTCGTCGGCCCTTCATTCACTATGGCCGCGCTGCGGGCGATGGTAGCGCCGCTATCGCAGGCTACATCTACCGTGGCAGCGAGTTCGCAGGCGAAGTCTTCGCGGGGAAATTCATCCACGCCGACAACGTCTCTGGCCGCATCTGGTGGGCCGACGAGAGCACCTACCCCGCGACCAAGCGCCTCATCACCACCTTGACCAACGGCCCCGGCATCAACACGGGCGACAACTACGCTGGCATCTCCAGCTTCGGCCTGGATGCGGCCAATGAACTCTACATCATCCGGCTCAGCACCACGGGCGGCGGCATTTTTAAACTCGCCAAAGTGCCCCCTGGCACCGTGTTCAAAACCCTGCCCAAGCTGCTCTCGCAGACGGCGCTTTTCAGCAGCACTGCCACCCTCACCCCGAGTGCGAAACTGGTGCCCTACACCGTCAACGCGCCCTTCTGGTCGGACGCTGCGGCCAAGTCGCGCTGGGCTGCGATCCCCTCGCCCATCACCTTCGCTCCCACGGGCGAGTGGACTTTCCCCACGGGCAGTGTGTTCGTGAAGCACTTCTCCCTGCCCACCAGCGATGTCGCGCCCAGCGACCCCATATTGCAGCGCCGACTGGAGACCCGCGTCCTCGTGAAGACCACCACAGGCGTCTATGGTGCCAGCTACAAATGGCGTGCTGATGGCAAAGATGCCGAGATCGTGAATGACAGCGTTTTTGAAAACATCCCCATCGCCATCGCCCCCACAGGCCCGCTCACAGGGAGCAACATCGGGGCCGTTTCACTGAGCGGCAGCGGCTCGCAGAATGGCACCGCCCTCGCCTGCTACGGCGCAGGCATGGGCCTCGCTGGCTCGGCAGACCAGGGGCGGATGCAGCACATCCAGCGCAGCGGCGACTTCGACCTCGCGGTGCGTGTCGCCTCACTCGGCCCGCAGCTCGTTACCAAACCCACGCCCGGTGCCCGGCTCAGCCTGCTCGTTCGCGAAAGCCTCAGCGCCGATAGCCGCTGCATCGCCCTCACCACCACGCCGCCGCTGAGCACCAAACAAAGCGTGCCCGCAGCCTTCACCGTGCAAGCCCGCACGGCCACCAGTGCTGCGATCCAAGACTTCCCCGTGCCCACCAACATCAGCGCTGCCTACCCCAACGTCTGGCTGCGCCTCGCCCGCACGGGCGATCTCTTCGTCACCTACCTGAGCCAAGACGGAGCCGAATGGACGGAGACAGGACGCGTGACGATGGCCCTGCCCGCGCAGATTTACTGGGGGCTCTTTATTGCTTCGGGCAATACCACGGCACGCGGCAAGAGCCTCGCTTACCTCCAGAATACCAGGCTCCAGCGCTGGACGTATCCCGGCCCACAGTCCTGCCTTTCTTGCCACAACGCTGCCTCCGGTGGCGTGCTCGGCCTCAGCACCCGGCAGATGAACGGCAACTATCTCTATGCAAAAGCGGCTGTCACCGACAACCAACTGCGCGCCTGGGCGCACGCGGGTCTCTTTAGCAATGCCCCGCTCGAGGCCGACATTCCCACGCTCTCCGCTCTCGTCCCGCTTTCAGCCACCAGCGCCTCGCTGGAAGACCGCGCCCGCAGTTACCTGGATGCCAACTGCTCATCGTGCCATCGCCCTGGCGGTGTGCCCACGCTCTGGGATGCCCGCCATCTCACGCCGCTTGCCACGCAGGGCATCATCAATGGCGATCTCATCACCGACCTTGGCATCACGGGCGCAAAAGTCATCAAGCCCGCGGATGTCACCAAGTCGATGATCCACCTGCGCACTGACTTGATCGGCCCGCACCAAATGCCGCCGATAGGCCGCAACCGCATCGACGCTGCCGCCGTGAAACTGCTGGAAGAGTGGATCGCCTCGCTGCCGCCTTAGCGGCTTACGCAAGCCCCTTGTGGCTGCCATCACACAGCGCACCGTTGTTGCTGTGCTTGCAGCCGCAGAAATACACGGTGGCATCCTTCTCCGCCTTGTACTGGGTGGGGGCAAACTCTGAGCCCTTGTGGCTGCCATCGCAGAAAGGCTGCGACTTGCTGTTGCCGCAGGAGCACCAGTAATAGGATTTACCTGCTTCAACAGCGACGGGCATGGGAGACTTTTGGGCGATGGTGGGCTGGCTCATAATGATAAAAAAACGAAAAGTTGAGGGAAGGAGATCACGTCAGAAACCGACGCGCCGGAGAGGGCCACTCTAGCTCGGTGTTTCCTGCCGCGCCGCTAATAATACCGTCCTCGTGACGCGCGTAGCCGTTCGCTGCGCGTTCGCCGTTTCCGTTGGATTCAGAAATGCGTCCATAGATCAGTCGGGCGAACAAAGACGAGGGCGAAACCATGCCCGCGACGCCCGAATCAAAGCCAACTTGAGGGTTCGGCCACATGCTGTCCCTCCTTTGGAAAGTGAACAAATACGCGAGCACTGTCTTCGACTAGCCGCGCGCCTTCAACAACCAGTGCCTTCCCATCTGCGCCGAGCGGAAAGAACTCAATCTCACCAGATCCAAACAATGCCTCCTGCATCAGTGTGCGCCCAAACTCAAAGAGAGCCTCTCTGGAACTGCACTCGAATAGAACATGGTCGCGACGCGCATCAACGTTCACACGGATATTGTGGGCTTCGTTGCTCTGCACCTCATGATTCACATGCTCAGGAGTGGCAGCAAAGGATACGTTTGCTAGCATGGCGTGTGATGTGGCCTAACGACTCAAGCTGAGACACCGGCAGAGCGCACACGGCGCTTTCGAGCCACGGGAGACTTTGACGCCCCGCCCGTTGTCTCCAGCGTTTGGTTCTGTCTTGCGTTACCGAGGGCTTCCTTTCTCAGCTTGGTCTGCTCACGAATCCAAACCAGATACTTGGAGAGGTCATAGCCGAACTCAGCGGCAATGGATGCTCTCGCATCTCTTACTTCTTGAACGATGTAGTCAGTCATGGTGATGCAGGTAGTAGAAGTTCAGGGGTGCAAATAACGGGGATGTGAAGCTGGTGGTAATTGCAATACTCGATCAGTTCCTTCTGAAGAGTCGGATTGGCAAGATGGGTGCAGTTCCAGGTGAGGAGATAGGTGATCGGGTGCAAAATCGTCAGCGCCAAGTGCGTCGCGTCAGCCTCAGCTTTCTGAGCGATTTTCAGCAGCTTGATGATGTCCTTGGCCAGTGCGTCTGTCTCAGCCGGAACATCTAAATCAGGGATGTTGTCGAGGAATGGCATCCTGCGTGCGGCGGCTCCAGGATCGCCCCTGGATGCCTCGGCACGCACCAAGAACGAAGTGAACAGGCGGTATCGCGATCTCTCCTGTTTCCACCACTCATGGGTGAACTTCTGGTGCTGAGCCATGACCTGCTGCCTGCTTGGGTGCGCTGCCAAGTAGCTAGGAATCGTCGTCTCAATGTAAACCGTCTCCATCTGAGGGGATCATACCTGATCAGCGCAACTCGTAAAGTATCCAAGTGGAGGCACCACCCCCATGAGCACGCCGCACCGCAACAACCGCAGCCGCGAGCCCGCAGAAGCCCCGCTCCACCGGGCACGCCGCGTCATGCCCACGAGACAAGAAAAGGCCGCAAAAACAGCCAGCACCACCGCCCAGCGAAATGAGTACCAAGCGAAAGCGAGATCAAACCGCGAAGGCAGAGCGACAAACGCCAAGGCAATGCCAACACCAAGCGACAAAGCACCGCCACCAAGAACAGCGCCGAGCCAGGGAGCCAAAGCAAAGCGCAAAGGCCGCGTCCAGCCCTCCGACCCAAGGCGGCGGTAAAGCCAAGCCGGGGTTATCCTGCTTCGCAGGCTCTGCGAGTATCGCTTCGCCTGGGTGGAGCCGCTTCGCGGCAAGGCAGGGTTCAACAACCGTTACCTTTGATGTCGGGCCAACAAAGACAAAGTCGAAGCCCTGCCCGCGACGCCCGAATCAAAGCCAACTTGAGGGTTCGGCGTTGCGGTCATACGGTTCCGATGCAGAACTTCTTCGTTGCTGCTGGGTTTGTTGGGTCATAACGCCGAATGAGTGCGCGCTGGTCTGCGGGTAGTTCGGAAAAGTCGCAGTCGTCGAAAAGAATGAAGCCATGGAATCCGGCTGAGTCGAGGTCGCGTAGATTAGTAATCTTGCAGCGGGTGAGATGGATGCTGAAAAACGCAAGGTGGGAGAGCCGCGAAAACCTGGCATGGAGGTCGAGCGGCTCCGATGAATCGGTGAGGGAAAAGCCGACAGACTCATCCTCGCCGAAGAACGAAGGAACGAAATAACGGATGGTCGCCGAGATAGTCGGGTCGGGACTATAAACCGGGTCAAAGTATGGCCGTGCGCCGGGAAAGACCTGTCGAATCTGCCAACCCGCATTGCCACGGGTGAAGCGCCAAGCAAAAACGCCGCCGAGGAGAAGGGCGCCGAGTAAAAGGAAGATAATTGCACGTTTTCGTTTCACGGGATGCGCGTAGCGACGCCTAACATATTACTCAGCCACAGGCACCCTGTTGACTATCACTCCCAGAGAGCGCAAAACCGACACATGTGTTGCATAACACGCGGTGGGCGGGCTTTTCCGACAGGGAGGCGGGGTGGGAGTGCGGATCATGGGGTGGGGCATTATGTTCAGGCGGGGGCGGGGCGTGCAAGCACCTTTTGGCCCATCGCTGCGTGGGCGCAGTGCCTCATTGAAAAGGACACCGAAAGGGTAGCGACCGGGAGGCAGGGATAGAGTCGATGCCTCATAAATGAGGACACCGTGGCTGATGGAGCCACGACTGATGAAAAAGAGCCTTGAAGACTACACGCGAGTG
>JANOAR010000170.1:0-1871 GCA_031411235.1 Verrucomicrobiota bacterium | reverse complement strand
AGCATGCCGCCGGCGACTTTTTGCTTCCACAGGACTTTGCCGTCGAGGCGGTTCACGCAGATGAGCCATTGGTCCTTTTGCGCATCAGGACTCATCACGAAAACCTTGTCGCCCCAAACGATCGGCGTCGCGCCACTGATGCCGGGAAGATCGATCGACCACTTCACGCCCTCGGTGGTGCCAAATTGAGTCGGCAAGGCCTTTTCAGGCGAAGTGCCATTGAACGCAGGCCCGCGCCATTGCGGCCAGTTTTCGGCGTGAGCGGACGTGAGTGTGAGGACGGCGAGTGCGAGTGCGTGGAGCTTCATGGATGGAAAAATTACGGTTACTCAATCCGGCGTGCGCCGGAGCATTAGATTCCACTTGCGACTTCTGATCTTGCCGGCGGAAACGGCTGGAAATTTCATCGGTCGTAGTGAAACCTGCACTGCATCACGATGATCGTTTCGTCGTTGCAGCGATACACAAGCCGGTGCTCCTGCGTGACGCGCCGCGACCACCAGCCTTTGAGATTCCCCTTGAGCGGCTCGGGCTTGCCGATGCCGGCAAATGGTGATCGCATCGTATCACGAATGATTTCGTTGATTCGTGCGAGCACCTTGCGGTCGTTTTCCTGCCACCATAGATAGTCTGCCCATCCTCCAGGCAGCCACATCAATCGCATAGTGGACCCGCTTGGATTCTACCTTCTTCGTAGTCAGCCAGCCCCTGACGGATTCGCTCGGCGTTTGCGGGGGTCGAGAGAAGATGCAGAGTTTCCTCCATCGCGGCATACTCCTGCGCAGCGAGCATCACCACGGTTCCAGCGCCATTTCGTGTGATGGTGATTGGCTCACGGTCGCGGCAGGCAGCGTCAATCAACCCAGATAATTGGTTCCTCGCTTCAGTGTAGGAAATCGTTTGCATTGGGCGAATCTACCCAGCGTACGTAATTCTGTCAATTGGACGCCTTGTTGGAATTCCGGAACGACTGTTTTGACTCAACAGGAAATGACGAATGACGAATGACGAATGACGAATGACGAATGACGAATGACGAATGACGAATGACGAATGACGAATGACGAGGCGTCGCGTGGGTCGTGCCATCACGCTTGCGTTTCGTCATTCGTCATTTCCCGAAACCCCATCACCCCACGCCAATCTCCCCACTACTCCATCTCGCGTGAACGCGGCTCGCGCTCTGCAGTCCCTGCCGTGCTCGGCGCGGTGACGAACGGGCCACCGGCCAGCGGTGCGGCGTTGCTGAATGCCACGTCGGGCATATCGCTCGCACGTCCCGCGAGCGGGAAATCCTTTTGGAGCGGGTGAAACGGATAGCCGTCCCACATCAAAATGCGCCGCAGATGTCCGACTTCTTTCACGTCGGGATGCGCTGGGAAATTGATACCCATCATGTCGAACACTTCCCGCTCATGCCAGTCGGCGGTGGCCCAAATGTCCACGACGCTCGGCGCGGTGCAGTCGTCTTCACTGACCGTATATTTCAGCCGCAAATGACCTGCGTGGGCGAGCGACTGGAGCTCATAGACCATTTCGTAGCGGGGCTCCTGGCCCATGTGGTCCACGCTGCTCACATCGATGAGGTAGTCGTATCCATTCGAACGGCAAAACTTTGCAATGGCGCGGAATTCCTCCCGCGTCGTAGTCAGCGTGATTTCGTCACGAAATTCGCTCTTTTTTACACCGGCGAACTTCGCGCAAATCGCATCGGCGTCCCGTTTCGCTGCGGCGGATGATTCTTTGGTTGTGGCCATATTCCGTAAATTTAAACGAGCGAAGCGGTGAGTTCACCCTTTTGGGTAGAAAGGGAATGCTCCGTCTCAATCTTCCGCTGGAGCCGCAGCAGACCTTCAATGAGGGCCTCGGGG
>JANOAR010000169.1:0-5520 GCA_031411235.1 Verrucomicrobiota bacterium | reverse complement strand
ACGTCCAACCAACCAATCGCGCCGCTATTGGCCCGAGACCGCCCGCCAGCCCCAGATTGGGACATCGTGGCTCCCGGCGGCGGCTCAATTTGACGCCTGCTCAAGCAACATCAACCCAATGGCAAAAGCGGCGTTCGGGTTCAATGCGTTCGCCCCGCTGTGGCGGCTACTACTAGATTTCCGACAAAAAGGGCCTTCAAGAATGCTGTTGTTAGTTGGCTGATAGCTCTCCATTCCTGATGGCTCTGGCGGCGGGCGTCATCGGTGGTGGTGCAACAGCGGTCAGAATATGCTTTTCTGGACTCCGGAAAGGGTTTTCGTAACTCCTTTTGTCTGGACGAAGTTCCTTTTTGCCGTTCCGGAGTTCTGGCTGGATCGACCGTGGTTCCTTTTTGAGGCTTTGTCGCTCCTGAAGGGCTTTCCGCAAGGGGGCTAGGGTATGGCGGGAGCACAGGCAGGGGATGCCTATGCCAGCCAGCGGGCATCGCTGGGAGCGGCGCATCTGGATGACCAGAGCACTTACACCTTCGCGGTCTGCGCCCTTACTTCAGCGACATGATGAAGGCCTTCACATCCGCGAGTTCCTGCGGCTTCAGGATGAGCCCCATGGGGGGCATGGGCGAGATGGGGGTGGCGACGTAGCCCTCGGCTAGGACGGAGTTGGGGTTCAACAAGGACTCGGTGATGTAGGCCTCATCTTTGCGGGTGGCGATGCCATCGAGCGCCGGGCCGACGACGCTGCCTTGACCCTTCAGCACATGGCAATTTTTGCACGCGGCGATGGGGTGGTTCCAAAAGATGGTTTCGCCGCGCTTGCTGTCGCCAGCGGCCAGTTTGTCGGCAGGATCAATGAGGGGCAGTTGCTCGCAGAGCTTCACATCGTCCCAGAGGCCATCACCTTTGCCGACGTGCAGTAGGTTGATGCTGGCATGGTCTTTGTCCTTGTTCAGCCATGTGGCATCGACTTCCACCCAGTCGCTGTCGCGAGTGATCTGATCCGTCTCGGCGCGGCCTATGTGATCGTTGAGGCTGAGCTTGCCTTTGAAGGCATGAGTCTTCACCCAGGCGGTCAGTTTATAGGTCGTGCCTTTCTTCAACGGCACGTCCTGGTAGAAGCTGGTGTCACCTTGATCCCAAGTGATGCAGCGCATGGCTGCCTTGCCGCTGTGCGTCATGCCGGGGGCGGTGACGATCTTCCACTCGGCCTTTTGGTTGCCCTTGCTTTTGCCATAGTCACGGCGCTGCCAGCCGAGGGGTTGGCCATCTTTGCCCAGCTCTTCCATGCCCGCGTTGGTGACTAGATTCGGCCCGTCGATGAAGGCTTGCGCGCCGTGTTTTTTGGCGAGCAGACGCACGGCGTCGTTGAGCCACTCGTCGCCTTTGTTGGCGGGGTCGATCATCCATTGCGAGACGAGATGCTTGATCTCGGGCGTGGTGGTGAACTCTGCGAGCTTCACCAACGCGGCGAGACGGGTGTGCAGGTCGGGATCGCTGACGACGCCCGCGCCAAAGAGCAGCGCCTGCGACTTGGCATCGGTGCCCAGCGCACGGATGGCATTGCGACGCAGCTTGGCGTCTTTAGCGAGAAGGGCGGTGCGGTGGGTGGCTTCATCGAGCTTGCCGAGGCCTTGCAAAGCCCACAGTGCGTGGACGGCGGCGATGTGGCCATTGTTGGCGAGGACGAGCTTAGCCAGGGCTCCGAGGTCGATCATCGCTGATTTTTCTACGGTGCCCTGGACGATAAGACGCTGGGCGGTGAGACGCTGCTGCTGCGTGCCGCTGCTCAATGCCTGGATGAGATGCCCTGGCTCTCCGAGGGGGATCGGGGCTGCGACTATGCCGCCTCTGGTGATCGTGCTTGGTTTGCTGAGCACACGATAAATGCGCCCGCGAGCATGATCGCGCAGGTCGTTTTCATGGGCACCACCGACGCCTGTTTTGGCCGCGAAGCCACCGCGCTCGACGCTCGGTGTGGGGTTGTGCTGGATGATAAAATTCTGCCAATCGCAGAACCAGATCGCGCCATCGGGGCCGACCTCGGCATGGACGGGCGACATCCATTCATCACTGCTGGCGACGAGACTGAAGCCATCCTTCGCCGTATAGCCTGCACCCTGCGCGACCACTGGCATGAAGGTGATGAGCTTCATCGTCGGCTCGCAGATCATCGCGCCGCCTTGCAAGCGAGTGGGTAACGCCTCGGAGTTGATGAAGTTGGAGCCCGCCGCTGCGGTATAACCGTTGAACACATCGACTTGGCGTATGTTCGGCGTGATCGCATGAGCCGTATCCACCTCATTGATCTTCTTTGCCGTCATGATGCGCACGCCTTTCGGCACGATGCTCGCGGGGATGCCGCCGTAGAAGATCGGCGCACCATTGGCCGTGCCACCGAACTGATCCCCCGCGGCGTTGGCGCTGTGGCCCCAGGCGTTGTTGGTGAACTGATGCAGGAACTCCAGCGCACTGCCATCCGCCTTGAAGCGATAGGTGCCCATGGTGAATTTCACGTCCTTATCGCCCACCTTGCCCTCGAAACCCGAGTAGCCGACGCAGCCGTAGAGCCAGTTGTCGTAGCCGTAGTGCAGGTTGCTGGCTTGTGCATGGGTATCGCGAATGCCGTAGCCGGTGAAGATTTCTTGCCGCACGTCAGCCTTGTCATCGCCGTCGGTATCCTTCAGAAAAAGGAAGCGCGGCGGCTGGCTGACGATGACGCCGCCATTCACCAGCACTAGGCCCGTGGGGATGTTCAGCTTGTCGGCGAAGACGGTGAACTTGTCCGCCTTGCCATCGCCGTTCGTATCCTCGCAGATTTTGATGTCGTCGTGGCCCATGCCCGTCTCCACGAGGCCGTGCGGGTAGTCTTCCGTCTCGGCGACCCAGCAGCGACCACGCTCATCCCAAGCCATGGCGATGGGCTTCTTGATGTCGGGCTCGGCGGCGAAGAGACTTAGCTCCATGTCGGCAGGCACCTGGGTGCGCTCCATGCTGGCCTTCACGCTCATCGGCTTCTGAAATGTCAGTGGCTCGGCACGCTTCTCATAGTTGGCGACTTGGGCGTTGGGCTCGCGTTGCTCGGGCTCGCGCTGCGCGATGAAGGCCTCGTAGTCCTTGCGACGCTCCGCGCTGATGGCTTTCATGATGCTCTCGCGCACAGCGGCCACATCCGCAGCCGCTTTGGCCTCATCATTACTGAAAGCATAACGCAGCACAGGCAGCGTCGTCGGCACGTCCAAGCCATCGCTCAGCACCACATCGAAGTTCGCCAGATAGGCAGGCGTGATAGCGCCGGCACTCTCGATGTAGTCGAACCAAATCGCGTCACGCCCGAGGTCGCGCATGACGATGTGGCAGTGCTTGCCCGAGGCATGAGCTGCGGACTCCTGACCCGCGAAAAGCACGCGAATAGGCCCGCTGGCAGCCTGGGTAGAAACGGACAACGCGAGGGTGATGAAAAGGACGGATAGGACTTTCATAAAGAAGGATGATTGCGCCATAACCAACGTCTGCCGTCGATGGATATGTTCGGACAGGTTTTGTTTAGAATCAGACACACGAGTAGCGAGCCACTCGGACAAAAGAACACGGCCAAACTAGCCTTGAGGATGACTTGTGCCGCACCATCAGCATGGCAGTATCTCGGCCCGTCTTTTCCCCACATTCAGTTTCCGCTTTGCAGGTTTTGGATTTAGGACATTCGGATTCCTTTATGCCCCCCTACTACATCACCACCGCCATCGACTACACCAACGCTGCGCCGCACATTGGCCATGCTTATGAGAAGGTGCTGGCCGACGTCATGGCACGTTATCAGCGGCTCGTCGGGCGCGAAGTTTACTTCCTCACAGGCGTCGATCAGCATGGGCAAAAGGTGCAGAAGAGCGCCGACAAAGCCGGGCTCTCTCCCCAGGCTTTTGTCGATGGCGTCACTGAGCACTTCACCGCGCTGTGGACAAAACTCGGCGTCTGCTATGATGGCTGGGCGGCCACCACCGACGACAAACACAAGCGTGTGGTGCAGGCCATGTTGCAGCGCCTGCACGACGAAGGACAACTCTACAAACAGACCTACAAAGGCTCATACAGCGTGCGTGCCGAGCAGTTCCTCACTGACAAAGAGCGCGGCGAAGATGGCAACTTCGGCGAGGAATGGGGCGAGGTCGTAGAGCTAGAGGAGGACAACTGGTACTTCCGCATGAGCCCGCACATCGAGTGGCTGAAGGACTTCATCCGCAGCCATCCGCAGTTCATTTTCCCGGCGCATCGGGCCAACGATGTGCTCAATGCGCTGGAGAACTTCGGCTCGATGGATCTGTGTATCTCGCGCCCGATCGAACGCCTCACCTGGGGCATTCCCCTGCCCTTCGATCCACGCTTTGTGAACTACGTGTGGTTCGATGCCCTGGCCAACTACCTCAGCTTCGCAGGCTACATGGCCGAGGAGGCGGGTAACACCACGATGCCTGATTTCAGCAGCCTGTGGCCTGCCGCCGCGCAGGTCATTGGCAAGGACATCCTCATCCCCGCGCACGCTGTCTATTGGCCGATCATGCTGCGTGCGCTGGGCTTCAGCGACGAGCAGATGCCGCAGTTGATCGTGCATGGTTGGTGGAATCTGAAGGGTGGGAAAATCAGCAAGAGCCTGGGCAATGTCATTGATCCCAACGCCCTCGCCGACACCTTCGGCCCAGACGGTCTGCGCTATTACCTGATGCACGACATCGCCACGGGCTATGATGCCGACTTCAGCGATGAGCGCATCCTGATGGCCTACAACAAGGAACTCGGTGGCGGCCTGGGCAACCTGCTGAACCGCACGCTGAAGATGGCCAACAACTACCGCCAGGGCCGCATCGCCACGGGCACCTACGATGATGACATCAACGCTGCGCTGCGCCAAACCGTAGCCGACGCCGAGGCTGCGTACCCTGCGAAGATGGAGTCCTGGGCCATTCATCACGGCATCGACGAGGCGTGGAAAATCGTCACTGCCGCCAACGGTTTCATTGAGCAGACAGCGCCCTTCAAGCTGGCCAAAGACGAGTCCGCAGGCCCACGCCTCGACAGCGTGCTGCATCATCTCGCCGAGGCCATCGCGCATGTCACCGTGCTACTCCAGCCCATCATGCCAACGATGTGCGAGCGCATCCGCGAGCAACTCGGCTGGGCCTTGCCCGCTGGCTTCCAGCTCAAAGATCTGCACTGGGGAATGCTGCCCGCTGGGCATCAACTTGGTGAGGGTGTGCCGCTCTTTCCCCGCGTGGAAGTGGCGGTTTAGCGCTATAAACTCCGTAGTTTCATAAGTTGGCCAGCCCGCAACTGCGAACGCCTATCGCAAAGATTGATAGCGCGGACGAAGCAAGAATTCCATAACACCAATGGTGTTATGGAATGAAGCCCAGGGTTGCCTGAGACGAGCCTTGGCGAGTTGCAGGCTACCCTGGGTACGGCAGCGATTCTGAATGAGGGGCGCTTCTATCATGCGCCAGCCCCAGACATCTCTTGGGTTCGCGTGCTCTC
>JANOAR010000168.1:0-8830 GCA_031411235.1 Verrucomicrobiota bacterium | reverse complement strand
CGTCCAACCAACCAATCGCGCCGCTATTGGCCCGAGACCGCCCGCCAGCCCCAGATTGGGACATCGTGGCTCCCGGCGGCGGCTCAATTTGACGCCTGCTCAAGCAACATCAACCCAATGGCAAAAGCGGCGTTCGGGTTAAAGCTAGGCCGCGCCCATGTGCTGCTGACGGTGACAACCACACAAAATGTAGAAAAGCCCAAGCGCCAAATTCCCACCGCCACACCCGAGATGATCGCGCGGCGTATGGCGGCGCTGGAGGAAGTGCGCCAATTGAACCCCTACCGCGACATCGCCGATCCTGTGGCGTGGCAAAGAGAAATCCGCAAGGATGAGGTACTGCCCGTTCGGGAATAAGCCATGCTGCATACGGCAGAGGTTCTGAACTCAAAGGAGGCGATGAATCTCTTCCTCACAGGATGGTGACCCAGAGTGGTACGCAGAGAGGGGATCGAACCCCCGATTTGATTTTGACCGTCCATCAACGTTCGCGTGCGTCTGCAATGCTTGATTTTACAGAAAAGTAACTTTGCATAAACATGAGTGGACAGTGGCGGTTATTCGGAGTTTCATTCGGAGTATGGCGAGCCTTTGGAAAGACCCACGAACAAAATATTGGCAGGCGTGTTTTACTGCCAAAGACGGTCGGCAGTTGAAGCGCAGCACCAAGACAACCATTCGCAAAGTTGCGGCGCGAATGGCGGAGGAGTTTGAGAGCGCTGCAACCAAGAAACGAACGATGCGCCAGCAGTTCGCGGTGGTGGCGAATCTTCATGAGCTGGTGAGCGGTGAGGTCATGGCAACGGCGAAGCTGAGAGATCACGTTGAGACTTGGCTGAAGGAAAAGCAAGGCAGCACTGCACCCGCAACGGCTGCGTTTTACCAGACCGTGCAAAAGAAGTTCCTGGGCTTCATGGGGCCGCGTGCCGATAGCCCCATTGCCGACGTGATGCGCAAAGACATTGCGGCCTTTCGGGCGAGCGAGGCGGCAACGCTTGCGCCCAAGTCGGTGAATCACCTGCTAAAGACGGTGCGGATGATCTTCAAATCTGCGAGAGAGCAGGGGCTCATTACCGATGATCCTACCGAGTTCGTCGAAGCGCTGAAGGATCGGGGCGAGGTGGCGCGGCGTCCGTTCACTATGGATGAGTTGCGCTCTGTGCTGGCTGCGGCGGATGACGAATGGCGTTCCATGATCCTTTGCGGCATCTACACGGGGCAACGCCTGGGCGATATAGCCAAGCTGCGATGGAACAACATCAGCATGGCGAAGGGAGAGTTGAACATCATCACCTCGAAGACAGGCAAGCGGGTAAAGGTGCCGTTGTCGGAAGGGCTAAAAGAACATTTGGCCGCATTGCCCAAGCCCAAGGTAGCAGATAGCCCGGTGCATCCAAGAGCCTTCGCCACGCTGGAGCGCAACGGCAAATCTGCGGCTCTCAGTGGCCAGTTTTCCGACGTGCTCGCAGCGGCAGGGCTACGCGCAAAAATCACGCATCGCGCCACCGAGAAAGCCAAGGGGGTGAGGCGCGAGGGTAGCAGCCTGACGTTTCACTCGCTGCGGCACAGCGCCGTTACACTGCTCAAAGAGGCTGGTGTGCCTGACGCTGTGGTGATGGAGTTCGTGGGCCATGATTCCAAGGAGATGTCGGCGAGTTACACACACGTTGGCGGCGCTGCCCTGGCTAAAGCGGTGAAGTCGATGCCGAAACTTTCGGCGCTGGGGAGGGCTGGGAAATGAGCGAGAAGCCAGCCAAGCGCAAGACAGCGAGCAAGGCGCGTGCTGGTGTCGAGAGCCCGGCAGCAAGTGAGGCGTTCGGCATAGAAGCCCTGCTCGGTGGCGTGATTCGCTTTCGCGAAACTTCTCCAGTTCTGCCCGTGGTTAGAGAGCCAACGATTCACGATCACATTGAAGACCTTCTCGACGCTGCGCTTGACGAGTCTGTGGACACATCGGCGATTGATGAGACTGGCGAGAAGGCGAGACACGGGAAGGCAGCGAAAGAGCTTTATCACATCATGTTGAAGGCGGGGCAGGCGGTGGCGAAGCTGGCAAAAGAGAAGCCGGAAGCGCTGCGGGGCATCGGGCGGGGGCACGTTGACGCCTTTATCCCATATTTGGGCAGCGAGGGAAACGCGGACGTGGAGGCTTGGCTGCGGCTCATTGGGTTATCCGAGTCCTTTCGGATTCAAACCAAGCGCAAACCCAGAAGTGACCGCAATCAGACCATCAGTGATGCGGTTAGACTGGCATTCCTGAGTCTTCATCGTTGGCGAGATTTGCGAATGATGGAAGGTGAAGCGGCCATGGCTGCCATCATTAAGCGCGAGATCAAGCAACCGGAGGACTTAGATGTGGCACTCGCCATCAAGACGAAGGCTAGACGTGGAGAGTCGGAATATTCAAAGGGGGAGCGCTCACGTTTCCAACCTGAATTCCACCTGCGTCTAGCTGCGAAGTACCTACCTAGCCCCACTCGCGAGGATTGGGTTATGGGACTTTGGACGCGGTGTGCGCTTGCTTGGCTAAGGCTTCCACGTCCCAAGGGGGATGAGCGGAAGTTATCACGCGACGAGGCAGCGAGTCTGGCGCTAAGGCTTCGACATTCCGCCGAGGTTGAGCGGAAGTTATCTAAATTCAGGGCCGAAACAATGACTCGCGATGGCTGGCGGAAGGGCGTAGTCGAGAAGGTTGGTAGTGCAATCGAGGCTCTGATTGACGAGGCGTCCCCAACTTAGTTGCCAATAAGTTGAGGCCGTTTTCTTCCTCAGACGTGGTTACATTGTAGCGGTGTTCTATGGACGCCCACCCACACACACAAATAATGGAGCCTCGCATTGTCGGGGCTGAACTCTCCTCCGCAGACTGGCACCGCTTGCCCAAGCCGGGACAACGGCTATGTGGATTGTGCAGGAGTACAATTTACGATTTGATGAAGGCTGGTCGTGTGAGAACGCGGCTTCTGAAGGCTCACAAGCATTCCCAGCGAGGCGTGCGCCTCATCAGTATTTCGTCACTCTCCGAGCTTATCGCGGCGGCTGGGGATGGAATGGAAGGTGCGGCCTAAATAACAAGGCCGCGCCGTCCGAGTGCTCCCGAATCAGCGCGGCCCTATGGCTGCATCTAGGCTGGAACGGTGCTGCATGGATGGCTTGGCTACAACACAAGAATCAAACAAGCCATGCCCTCGAATCCATTTCCTTACCTGCTCTTTGCTGTGCCTCGCCCCGTCGATGACGAAACCTCACGCGCTCTCAATGAACGGCAGCGCATCGAAGCTAAAAACAACCTGCTCCACGAATCAAGCTGCATGAACTGCCATTGGTGGCGCGGTCGCATTGTCGATGGCGCGTGCCTCGATGGTGCCTGCAAAGCCTTCCCTTGGGTGAAGGGTGAGCGCGTGACCGTTTACAATGACTCGTGCCCGCACTTCACTACGAAGGCGCAATGGGTGGCGAAGCTGAAGGAGGGGGCGCAATAGATGGCATCCTTCAAAACTGGCAATCCTACCATGCGACTGGAGCCGGGCGAACGCCTTACCCGTGCTCGGGCCGCACTGTCTGAACTTTCGCCAGCGATTGCGGGCAAGGGCGGCAATGCTCAAACCGTGCGGGCGTGTGGCTTGCTCCTGCGCTTCAAGCTGTCCATAGATGAAGCGTGGCCGCTGCTATGCGCGTGGAATCAATCGAACGTCCCTCCCTGGGATGAGGACACGGCTACGGGCTCAGACAGTCTGCGGAGGGTGCTAGAGAATACGGCGGCGCGTGAGGGCTTGGCAGGTGCTCGCGTGGCTGCGCCATCGGCTCCACGATCTGCGGCGGCTCGGGCTGTTGCTATTGATCCTGCGAAGGTGGTGGAGCTGTTGACGCAAGGCTACCGCACAAGTGAAGATGCTTGGCGCAAGGCGAGCGAAGCTGGTGCAACGCTTGCCTCTCTATACCAAGCCGGGGAGATGGTGAGCATCGTTACAGGCGCGAAGCTGGCTGGTGAAAAATGGCGTCCAGATGGGCATGGCTACACTGTCGAGGCGGCAACCCTCGCGACTCCTGGCGAAGCCCTGCGCAATCCCAACGTGCAAGCGGGCAGCTGGATGCGGCCAAATTGCGTGCGGCGTGGCTCGGTTGGAAGTCGTGACGATGACGTTGAAAGCCATAGGTTCGTGATTCTCGAAAGCGATTCTCTGGCGAGGCCCGCACAGCTTGCTTTGCTGCAACGGCTGCGGGCAGTCGGCCTCCCTATCGCCTTGCTGGTAGATAGCGGCTCTAAGTCATACCATGCTTGGGTGCGGGTTGCGGCGGCTTCCGCTGAAGAATACAGAGCGATAGCCGGGCGCTTGCTTTCGCTGCCCCTGGGATTTGACAAAGCTTGCTCCAACGTTTCGCGCTTGAGCCGTTTTCCTGGGGCTGTTCGCGGCGATGCCGTGCAATCATTGCTCTATCTTGCGCCAAGCGCCCCACCTCTCGACGAATCCGCGCTGGTGAAAATTGAGCGAGTGGTGGGGCTGGCTGCCGCAACGCTCGCACCCCCTGTGGAGGTGCCTGCTGTTGAGTCGGTGGAATCGGTGGGCGAGACTGCGGCGGCGGTGGATGGAGCAAGCGTTGCTCCGCCATCTGAAGAGCGGCCAAAGCTAGCCATCGAAGGCGTGAAGGGAATGCAAGCGCGGCGGTTGTTCGATCTGCAACGGCCCGCTGCTGGCGATGAATCTGAACTGCTCAAACATCGCTTCCTCTGTCGCGGCGGTGGTGCGCTGCTTATCGGGCAAACCGGGCAAGGCAAGTCGTCGTTGTCGATGCAGGCCATGCTTGCCTTTGCCCTCGGTCGTCCGCTCTTTGGGATAGAGCCAAACGGCCCGCTCCGCTGCCTGCTCGTCCAAGCCGAGAACGACGATGGCGATCTGACTGAAGCTCGCGACGGTGCCGCGTGGTCGGTGCTGGGGGCGTCCGACGAGGACGATGCAGAGACGATGGCGCTACTCCATCGAAACACGATGGTCGTGTCTGAGAACTCGCTCGTTGGGGAGAAGCTCTTTGAATCGCTGGGCAGGTTGCTCGGTGAGTTGAAGCCTGACTTACTCGTGATTGACCCTGCGCTGTCGTTCACGGAAGGCGATACGTCGGCGAGTCGCGATGTGGGCAAGTTTCTCCGCCAGCAACTTAACCCTCTGCTCTCTGCGCATCGTTGCGGGTGCCTGCTTATCCATCACACTCCCAAGCCGTCACGGGATCGAGGCGCGGTCAATACCAGCGGCAGTGCATACGCTGGGCTCGGCTCGGCAGAGTGGGCGAACTGGGCGCGGGCGGTGCTGACTCTCGAAGGGCTTGGGGATGGGCGGTTTAAACTCCATGCTCCAAAGCGTGGCGGGCGGCTGGGCTGGAAAGACGGCGAAGGCAAGACTTCCTTTTTCAAGGTGCTGGAGCATTCGACGAACCGGGGCGGGTTTGCCTGGGAGGAAGTGATGGGGCCGGGCCCGGCTGGTGACGACGTTGCAACCAAGCCTAGCAAGCTGGGCGTTTCTGAACTCGTCGAGCTTGTGCCGTCCTCTGACTGCATCTCGAAGGCTTCGCTTGTGGTCAGAATGAAGGGGGCGGGCTTCGCTGAGAAATGGGGGCGCGATGTGCTGGCGGCAGCACTCAGTGAAGGGCGTTTATTTGAATGGAAGCTGCCAAGACCGGGTAAAGTTCCAGCCGTTGGAATCGGTCGAATCGAGCAACCCGTCGAGGCCGAAACCCAAGATACGCAACCCTATTAATGATGTCGGCAAAGCCATTTGGGCAACCCATCTGGGCAACGTTTTTTTGCCCAGATGACTTTTGCCGGAATTGGGGGTGATCTTGGCAAAGTCATTTTGGCACGCCTGTATTTATAAGGCTGCCCAAATGGCTTGCCGAGATTGCCATCCCCTGCCGAAAACACTTTTTGATAATTCAGAACTCCATCAACTTGCCACCATGCCAAAACTCAAAATCACAACTCGAACACGTCTTGCTGCCATCATGCCCGTTGCGGTCGCCGGGGGCTACACCATCGAACGTATTGCAAAAGAGTGCGGGTGTGGTCGCAAGGCTGCGTCGTCTGCGGTGGGGGCGTATCGCGTGGATACGGAAAAGGCGGCGGCGTTGGACGGGGGGCGGGCTGCCGATGAGATGCGAGCGGGGGCATCTCGCGAACGCAAGGCCACGATGGGCCGTGTTGAGAAGATGGGCCAGCTTAGCGATGATATTCTTGCTGAGGTCGGGGCAATCCTATGCAAGCCAGTTCGCACAGAATCGAACGCTGGCGGGGTTTTGGGTGGTGCCGAGGGTCAAGGGAGCGGGCGGGGTGATTCGCTCGCTGAGCTTGAGCGTATGGCCGATTTGCTTTTAAAGGCTACCAAGACGGTGGAGGTCGGGTGGAATTTGTTTCGCTCGGCATCGGGCTTGGAGATGGCGGAGCGACTCACGGAAGTGAAGGCGCGGGCGGCCATCAAGCACAAGGGCAAGGCTGTCGAGAGCGAGGCTTGGGAGGCGGATTTCACTTTGATTCCAGTCGAGGCTTAGCTACTCCGCCACAGGTGAGCCGTGATGTAATGCCAGCGCCGTCGCTCGGAAGTGGGCCTTGTTGCCCTCCGCTTCCGTTTCGTGTGTGTCGAGACACTCAGCGGCGATTGCGAGGCGCTGGCGGTGGCGCTGCGTAAGCTGGCGAAGCAACTACTGAAGGCGGGCGAGGTCTGCGGCGGTGGCGGTGGTCGCCTTTACGCTGCTACTGCCTCCGTTGGCGCGTGCGCTGGCTGTGTGATAAGGCGTTTGTTTGCCTTGATACCCGCGTCGATGATGGCAAGCAAGCCCATCGCCGGGCATCCTGCACCACGGGCGGCTAGCTCGTGCCAGTTGTGGGCATTCACACGAACGAGGATTACCCGCTTCGCCTTGTCTTCCGTTATCTGGATTCCGCCACGAAGGCGGCGAACGAGTTCAACGGTGAAGCGGGTTCCCTCCTGCGGCGGGCTGGGCTTGGCTGGTGGTGTAGCCGTGGGCTTGGCGTGGCTGCGATGAGGCGATGTGGTGGGCTTGGGTGTGTGTATCATGGAAGGCCCACACGACAGAGCAACGGCTCGGTTGTCAATATTAAAATAAGAAATATTCCCACTGTTTAACATCTACATTGATTATTGTAGCCATGTGGTCTAGCCCGTGACTTGCGGGGCTTGACGCGAGCCGCACAGCTAGCTTTGATGGGGACTATGGATCAAGAGCCAGCATCGTTCAGCCAGGAGGGCTACCCGCGTCGTTCACGAATGAGCTTGATCGACGAGAGCGTTTTGACGAACCACTCCGATTACTTTTATCTGAAATCCAAGGGCGCACGGAAGCGCTATCGGCAGGGGTTTCATATCGTGACGCCGATGGCGCGAGGCACGCGCCACATTCTCGCAATGCAAGCGCTCCAGCAGCGGAGTATTTCCCCGATGGCTCCATCGCTGTAACGGGAAATCCTGTGGAGTGGGGGGGCGCTGCTGGGCTGCTACGCCATCGCGGCCTTGACCTTCTGCACGGTGCCGGGTGCCCTTGCCTGCAATCTTGGCGGCATTGTGTCCGCCTGTGTCCGCCTGTGTCCGTATTTGTTCCACAGTGTTTTTCCTTGTTGCGTTCACGCATAAACGTTCGTATATGTGTGAACATGGAAACAAAATTCGTCGGCTACTTTCGCGTCTCTACCGCCAAACAGGGCGCATCGGGGCTTGGTCTTGAGGCTCAACAATCCGCCGTTGGCGGCTACCTGCGCGAAGGCTGCGAACTGGTCGGCGAGTTTACCGAGATCGAGAGCGGCAAGCGCAAGAACCGCCCCCAGCTCACAGCGGCCCTGGCCCTGTGCAAAAAGACGGGCGCGACGCTGGTGATTGCCAAGCTGGACAGGCTCGCCCGCAACCTGCACTTCATCAGCGGCTTGATGGAAGCCAAGGTTAATTTCGTCGCGGTGGACAATCCGACAACGAACAAGCTCACTGTGCAAATTCTCGCGGCTGTCGCTGAGGATGAAGCGCGTTCGATTTCAGCAAGGACAAAGGCAGCGCTTGCCAGCGCGAAGGCACGGGGAACAAAGCTCGGCACTCATGGCGCAATCCTGGGCGCGGAGAATCACAAGCGGGCGCTCGCTTGTGCCGAGAGTCTGCGGCCCGTGCTCGCTGAGATTGAAGCCGCTGGAATCAAAGGCGTGCGCAAGATCGCCGATGAACTGAACAAGCGGAAAATTGCGACTCCTGCGGGCAAGGGCTGGCATTCCACAAGCGTGCATCGTCTGCTCGCTCGGTTGAAGTAGTCGAGAGCGGGGAACGGGCGGGCATCGTCCCATCTTCGCCATGCTCTCTGCGGTCTGTGCTGCTGATTTACTCCAGCTACTCGGCGCGAGTCGTCGGCCTGGCTCGTTACCCTTTGGCCTGGCTCGGTGGAAACACTGCACGCGAGCACACCGCGCAACGCTGGCGAGGTTTGAACGAGGGCGAGGGTGAAGACAGCGGCGCGACTTCTCCAGCGCTGGAACGGCTGGCAATCGCTGGAGTCGATTCCTTCCGTGTCACGGCTTCTGCCTGCCCATTGAATGCCGTTGCCCTTTCGGCTGTGGCTGCCCTGCGTGCTGCCGTCGGCGGTGGGCTGAGCTGCTGCGGGGTGTGGGTTAAACGGTCGCCAGTTTTGGAGGGGGTATGGCCCGCCGTGCCGTGGGGGTTTTTTTCGAGAAACGGTTTTGAGTAAGAAACCCAGCCCATGAAGCCACATCACGCCGGAATTGCCGGGGGTGGGGCGGGGCTCGCTACATCGTGAGCGATTGGGCAACGGTGGGCCGGGGGTGCAAATT
>JANOAR010000167.1:0-4595 GCA_031411235.1 Verrucomicrobiota bacterium | reverse complement strand
CCCTTCCACTCGCCGAGCGAATGCATGATCTCGTTGACCTCGCGTTCCTTGTCTTTCAGGCTTTCGCGCGAGTTGACGCTGGGGATGTGGACGATGGTCTTCAGCGCCGGGTCCAGCACCTTGGCCACGGCATCGACGTAGCGGCCGGTGTAGAAGAAGTAGCCGATGTCCAGTGACTTCAACCAGCGGTAGCCGTTGAGCTGTTCGTAGTAGGTGTAGGTAACCGTCTCGAACTTGCCTTCATCGGCTGGCGCCAGCACAGCCTCGCTGTCGCCGCGGAAGTAGGAGCCCGTCATCGCGACCAGATGCACCTTGTCGCGGGCGATGAAGGCGCCCAGCTGGCTGCCCAGCTTGTTGTCCGGGTTGGCGGAAACGTGGTGGAACTCGTCGACGGCGATCAGGCGGTTGTCGAATGCCTGGATGCCCAGTTCCTCGACCGCAAAACGGAAGGTCGCGTGGGTGCAGACCATCACTTTGTCGCCGCTGGCCAGGAACTTCTTGACCGCCTCGACCTTGGACCTGGCGATGCGCGGCTCGTCGATGCCTGGCGCGTTGCACAGATTCCACTGCGGTGCGACCGTCCAGTCCCAGTAGAAACCTTGTTGCGTCAAGGCTTCATCGGCGAAGCTGCCGCCGATTGATCGCTCCGGCACCACGACGATGGCCTGCTGAATGCCCTGGTTGTGCAGCTTGTCCAACGCAATGAACATCAACGCCCGGCTCTTGCCCGATGCCGGCGGCGACTTGATGAGCAGGTACTGCTCGCCGCGCTTGGCGTAGGCACGCTCCTGCATGGTGCGCATGCCCAGCTCGTTGGCCTTGGCAGAAGCGCCGGTGCGTGCCGTGGTGATGGACACCGACGGAACGGTGTATGAGTTGATTGGATTGGTCATAGTTCATCGTAGGCGGCTGCCGAGCTACCTCCGCGATAACGGGTGGAGTCTGGGCAATGGTGCAAGCACCCCTTGCACGACCTTGTCGCTCATGCTGCTGCCTTTCGAGCGGCCCTCTTGGTCGGCGCCGCCTTTGCCTGCTTGGCTGTGCCCGGCTTCGCCATCATTTTGGTGTAGAGGTCAAACAGCTTTTCCAGCCGCTCGGTGTCGTTCTTGAAGCGGCGGCCATCATAACCGGAATGCGAGCGAACGCGCTGGCGTTGCCCGTCTGAGATGGGGTTGCCGTTGAGCGCTTCGAGTGCGGCTTCGATGTCGGGGTCTTGAGCGCGGGGGGCGGCTGCTAGCGGCGTTGAAAGCCCCGAATCTTGTCCTTCGCTTCCTCTGGAGTCAGCCCGAGGTTCTTCACTGCCCATTGTCGCTCCGCGTCCAAGTCCCCCATCTTCACGGGGCATTCCCGCGCCATTTTGAGCCGCTGCTCGTCGGTCAGATATTGCCTGGTCGGTGAGGTGTTTGAGGAGGTTTTGAACATGGCGACCTATACCACGCATTTTAAATACTCACCACCAACGATGCAAGAAAGCCTCAACTCGTTCACTCGACCAACTCCCAGCTTTCGGGTAAACATAGCGTTCCGTGATGTGGCGCACGATGTCATAATCGCAAACGGGGTAGCTTGCCCGCTCACCTTCATCCTCGCACTCCCAATCGTCACCTTTCAGCGTGAGCATCCAGACGGCATCCTTCTCGAACGGCTCCAGCCTAGTGACGTACCCCTCCACCAAAACTCGAACCCACTCGGCGTTATGGCCATCTTCTCGCCAAGTCACCAAGCGCCGCCCGTTCGGATGCTGGACTTCCACGCAGAATTCTTCCCATACGCTTTCCAATCCGCCACCTTCTTCCGGCGCAATCGTGTCACCCATAGCTTGCAAGCTCTCGATGGTGCTGCGGGTAATGCGCTGGCACACCTGCTCACCGAGTTCCCTGGCGATGGTGTAGTCACTGAGTTTGCGATTCATCTTCCTCGACCCTACCACCGCAAAGCCACACGATGCAACGAAAGCGAGGAAGGCATTGCTCTTTTCAAACAAGGTTTGTATCCTCAGCAAATGAGCGTTGCCACCCTTCAACAAATTGGCCAAGACCTTCCTCGCTGGGTAGCCCTTGCCCAGCACGGCGAGGTTGTCGCGATCACCCAAGCAGGCAGCATCATCGCCCGCTTGATGCCGCCCGAGGCAACTGCCGCCAGCCAGCCCACAAAGCCGCGCGTCGAATGGCCCGACTTCGCCGCTCGTCGTCGCGCCATCTTTGGCGATGAAGTGCTGCCCGCAGGCACAGCGCAGAGCCTCATCGACGAGGATAGAGGCGAATGAGCGCCACGGCAGACAGCAGCCTCATTGTCGCGCTTTATCTTGCGGAGGTTAATTCCGCCCAAGCCGATGCCGCCTGCGCCGCTGTGGCACCGCCCATCGTGCTCTCCGACTGGCATCGACTCGAAATCGCCAACGCCTTCCAACGAGCCGTGAGGAATGGCCGCACCACACCCGCCAAGGCTGCGCTCATGTGGCAAGACTTCACTGCCGACATTGCAGGAGGTCGCTTTGAAATCAAGGTTGTCGATCACACCACCGTTCTCGCTTGCGCCATTGCCCTCACGCAAAAGCACACGCCCACGCTCGGCACCCGCAGCCTTGATCTCGTCCACATCGCCACCGCGCTGGAACTCGGAGTCACCCAGTTCCTCAGTCTCGATACCCGGCAGCGCCAAGCCGCCAGCGCTGAGGGATTGGCGGTGCTGCCGTGAGGGGCTCTGCGCACAGACTCTCAAAGGGGAAGAAGTGGTGGTGCCCGCAAGGCTGTGAACGTCTGATGTTACCAATGCAAGCACCGTGTGAAGCGCCCTGATTTCAAGCGTCTCGCAGCCTTTATGCCAAATGGCTCTGAGAGTTTATTCCGTCAACGGCTGTGCTCTCGCCTCCCAGAGTTTCTAGGCGCGCGGGCGCGCGAGAACAAGCGCTTTTAGCCGTCTTGGCGCTTGATCTTGCAGGTCTGTTTTCCGTGCGGGCGCACGCGCGAACCCGGCCATTAACCGCTCCACGCACCGCGCACGCGCGCGCGAGCGGGGGCGTGAGACGTGAGTTTATCACAATCTGATTATCCTACCGCACCGAGCGCGAGCGCGAACGGGAAACCAAGCTGGTAACGCTCCACGCACACGCGCGCGAGTGGGGGCAAGTCAAGCGCCCAATCGCTGAACAAGTGCAGTCGAACGCTGGTAAGCCGGTGGCATGGGGGCGTTCGCGAATGAGGGAACATTACTCACCGTGTAAGCGGCTGGTAGCGGGGAAGCCCGCGCCGAGATCGCTTTCACGAATGAGGGGTTATGACTCAGCGTGTAAGCTGTGGCCTCAAACCGCCATCGCGGCCTTCACCTTCTGCACGGTGCCGGGTGCCTTGCCAGCAATCTTCGCGGTATTGCGCACGCTGTGGCCTTCTTTGAGAAGCCGCACAACGTCTTTGTGCTCATCAAGCAAGCGCTCGGTGGTGTAGCCACTGCCTGCACGGCGGCCAAGCTGCACGCCTTTGGCTCGGGCGTTGGCAAGTCCGCTGTTGATCCGCTCCACAAGCGTTTCCTTCTCGGCCCTGGCCATCTCGGAGAGCAGGGCGAGCATGATGCCAGCGGATGGGTTGCGCTTGCAGTTCGGCAGCAAGGTTTCAATGCCCTGGGCGTGCCAGTAGAGCGAGACGCAATGGACTTCCAGCATCTCCACAAAGGTCATTGCCACCGATGGACGGCGAGCCACACGCGAGACTTCATGCACCAAGACCTTCTTGATTTTGCCTTCTGCGGCGAGTGCGAGCACACGTTGCAAGGCGGGGCGCTTGTCTATGTCGGCACTGCCAGACACGGTTTCCTCGCACTCCTCGACAACGTTCCAGCCCTTCGACTTGGCGAGGGCGCGGAGTTCGGAAAGCTGGCGGGAAGTCTCCTGCTTGTTGGTGCTGACACGAACGAGGATTGCGACGGGGACGGGTGTTGTGGTGGTGTCCATGTTCCACAATGACAAGTGTATCACATTATACAAGTGTTATGTGTGATATAGTAAACAAAGGCAAACATGAACGAACAATCAAGGACTCCAGCGCCGAAATGGAAGGAACGATTATTTTGATACACTTTCGAGGGCGGGCAAGGGTTGGCATTCCACAAGCGTGCATCGTCTGCTCGCTCGGCTGAAGTAGTCGAGAGCTGGGGGACGGGCGGCAACGGCTACGCCTTGGCCTGGCTCGGTGGAAATGCTGCGAGCTTCGCCACTGGTGCAACGCTGGCGAGGTTTGAACGAGGGCGAGGGTGAAGGCAGCGGCGCGACTTCACCCTCGCTGGAGCGGCTGGCAATCGCTGGAGTCGATTTCTTTCTGCGTCACGGCTTCCGCCTGCCCATTGAATGCCGTTACCCTTTCGGCTGTGGTTGTCCTGTGTGCTGTCGTCGGTGGTAAGGCTAGACTGCGGCAGAGCCTTGGTTAAACGGTCGCCAGTTTTGGAGGGCGTATGGCCTGCCATGCCGTGGGGGTTTTTTTCGAGAAACGGTTTTGAGTAAGAAACCCAGCCCATGAAGCCACATCACGCCGGAATTGCCGGGGGTGGGGCGGGGCTCGCTACATCGTGAGCGATTGGGCAACGGTGGGCCGGGGGTGCAAATT
>JANOAR010000166.1:0-16506 GCA_031411235.1 Verrucomicrobiota bacterium | reverse complement strand
GCCCAGATCAGCAGCGTCAGTGCGCCCATGAATCCCACCGACTCGGTGCTTTGGCCAAAGATCCACACCACGGGTGTAAAGCCCGCCAGCAGCAGTGCTGTCAGCGCCAGTAGCCCAGCGAGTAGTCCCACCAGCGTGCCGATACTTGCCCGTAGTCCCGCGAGGCAGGAAAAAATGTAGAGGCTCGGCAGGCACATGAGGCTAGCGACCGCGAGCCCAAGGATGATTTTCATCGGCGCAGCCCAGAGTTGCATCCCGCCTGAAAACATCCCCACGACGAGGCCGAATAATGCTAAGCAGGCGACCGCGATAAGCCCAAGCCGTCCGGCAATGGACTTGGCTTGCGGCCCGACGAGCATGGCCAGGAGCGTGTTTGGATTTTTCAGCAAGGCGTCGATAACGCCGAGCGTGGTGCTCGGTGGAGGCGCAGGATTGGGGCTGGCGCTAGGGGTCACGGGCATGGGTGGGGGACTGGTGGCTTCGGTGCTCATGGTAGGTTTGGGTTGGGTGGTTCAGGACTTTGGCGATGGATCTGAGGGTGGACGGAGAGCGGAAATGAGGACGAACAGAGCCCCAAGCAGAGCGCCGCCAATGAATAGGATACTGAGCAACACAGGCACGCTGCCGAGCAGTCGCAGCATCGACATGCCCACCGTCTCGTAGAAGTTCCCGCGCATCGGGTCAGGCCGCAGAAAGGCCACCTCCAGGCCTGGGCTTACAAAGTAGGGCCGCAGCACCCACGCCATCTGCGCCCCGACAAACAGATTGCCAAGGGTCCAGGCAAAAAACGCCTTCACCGCCGCGCTGCGATCCCGCGCCCAAGAGGTCACGAGGCCGAGCAGCTTCACATGCGAGAGCAGCCCCGCGTAGGCAATTAAGAGTGTGTGCAGCACCAGCATGAGATTGTGCCACCAGCGCGACTCCTCCGTCACGACACGCAGCGAGGGCGCGCACCAGTCGAGGAATAAAACAACGGGGGCCAGTGCCCCGGTGATGAGGGCAAACACCGTGTAGCTGAGCAACATCGCTTGCAGCGTTTGGCGAAACCCCAGCCCAGTGCCGAGCACGGCGCTGAGCAGTCCATTAAGCAGTCCATTGCAGGCCAGGGTGAGAGCGATGACGAGAGGTAGCTTGATCGCGACATAGCTGCCCATCGGCAACCCACGCCATACACCGACGCTGAATCCATAACAGCCCACGCCCAAAGCGATGATCGCCAGACAACTCAGCGCGGCGCGGCGCGGGCTAGTGCGCTGCTGCCACTCGATGATCTCGACACTGCGCCCGGCAAGCAGGGAGGTCAGAGGAAAGTCAGCGAGCATGGCATCGACTTTGTAGTGCAAAGCGATCAGCGTCAACTTTGCCGTGCAAAGTTTTTTCATCCCCCCCTTTGCAACCCGAGCATCAAAGCACTGGCGTTCTGCATTCGTCATTGCCACGCCCTCCGCTTTCATTCACCATCGACCTCCCTCCTTTTCCATGACCACACCCATCGACTCCACTGCTCCCTGGTATAAACAACTCAACGGCTACCACTGGTTCGTCCTCCTTGTCGCCTCGGCAGCTTGGTTTTTTGACTGCCTGGATCAGCGGCTCTTTTCGCTGGCTCGCATACCCGCGCTGACCAGCCTGATGCACGACTCCGCCGCCAAGGACGTGCAGGACTATGGCAAGATCGTCACCGCTTGGTTCCTCATCGGTTGGGGTGTGGGCGGCATGTTTTTTGGTGCCCTCGGCGATAAGTTTGGTCGTGCAAGAATGCTCACCATCTGTATTTTGATTTATTCCGCGTTCACAGGGCTGAGCTTCTTTAGCAAAACTAAGCTCGACTTCACCGTGTTTCGTTTCCTCACGGGCGTGGGTGTCGGCGGTGTCTTTGGCTTGGCCGTCGCGCTCATTGCCGAGACTGTGCCGAGTGGCGCACGAGCCCAGTCGCTGGGGCTCTTGCAAATCCTCTCCACCATCGGCAACATTACGGCGGGACTCTGCAAGTGGGGCATCGATAACCTCGAAAACGGCGGCACACTGGTGAAGGGCGAAGGCTGGCGTTGGATGTTTCTCATCGGTGCCGTGCCAGCGCTCATGGTCATCTTCACAGGCAAATATTTGAAGGAGCCTGAGTCCTGGTTGCGCCTGAAACGTGAAGGTCTGCTGCCCAAAGGCAGCGTACTCTCGCCCTATGTGAGCCTGTTCTCGGCGGCTCGCTGGCGGAAAAACCTGATCATTGGTGCCCTCATTGCTTCCACAGGTGTCGTGGGCCTGTGGGCCATTGGCGAGTATGCGCCAGACCTGCAAAAGAATGTCTTCACCACGCATTACATCAATGAACTCACCGCTGCTGGCAAGCTGACCGCTGAAACTGCGGCGACCGATGCGGGCAAGGCGATGGCCAAGCCCCTCGTGGATAACGCCATCTTCTGGGCCTACATCTGGAACATGCTCGGCGCTGGCGTGGGCATGACCCTTTTCACCCGTATCGCCGGGGGACTGGGGCGGCGAGGTGCCTTTGCTATCGGTTTCTCTGCGGCCCTCGTCGTCACCTTCATGGTCTATTGGAAGCTGGAAGCGCCTGGCCTCAGCGCGAACATCATGATGTTCGCCCTCGGCATGGCACAGCTCTCGGTCTTCGCGGGTTTCGCGATTTACCTGCCCGAGTTATTCCCCAGCAGTCTGCGCAGCACGGGCACGAGTTTTTGCTACAACTTTGGGCGCTTCGCAGCGGCGGCAGGCAGCTTCTTCTCAGCCACCCTTTCGCAGGGCGTCTATGGGGGTTACGCCGCGCCGTTGCCCTATCGCTATTCGGCAATGACGATGTGTGTCATCTTTCTTATAGGCCTCTGCGCCTTGCCGTTTGCACCCGAGACGAAAGGCAAGCCACTGCCAGAGGAGTAGCCTTGGAGTAGCCTTGGAGTAGCCTTGGAGGAGGCTTATCGCCGCCATCTTACCATGTCACCCGCCGCTCTGCTTCACTCTGCCCAGCACGACTCCCAGCCGCCCGCTGGGCTCTCGCTGGAAGCCCTAGCACTCTGGCAAACCAAGGCGGGCCATTGGGAGGCAGCGCACAACATCGCCCAAGACATCCACACGCCGATGGGTTCCTGGCTGCACGCTCTGCTGCACCTCATCGAAGGCGACCAGTGGAACGCCGATTACTGGTTCAGCAAGGCAGATAAGCCCTCGCGCAAGGCGAAGGATGCGGAGGCACTTTGGGATGAAATTGCGGAGGCTGTTAGCCTAGCCACAGGCCAAGAGGTAAGCAGCCCCTTGGCCGAAGGAATGGTGCGACCCAACCATGACCTTAAAGCTGCTTACCCGACTTCACTTTGGCATTCAACGTGACCTATTGCCAACGCTAGAAGGTCGTTGGGCCGCTGAGCGACGAAGACAGGAGCTTCGTTAAAGTCTGTGAGTTACTGGCTTTGGGAAAACAGGTCGAGGCCTGTGGCTGGAAGGGCAACGGACGTCGGCCCAAGTCGCACCTGAAGATGGCGCATGCCTTTGTTTTGAATCTTTTGAATCCAATCTGCTGGCCTTCCTGAGCCGCAAGACAGGCGCAGCCAATCTGCGGGAGACAAATCTGAATTCACCCAAGATGATGACGTCATGCATCCCCAGATTTCGGGGGGAACACACTGCTAAATGAGTCGCCACCGAGGCGTATAGATCATCTCATCTCATCATGATTTCCTGTTTTTGCCCTCGATCATCCTTCGCCGCTACTTTGCTCCTCACCGCCTGCCTCGACATCGCCGCCGCAACCCAAGGCGCGGAACCGTATGACGCTTTTCTGGAGACGCATTGCATCCGCTGCCATGGGCCGGAGAAGGAGAAGGGGGACTTGCGCATCGACCAGCTCTCGCGCGATTTCAAAGTGGGCGCGGACACGCATCATTGGGCGGAGATGATGGAGCAGGTCAATTCGGGCGAGATGCCGCCGAAGAAGGAGAAGCGGCCGACGCAGGCGGAGATCGCGGCGTTTGTGACGAGTCTCGATGCGCGCATCAAAGAGGGCCGGGCGGCGCGGATGGCGGCGCGGCCAGCGGTGGCGCATTATCGGCTGAGCCGGAAGGAGTATCAAAACACGGTCTATGACCTGCTCGGTGTGCGCTACGATCCTGCCAAGCCGGGGGAGCTGAATGAGGACACGCGGTGGCATGGGTTTGAGCGCATCGGCTCGGAGCTTTCGCTTTCCCCGTCGCATGTGGATCGCTATTACCGCGCGGCGGAGCTGGTGCTGGACCGTGCCTTTCCTGCCGCAGCGTCCGGCGAGGCTCGCAAAGTGCGAAAGACGGCGGCGGAGATCCGCTACGGCGGCGGGAAGGACCAGCAGGCGGCGCTGGACCGCTTCGGCATCAAGCGGCCGCTGCGTTATCTCCTGTTCCCCGGCACTGTCCAAAACGCGCTCTCGCCGAACTCGCTCGGAAAGACTGGCCCTGAACACAGCGGGCTCTACAAACTCCGCATCCAGGCCAGCGGCATCCGGCCCATCGGCGGCCAGACAGCGCATCTGAGCATCGGCAAGCGCACGGGCGAGGAGACGGTGGATGGGCTCATCGAGTTCGACATCACCGCGCCAGAGGACAAACCGCAGGTGTATGAGTTCGAGGTGTTTCTCGAGATGCCCGCGACGCTGGACTTCTGCGTGGTGGCCACCGATGTGGTGGACAGAAGGGCTGGCGCGGCCTTTCGCGGTGCAATTGGCAGCAGAGGCGGCTACATTTTCACGCACAGCAGCGAGACCCTGCTCTTGAATCCGAACGCGCCGCAGATGTTTGATGGCAAGGGCAACGGCCTTTTCTCCACGGTGCTGCTTGATTGGATCGAATGGGAGGGGCCGCTGGTGTCGGAGGCGGAAAGAGCACGGCGCAACGATGTGGTGCCGCCCGATGACGCGACGCCCGAGGTCGTGACGGAGCATCTGCAACGCTTTGCCGAACGCGCCTGGCGTCGTCCGGTGAAAAAAGAGGAGCTGGAGGAGTATCTGCATTCCTACCGCACCGAGCGCGAGGCGAGCGAGAAGATAGCCGATGCCTATCGTGTGGCGTTGCAGGGCGTGCTGACCTCCCGGCATTTCATCTACCTCGTCGAGGGCGACACGGTGGCTCGCGAACGGCTCACGGACACGGAACTCGCCACGCGGCTCTCGTATTTCCTGTGGAGTTCGATGCCTGACGACGGCCTCCTCACCGCTGCCAAAGGCGGCACGCTGAATGGCGATGGCCTCAAGAACGAAGTGGACCGGATGCTGACAGACAGCAAAGCCAGCCGCTTCATCGACGACTTCGCGCGGCAGTGGCTGCAACTGCACCGCGTCGGCATGTTCCCACCGGACAAAAAGCTCTACCCCGCCTACGACGCATGGCTGGAGGAAAGCATGCGCACCGAGCCAGTGGAGTTCTTCCGCGAGATGTTCGGCAAGAACCTGCCCATCGACGGCTTCATCGATTCCGACTGGACCGTGGCCAATGCGCGGCTCTGCGACTTCTACGGACTGGCGGAGCCAAAGTCAGGCGGCTTCCAGCGTGTCTCGCTCAAGCCCGAGGATCGTCGCGGCGGTCTGCTGACGATGGGCGCAGTGCTCGGCCTGACCTCCGACGGCACGCGGCAACGCCCGGTGCATCGTGGCGTGTGGCTCAGCGAAGTGGTCCTCGGCAAGTCGCCACCACCACCACCTGCGAACGTGCCCGCTATCGAACCCCCAACCCCGCAAAGCGCCAAAGCAACGCTTCGAGATAAAATCGAAGCCCACCGCACCGACGCAAACTGCGCCGCCTGCCACGCGAAGATCGACCCACTCGGCCTCGCCTGGGACAACTACGACGCTATCGGCCAATGGCGCACTCACGAGAAGGTCGCGGCGGGAGTCGGTGCGGACCCGTTGGTGAATCCTGCCGGTGAAATGCCCGATGGCCGAGCCTTCAAGGATGCCAACGAGTTCAAGCAACGGCTCCTCGAAGATCGCGACAAGCTCGCCCTCGCCTTCATCGAGCACCTCAGCACCTACGCCCTCCGCCGCGTGCTCGTCTTCGACGACCAGGACGACCTCAAAGCCATCGCTGCTGAAGCGAAGAAGAACGACTGCCGGGTCAAGGACATCGTCCGCGCCGTAGCTCTTTCCGACCTCATCCGCAAACGCTGACAAGACCCATCACTCCTCATCTCCAACACTCCATTTAATGAGCAACTACCTATCCCAATCCTGGCTCCTCAATCGCCGCCACGCGCTCAAGGCTCTCGGCAGCTTTATTTCACTTCCCATGCTCGAATGCATGGTCCCGCTCCGCGCCGCTGAAACAGCCACCGCCACACCAAAGCGCAGCGCCTTCATCTACCTCGCGAATGGCGTGCATTCGCTGAACTACCAGATCACCACTCCGGGCAAGGATTACCAGTTCTCCCGGTCGCTGAAGCCGCTGGAGAAGCATCGCGAAGTCATCACGCCGATCAGCGGGCTGCATCATCCGGGAAGCCTCAGCCACCACCACAACTGCATCTCCGTCTGGCTCACCGGTGGGAAGCTCGGCCCATCGGATCGGAACACGATCTCCGTGGACCAGAAGATGGCGGAAATCACCGCGCTCCAAACCCGAGTCGCTTCGATGGAGGTTGCCCTCACGCAGGAATCCCTCGCTTGGACGGCGGATGGCGTGCGGCTGCCTGCGATGCGTCGTTGCAGCGAGATTTTTGCATCGCTCTTTGAAGAACCGAAAGGCGGCAAAACGGCCCAACGGCGGGCCTTGCGCCGCAAAGGCAGCGTGCTGGACGCCAACCTCGCGGAAGTGCGTCAGCTCGAGAAAAAAATGGGCTCGGAGGACAAAGGCCGCATGCAGCAATACCTCACGTCCGTCCGTGAAGCGGAGATCCGCACGCGGCGGGCCGATACATGGCTCGATACGCCGCTGCCCGCTGTCTCCGACACCGACCGCAAGCGCACCAATCGCGACATCGCCGCCACCATGGCGGGCGATTATTTTCGCACCGTTTATGATCTCATGGTGCTCGCCTTCCAGACGGATGTGACCCGCGTGGCCACCTTCAGCATGGGCGGCGAAGGGGATGCGTTTTCCATTCCTGAAATCGGCATCACCGAGTCGCGCCACCAGCTCAGCCACCACGGCGGCGATGCTGGTTATATGGAGAAGCTCACCAACTACGACACCTTCGCCATCGAGCAGTTCGGCTACTTCCTCACCCGGCTCGCGGAGACCAAGGACCTCAGTGGCAAGCCGCTCCTGGGCTCCACGATGGCGCTCTTTGGCAGCGGCATGTCTTACGGTCACAGCCACGGCAACGCCAACCTCCCGCTGGTGTTCGCCGGCGGCACCGACCTCGGCCTGAAGCACGGCAGCCATCTCGACTTCAACAAATCCGCCAAAGACTTCCAAGGCTACGCCCTCGGCACCGACGGAGCGCTCACCACCGCCCATTACCAGCTCTGCAGCCGCCCCGCGAACTCGGATGCCCACATGAGCAACCTCCTCCTCCTCATGGCCCAACGCATGGGCGTGGAGGCGGACCAGTTCGGTGACAGCAACAAGGTGGTCGCGCTGTGATGTTCTTGGTTCGTAGTGTTTTGTTCTTGGTTCTTGGTTTGTGCATGGCACATGCCGAGGAGGATGTCTTCCGTCCCGAAGCGGGGAAGTTCCCGCCTTTGGAAAAAGCGCACTCCTACCGTGGCGAACTCGTCTTTGTGGATCACGCCAACCGCCGGGGCAGCATCCGCGTGGAGGGGATGGGCGTGTTTCGCCGGAACGATCCTCACCCTTTCGCCATGCTCCCCTACGGCATGGTCCGCTATCACGGCGCACCGGCAGATTTGCGGGACATCCCACTCGGCACCGTGCTGCACGTTCGCGCCTTTCTCCCGCCTGACCCGAAGACTTCCTCCGTGCCGGTGCTGCCGGTCAACAACAAGGAGAAAGACGCGAACCACCGTCGTGGTGTCGGTATTGCACCCGCCGAGAACCACGTCCTCCTTCTCGAAGACGAGCCCAGCCACTGCCAGCGCGAGGGCAAGGTCTGGAAGCTCAAAGAACTGGAGATCAAGAACCACGAGGGAACGATCCTCGCCAGCTGCGAACCGAAGCAAGGCGAAGACAGCAAGGCCGGCGAGGAAACGCTCACCTTTGATGCCGCCACCCGCGTCTGGCGTGGTCGCGAATACCTTCGGATCGAACACCTGATCGCCGAGGGCTGGTGGCCTGCCAGCAGCAAGAAATCTCTCGGTGGCCAGGCCGTCCAGCTCGGCATCACCTGGAAACCCACGCCTGGCGGTGTGTTCACCCGCTTCCACATCTCGGACATCTGGCTGGACGATGCCGCGATGCAAAACGCGACGCAGCATCAGACCGAGACGCACAAGGCCTTCATGCGCAGCCGTTGGCTGCCCGCGTGGATCGACGCCGTCGAGTATGGCAAGTTCGGCCGCGCCACCGTGACCGCGACCTTGTTCGGCGGCATGGACGCCTCGCTCTATGCCGATTTCAAAAAGGGCGGCACCGCTCTGATGAATCCGGTCGAGAACACCTTGAAGCACACAGAAGGCGGCACCGCTGGCCCCACACAAATGGCCGCGCGAGGCAAACTTCGCGACGTCATGCAGGTGCCCGGAGATGTCCCTCTCGGCAGCAGCGGCATCCAGATCCGCTTTGAGACCGATCTCATCACCGAAGGCATGCGCCCCACGCGAATCGTCCGCGTCCGTCCCGCCGACTGGCCCGATGTCCACGTGCCCCGCGAGGAACATCTCAGCGACGGAGCCTCCAGCATCGACGAGCGCTTCCCCACCCCGGCCATCTTTCCGAAATACTGATCCTCACCACTCTCCCTCTCACACGATGACACGCTTCTATTTTGTTCTTGGTTCTTCGTTCTTGGTTCTTGGTTTGTGCTCCGCATTCGCTGCGGACGAACCCTTCCGCCCCGAAGCGGGCAAGTTCCCCCCTCTGGAAAAAACGCACTCCTACCGGGGCGAACTCGTCTTCGTGGACCATGCGAACCGCCGTGGCAGCATCCGCGTGCAGGGGTCGGGCATGTTTTTCCGCAACGACCCGCACCCCTTCGCCATGCTGCCCTACGGCATCGTGCGTTATCACGGCGCGCCGGCGGATTTGCGGGACATCCCGCTCGGCACCGTGCTGCACGTCCGCGCCTTTCTACCGCCTGACCCGAAGACTTCCGCCGTGCCAGTGCTGCCGGTCGATAGCAAGAAGATCGACGCGAACCACAACCGTGGCACCGGCATCGCACCCGCTGAGAACCACGTCCTCCTGCTCGAAGACGAGCCCAGCCACTGCCAGCGCGAGGGCATGGTGTGGAAGCTCAAGGAAGTGGACCTCAAAAACAACGAAGGCATGATCATCGCCACTTGCGAACACAAGCAAGGTGGAGACGGCAAGGCCAGCGAGGAAAAGCTAACCTTCGATGCCGCCACCCGCATCTGGCGTGGACGCGAAAGCCTCAGCATCGAGGAACTCATCGCCGAAGGCGCATGGCCCGCTGAAGGGAAGAAATCCCTCGGCGGCCAATCCGTCCTGCTCGGCACCACCTGGAAACCCACACCCGATGGCATCTTCACCCGCTTTCACATCTCCGACATCTGGCTCGACGATGTGTCGATGCAACGCGCCGCCCACCACCAGACCGAAACGCACAAGGCCTTCATCCGCAGCCGGTGGATGCCCGCATGGATCGACGCCGTCGAGTATGGCAAGTTCGGCCGCGCCACCGTGACCGCGACCTTGTTTGGTGGCATGGACGACTCGCTCTACGCCGATTTCAAAAAAGATGTCCCGGCCCTGATGAATGCCGTCGAGAACACCTTGAAGCACACCCACGGCGCCTACGGCCCCGCGCACATGGCCTCAAAGGGGCCCATCATGGATGTGACCAAGGCAACCGGCGAGGCCCCCCTCGGCAGCAGTGGCATCCAAATCCGTTTTGACACCGACCTCATCATCGAAGGCATCCGCCCCGGCCGAGTCGTCCGCGTCCGTCCTGCGAGCTGGCCCGCCGTCCAAGTGCCACGCGAGGAATACCTCAACGACAACCTCGAAGAGCGCTTCCCGACCCCAGCCATCTTCCCGAAATACTGATGCTTCGCTATTTTTGGTTCTTTCCTCCAGCAGATTGGCTGCGCCTGTTTTGCGGCTCAGGGAGGCCAGCAGATGAGATGAAAAAGGCAATCTGCTGGGGTTACTGGAAATGAATTGCGACGATAGCGTCATGCTGCGCTCTGCTTTGCAAGGCCTTGAGGAACTCGATTGAAGTGCCACGATCCACGATCTTCTCTCACCGCTCTTGCGTTTCCCCATCGACTCTGATTTCATCCTTCCTCCATGATCCGTCTCCTCCTCAGTTGTCTCGCACTCTTCTCACTCGCCTCCTGTGCGAACTTGAATAAGAAGCCCAAGTTTACCCTCACCTTCCACACCCAGGGGACGGACATGGATTCGCCGCGTTCAGTGTTTCCCTACCCGCTGCCGGGCGAGGGCGGGCGGCGTGTCATCATGAAGTGGATGCCGGAGTTCAGCCAGGAGAACATCTCGGCCTATCAGCCCTTCAAGGCCGACAATGGCAATGGGCATGGTGCTATGTTCAAGCTCGACTTCCGAGGGGCCAATGCCCTCAATATGGTGTCGAGCACGCAGCACGGGCAGATCATCCTGACGCTGCTCAATGGTAAGCCCATCGGCCACCTCGTGCTCGACCGCCCCTCTGGCGATGGCATCATCACCGTCTGGGAAGGCATTCCCGACAGCGTGCTTGCTTTCATGGCGAAAAAGTATCCGCCGATCAAGGGGCTGAAGTCCGTGTCCAGCGGCCATCCCGATATGTTGCCCACGACCGATGCCGAAAAGAAGCGTGCTGTGGACAATGCCAACGCACAGAAAAAGTTGGATGACAAAGCGGCGGCTGAGAAAGCCAAAACTGAGGGTGGCCAAGCTAAACCTGCCGAGAAAACTAAAGCCAGTGGAACCAACGACGGATTGAATCCGTCATTCAATCCTGAGCCCGAACTGCCACTGCGCAAGACGCCCATTCCCTTCTCTGAGCCTGCGATCCCTGTGCCGCCGAACTCATAGTCCCGCCCTCGCCACGCCACGCTTTATCCTGCCTATGAGCCTTGTTTTGCAGACACGCCGTAAAGCTCGGCCCTCCGTGGTCGCCATGCGCTTGGTTCTTACCTCGCTGTTCATTTTCAGCGAAGTCACTGTGCTCGCTGAGCCGCAACCTTTGAAGCTCGTCCTGCCCACTGCCAACCACGCGCTCTTCACAGGCAAGCCCGAGGACTTTTATCAGTTCGTGGATCGCACGGTGAAGGGCGTCACCTTTACGGTGTGGGAGGGGGGGCAGTTTGGTTTTGTGCGCAACCCCACGCACCTCAGCACAGGGCAGGACATCTTCACTAAATTCCACGAGGGCTTGGACATCAAACCCATGGCCCGCGATGCCAAGGGCGACCCGCTCGATGAAATCCTCGCCATCGCGGCGGGCGAGGTCGTGCATTTTTCGACCGAGCCTGGTGCGAGCAACTACGGGCGCTACGTGGTCATTCGCCACAACTGGGGCGAGGGGCCATTCTTCTCCCTCTACGCTCATCTGCGCGAGGTGCGGTGCAGCATCGGGCAGAAGGTCGAGGCAGGCACGCCGATAGGCCTCATGGGCTACTCGGGCGCGGGCATCGACAGTCGCCGCGCTCATGTGCATCTGGAGATGACGATGTTTCTCTCCAGCCGTTTCCAGACGTGGCACGACCTCACCAACACCACGCCCAATCGTCACCTCATCTACAACGGCTTGAACCTCACAGGGCTGGACGTTGCCCGGCTCTATCGCGAGCATCAGGCGAACCCCATGCTCTCTATCGCTGCGCAGATAAAGAGCACCGAGGAGCAGTTCCGCGTCTCAGTGCCGGGGCACGCCGAGATGGAGATTTTGAAAAACTATCCCTGGCTCTGCGCCGAGCCACGCCTCCCCGGCAGTGCCGATCCCATGTCGTGGCAGATCAGCTTCAGCGCCTGGGGATTGCCTGTGAAAATCACGCCTAGCAGCACCATCGCGCCCATGCCCGCCGTGACGTGGGTAAGGCCCTCGCCAATCCCTCAATACTCGCTCACGCGTGGCATCGTGAATGGCGTCGCGGGTCGCTACTCGCTGAGTGCCAGCGGCTTGCAGTATGTGCAGCTCGTCACAGGGTTGTTCGAGCAGATCAAGCCAGCCACAGCGCCAGGAGCCGCTGTGCCACCACCGACCAAACCGAAGGCCAAAGCAAAGCCGAAGGCGAAATCAAGGCCAAAGTCTAAGGGTAAGTAATCCGCTTCTCATTCATCTCTATGACTCGTCTTCCCATCACCAAGACCCCGAAAGTGTATGTCGGCGGTGCCTTCATCCGATCCGAGAGCGGGCGGGTGTATGCGCTCGATGATGAAGCGGGTGAGTTCTTCGCGAACATCCCGCTCTGCACGCGCAAGGATCTGCGTAACGCCGTGGAGGCCGCCGCCAAGGCTGGGCCGGGCTGGGCGAAGCGCACAGCCTACAATCGCGGGCAGATTCTTTACCGGCTTGCGGAGATGATCGAGGCTCGCAGCACAGAGATGGCTGAAGCGTTGGCGCTCGGCGGTGCCAGCAAGTCGGAGGCGCAGCGCGAGATCAGTGCCGCCATCGACCGCGTGATTCACTACGCAGGCTGGGCAGACAAGTATGAGCAACTGCTCGGCAACGTGAACCCGGTCGCCTCGCCACACTTCAATTTCACGGTCACGGAGCCCATGGGCATCATCGGCATCATCGCGCCGGAGGAGGCACCGCTGCTGGCGTTGATTTCGCTGATCGCGCCCGCCATCACCTGCGGCAACACGGTGGTCGCGATGGCTTCGTCATCGAAGCCTTACCCCGCCATCGTGCTCGGCGAGATGCTGGCTACCAGCGACCTGCCCGGCGGCGTGGTCAACCTGCTCACGGGCAAGCGCAGCGATTTGGTGCCTACCTTTGCCACGCACACACATCTGCGAGCCATCAGTGGTGTGGCCAATGCCGATGAGCGCAAGGCCATCAAGCTCGGCGCGGCAGAGAGCATCAAGCGCGTGAAGTTGCACAAGGCCGAAGAGCCCCTGGACTGGTTCGCTGATGCAGCTCAAGGGCTCTATGAGATACGTGGCTTGATTGAGTTCAAGACGACGTGGCATCCGATCGGGGCGTGAGTGCTGCCCCCCTCTGTCCTCACGGTCAAGGTTACTTTAGCGAGGCTACTCTAAATAAGGGTTGCCCTCTCGCTCGTCGCCCACGGTTGTCTCGGGCCCGTGGCCTGGCACGACGCGTGTGGCATCGGGCAGCACCATCAGCTTCGACTTGATGCCACTGAGCAGCATCTGCGTGCTACCGCCGGGGAAGTCGGTGCGACCGATGCCGCCAGCAAATAACACATCGCCGCCGATGACGAGCGCTTCGGACTCGCTGTAAAAACACAGGCTGTCGGGCGAGTGGCCTGGGATGTGCAGGAGCTTCCACGACACGCCTGCGACCTCCACCAAGGCTTTCCCTTCTAGCAGATGATCCACCTCGTACGGCGGCACGCTGAAGTCGCTGCCCGTCACGGCTCCGTAGAGGCGCTCCAGCGTGAGATCTGTCGAGTAGGGGGCGAAGGCATAGATCGGGCAGCCGAACTTGGTCTTTAGCGCTGCCGCGTCCTGGACATGGTCGAAGTGTTGATGAGTGAGCAGCAGTGCGGTGGGCTTGAGGCCGCGCGACTCCAGCCAGTCGGCTATGCCCTCGGGTGCATCGGCGACGATGATGCCTTTACCCGTATCGAAGACCCAGCCGTTGGTGCTGGCGATGCCGCCTGTGAAAAATATTTGCTTGAGCATGTGAGTCTTTACTGAGTCTGAAAGCGTTGGACATTTCAACCCGTCTCCCACAGAGTTTTTCGCTCGTTGATTTCAGACGGGTTTTTCACCCTGGCCCCCCTCCACATGACACACCGCCTTTTGCCCCTGCTGGCAGTTTCTTTCTCTGGCCTTCTTGCTCTCGCGCCGCAAGGCCGGGCCGAGACCGACTTCGGTCAAGTCGCCAGCTATGTGGCGAGAATGTTGGAAAACTCGCACTACTCGCACACGCAGTTCGACAATGCGATGTCGAGCAAGCTGCTCGAGAACTACCTGAACCTGCTCGACCCACGGCACATCTTTTTCACCCAGGAGCAGGTGGACAAGTTCCGCGCCGACTATGGCACCACGCTCGATGACCGAGTGACGCTGCGCGACCTCAGCCCTGCGATGGAGATTTACAAGCTCTACACCGCACGCGTGAAGGATCGCGTGGACTTTGTGAAGCGCTCGATCAAGGAGCAAAAATTCACCTTTGACTCAAGCCGCACCGTGAATCTAAAGCGTGAAAAGTTGCCCTGGCCCAAGGACGCCGCCGCCTCCGATGTGCTGTGGCGCGATCTGCTAGAGAGCGAGATGCTGCAAGAGCGTCTGCTGGATAAAGCCAAGGTCGTCAGCGATGCCAAGAAAGCTGAGAAGGCCAAGAACAAAGCTAAGAAGGGCGAGACCGTCCTCAAAGCTGAAGCCTTGGAGCCGAATTCAGAGGGCAAGAACAGCGTGGCCAAGGTCGAACCAAAGCCCGCCGCTGGGGGAGCGAAGAAGGAAGAGACACCGCAGGAACGCATCGCCAAGGATTACGACCGCCTGCTCAAAGGCGTGGAGGATAACAATGAAGAGGAAGTCGTGGACTTCTTCCTTTCCAGCCTCGCCGAGGCCTACGACCCGCATACCGAGTACATGAGCGTGTCGGAGATGGAGAGCTTTAACATCCAGATGACGCATTCACTTTTTGGTATTGGTGCGCTGCTTGGAGTGAAGGACGAGGTGGCCGAAATCCAAGGCATCGTGGTGGGTGGCCCGGCGGACAAACAGGGCGTATTGAAACTCAACGATAAGATCATCTCGGTGGCCCAGGGCGATGGTGAATTCGTGCCAACCAAGGGCTTAGCCCTCAACAAGATTGTCGAAAAAATCCGTGGCGACAAAGGCACCACCGTGCGCATGAAGGTCATCCCTGCCAGTGATCCAGGCGCTCTGAACGAGATCGCCATCATACGTGATGAAGTGCCTCTGAAGGACAAGCTGGCCAATGCCGAGCTAATCCAAACGCCGCCTGAGCTAGGCAAGCCCATGAAGCTCGGCTGGATCACCCTGCCGTCCTTTTATGCCGACATGGAAAAGGGTAGCGTGAGCTGCACCAAGGATGTCGAAAAGCTGCTGCTCCGCCTGATGAAGGAGGGCATGGAAGGTCTGGTATTCGACCTGCGCAGCGATGGCGGCGGCTCGCTGGAAGAAGCCATCAAGCTCACCGGGCTGTTTGTTCCTTCGGGTCCCGTGGTGCAGATCAAAGACTGGCGCGGTGAAATCTCGGCGCGCGATTGCCCCAACCCCCGCGCTGTTTATGACGGCCCGATGGTTGTCCTCACCGACAAGGCGAGCGCCTCCGCGAGCGAGATTTTTGCCGCCGCTCTCCAAGATTACCGTCGCGCCGTGATCGTGGGCGACAAGTCCACCTATGGCAAAGGTACCGTGCAGACCATCCAACCTGTGGAGCGAGTTATGCCTTTCTTTAGCGACAAAACGCGTGCCGGGAATGTGAAGGTGACGATCCAGAAGTTCTACCGCATCGCAGGTGGCTCCACTCAACTCCAAGGCGTGATCCCCGACCTGCATCTGCCCTCGCTGCGCGATGTGATGGACTTCGGCGAGGCTTCGACCGATAACCCGCTGCCCTATGACCAGATCCCTGCGCTGCCTTACAGTTACTCACGCCCGACGCCTCTGCCTATGGATGCCTTGAAGGCAAAAATGGAGAGCCGGGTGAAGCAGAGCAAAGACTTCAGCTACATCGAAGACGAGGCCAAGCGGCTGAAGGAGCGCATGGATCGCAACGTGGCCAGCCTCAATGAAGAGGTGCGCTGGAAGGAACGTGAGGACAACGAAAAGCGCCGCACCGCCTACACAGACGATCGCGACAAGCGTGCCGCTGAGATCACCGAAAAAGTCAAAGATGGCGGGGTGAAAATTTTCCACCTCACTCTCGACAATGTCTCCAAGCCCGAACTGGTGCCCGAATCTGCCTTCACCAAGGAACAAAGCTCCGGTATGAGAATGGTGAAGAACGATGACGAAGATGCCGCCAGTGGCACTGAGGGCTTCCCGTTTGGTCTGGAGCCCACCAAGTTGGAAGCCATTCACATCATGCGCGATCTCATTGATTTGACGACAGATCGCGGTGCGACGGCGAAGGCTGAGGCAGAGAGGAAGTAGGGGCTTGAGTTAATGTGGGCATCTGGCAGAAATGAACCATCTGTGCTTCGTTCTGAGGGATTGCGCACAGAAAGGGACATGAAGAAACAACGACAAATCGGCTAAAGCCTCGTACTCCAACGAGGCTCTTCATTGCCATAGGCCGAGCGTTCCCAGGTAGCAAGTTGGCCTCGTTGGAGTACGAGGCTTTAGC
>JANOAR010000165.1:0-1649 GCA_031411235.1 Verrucomicrobiota bacterium | reverse complement strand
CTGGGGGCCGGTCGGACAGCGGAGATTTTTCCGTTGCTGCGTTCAGGCGTTGGGTGGAGCGCTTGCTTGAGACTGCGGGCCTCGCTTGGACGGTTCTGCGTGGCAAGGGAGCGGATGATGGTCTCGGCGCTGCGGCAAAAGTTGTCGTCGTCGTGCTCGCGGTGCGAGACGATCATAGTGCGGAGATTTTCGACGAGTTCTGGAAAGGCCATGAAGAGCGGATGGAATACCGTTGCTGCTGGGATTGGGCAAGCAGGGAGTAATTGAGACGTAACCAAGCAACTGTCATCTACCTCGCTTTTCGAGATTGCAGCAATGCCGTTGCCCTTGCCAGATACGTTGGCCAGCCCATCCTCCACCGTTTCCCTTTTGTCATCTCCATGCAAGCCATCCAAATTACCTCCACCACCGGCCTCAACTCACTTGCGCTCAACGACATCGCCATGCCTGAGCCAGCGCATGGCGAAGTGCTCATACGCATTCGTGCGGTGTCGCTGAACTATCGCGACTACATGAATGTCGTGGGGCTGCATGGCATCACGGGGCCGATTCCGCGCGTGCCTTGCAGCGATGGGGCGGGGGAGATTGCGGCGCTGGGCGCGGGTGTTGCAGACTGGGCAGTCGGCGACCGCGTGGTGATCCCTTTTATGCCGCAGTGGCTGGAGGGCGACATCACGGCGGAGCATCAAGCCAAGGCGCTGGGCGCGGCGGTGGATGGGCTCATGCGCGAGTATGCGGTGCTGCCTGCGAGCTGCCTGCTGCGCATCCCTGAGCACCTCAGCTTTGATGAGGCGGCGACGCTTCCTTGTGCGGCTGTCACGGCATGGAATGCGCTGATGGTGCGCGGCCAACTGAAGCCGGGCGAGACGGTGCTGGTGCTGGGCACGGGCGGTGTCTCCACCTTTGCCCTGCAACTGGCGAAGCTCGCTGGTGCGCGCGTGCTGGCCATCACCAGCAGTGATGAGAAGGCGGAGCGGCTGCTAAGCCTGGGCGCGGATGCAGTGCATAACTACAAGCGCGATCCGGCCTGGGACGTGTGGGCGATGGCACAAACCCACGGCCTGGGTGTGGACAAGGTGGTGGAGATCGGTGGGCCGGACACGTTGAATCGTAGCATCAAGGCCACGCGTTACGCGGGTCACATCGCGCTGATCGGCGTGCTCACGGGCATGAAGGGCGATGTGCTTACCGCGCTGCTGCTGCGTAAGGCCATCCGCCTGGATGGCACCTATGTCGGCAGCCGTGCGATGTTCGCCGCGCTGCTGCGCACGATGACGCAGCATCAGTTGCGCCCAGTGATCGACTCGACGTTTGACCTCGCCAACGCTCGTGCTGCCTTCGAGCGCATAGCGTCCGGCGGGCATGTGGGGAAGATCGTGGTGCGGTGTAGCGCGGGGCTTTGAGCCGAGCACTACTCGTGTGGCTCAAAGGCGACGCTGCGACAGGGCTCGGTGCCGGTGGGATTTTGGCAGCGCCAGAACCAACTGGCTTCGGTGATGTGATGGGGGGCGAGGATGCCCTCCAGGATTCTCGCATTGGCCAGTAACTCAGCGCCATCGCGGACAATGATCGAGCGTGCCGCGAGACTGCCTGAGAGTGTCGCCCCAGCTTCCAGCGTCAGTGGCCCCTCGCAGACGATGTCGCCACTG
>JANOAR010000164.1:0-3323 GCA_031411235.1 Verrucomicrobiota bacterium | reverse complement strand
GCGCGAGACGGAGTGGGCGAACCCATCGCAGCGCTGGACTGGGCGCTAGCAGATGCCCCCTTGCCACAATAGCGCTAGCCAGCAGGCCCGGCTGGGAACAGGGCTCTGTGGGCTCTGTGGGCACTGCAGTAGGCATCGCTGGGGTGATCGCTGGCAAATACCCTCTTCATCGCGCAACCACCAGCCTGCCGGCAGCGATGGCCCCAACCCCTCCGAGTCCTCGACACACCACCTTGGGGTGTTGACCCATATCATCCTTGCGCAGCCATCGCCTATCGCTTGGGCCATGAAACTAAAGCTCACGCACACACGAAACAGTCTCCCCGAGAAAACTCGCATAGAAATCACCGCCCTCCTTCAAGCGCGGCTCTGCGACACCATCGACCTCATGATGCAGGCTAAGCAAGCGCATTGGAATGTGAAGGGACCGAACTTCATCGCACAGCATGAGTTGTTCGACAAGGTGTTCGAGGACACAAAGGGATACGTCGATGTGATCGCCGAGCGCATCGTCCAGCTCGGCGGCACCGCTTTCGGCACCATTCGGATTGCAGCAAAGCATACCAGCCTCCCCGAATACCCGCTCGACATCGCCAGCGGCAAGAAACACATCGCCGCGCTGGCCCATGCCATCGCCTTCTACGGTGAAGGCATCCGCAAGGCCATCGCCACCTGCACCAAGCTCAGCGACGCCGACAGCGCCGACATCTGCACCCAAATCTCACGCGGATCCGACATGAACCTGTGGTTTGTCGAAGCCCATGAACAATCCGAGAAATAGCATGAAAGCCCTCACCTACCACGGACCTGTCAAAAAAGCGCTGCAAGAAAGTGTCACAATAAAGATGACATGGGGCCGGGCCAGCAGGCTCAGACAGAGCTTGCGAGAGTCGGGGTGTTTCAGAAACACCGAATCCACACCCACGACCCCATGACATCCACATCCATTGAATCCTCATTGTCCACCGCTGCCAAGGCGGAAGTCTCCCGTCAGCTCGATACCGCCAAGCCTTTTGTGCCGTTGCTGGCACGGGGTATGGCGTTGATCCGCGCATTGACCGCGCCGCCTTCGTTGCCTGCTCTGGCCACTGGGCTCCAACCTTTGGCACCGAGCGGCGATAATCCTGTCCTCGGCAGAGCGCGCGACTACGTTCTAGCTCCTCGCCAACTGGCGAAGCCCAAGCCTAAAACGCTGCCTGCTACGCCGCCCTTGGCCAGTGCCTAGGCAATCACATTGGCTGCGGCTGTCTCTGCGCCTCTGGCTTCGGTTTCGGCTGTTGCCGCGCCCACTGATCCCAACACTGTGGCCACGGCTATCGCGACTCCTCCGACGGGTGGTGTTACCGCGGCTCCACCGGCGACTGCCACTGCCACATCTGCGGCCTCTCGCGCGGCTGCTCGTGTGGCGAATACTCAGACTGTGAGCGGCCCCAAGTCCGACATCCTCTACCTGAGCATCGACGCCCATGCTGAGTTCCAAGTGGTGGTGCTGTAAGTCGATGCTACAGCTCCAAAACCGGCGCAAAATTTCAGCGTCGAAAACTTGCTCATTTTCGCCAACAAGCAGATCCTCCTCGCGCGTCGCGTGGTAGCCTGCTACGAGGCGGGTCCGTGCGGCTATAGCTTGTGCCGCAAGCTGATCGATTTGGGCATCGAATGCCATGTGGTGAGGCCCCGCTGTCTCGATACTTTTGGCGCGAAGGTGAAGACCAATGCCCGCGATGCGCGTGCCCTTTGCGAAGCCCTGGAGCGCTACTGCAAAGGCAATACCAACGCGCTTAGCGTCATCCGCCTGCCAACCGAGGCGGAGGAGCAGCAGCGCAGCATCACCCGCCAACGCCGATGAGTTGGTGGACACGCGCAAGCGCACCGCCGCGCAGGGGCGCAGCGCTGTACTCTTTGCGCAGCATTGCCTGCGCATGAAGGGGCAGTGGTGGAAGCCCCGCGGCTGGGCACGCTGGCAGGCCCAACTTTCCGACACACTGCTCGCCCTGCTGGCGCCCTGGCACGCCATTTTGATCAGCATCGACGCGCAGATCGAAGCGCTCACCGAGCACATCGAGGCTAGGGCAAAAGCCAGCAGCTCGCGCCATATTTTGCCCAAAGGCATCGGCGAGCTAACGCAAGAAGTCGTCGCCAATGAAGTCTGTGACTGGAATCGAATAGCAATCGGCGTGAGGTCGCGAGCTTCACCGGCCTGTGCCCACGGGAGAGCAGCAGCGGTGGCAGCCGCAGGCAGGGCGGCATCAATAAACACGGCAACCCGATGCTGCGCAAAAGCCTCTGCGAAGCGGTGTGGCGACTGCTGCAGTATCAGCCTGAGTGAATCCGCTTTGAGCGCATGGAGGAGAAGTTCAAAGTCGCGAGTGGTGCGCGCAAAAAGCAACTCGTCACCGCGCTCGCACGGATGCTCGCCATTGACCTATGGCGTCTCAACACCGGTCGCACCACGCTCGAAGCGCTAGGCTTCGCCGCCGCTGCGGCAGTGGTGATCCGAGTCAAGCGATCGCCCAAAACGGCAAGCCGCGTCGAAGGCAAAACAGCCCCCAGTAAAGTTGCATCACGCACCCCAGCCATCGCATAAAAAATGAAGTGCACGAAAAACAGCAAATCATTACCGAGCTGAATCAGAACCCTTTCTCGCTGTGAAGGCGAGAGCCACTCGAGCGGTGTGCCGCGTGCGACTGACCCTTGGGATCTTTTGAAAAGAAGCCCCCGCAATAAAGATAGCATCGGCACCCCGTTCCACTGACCCCGGTCACACGAATGACACCATGCACTCTGGGCTCTGAAAAGAGTCCGACGTGCGGATAGCAGGATGGAAACCGCGAGGTTACTCCCCGTCAGTAGAAGCCGCTCCCCCGCCCAAGCTCCCCCCTTCACAAAAGCCAAAGACAGCGATCAAAACAAACGGCTCAACGAGCCAGGAATCCCACGCCCAAGCCGAACGAGGAAAAAGCATCCACATCATAAATTTTCACCTTTGACGAAACCGTCCTCATAGCAGTGTCAGGCAACAATTCTTGACAGCCTTTCGCCTTCAAGGTAGAAGCGGAGCATGGCGAGAAAGCGCCGCATGCAGTATCTAGGATGCGATTCTACCGTGTGTTTGTAACTCGATCAAAGGGTTGGGAGGTGGAGCGTGATGCGGGCGTCTAGGGCAAACATTCCTGTGGGCGTGGCGAGGATGGGATTGATGTCCATTTCCATGATCTCTGGCGTCCTGTGGACGAGGTTGGCGACATTGATGAGGAGCTGGATCAGTGCATCCATGTCCACCGGTGGTTGGCCACGGATCCCTTGCAGGGCTTGGTGAATTTTGG
>JANOAR010000163.1:0-3521 GCA_031411235.1 Verrucomicrobiota bacterium | reverse complement strand
GGGGTCTTTTGCCTCTCCACCGGGGCATGGCTGGGCCACGCGCTGGCCAAGTGCTGCGCCCATGACCTGAGCCAGTGGCATCGCGTGAGCCACATCTGCTCAAAAAGGGCGACATCCTCCTCGGCGACGCTGGCTTTTGCGCTTGGGCGCTGATGGCTGAACTCAAAGCACGCGGGGTGGACAGCGTCTTTCGCCTCCACCAAGCGCGCTCCAAGGACATGCGCCGAGGCAAGGCCTTGGGCCGTGATGATCGCCTACAAGTGTGGCCCAAGCCGAAGAGCCGTCGGGCCACCAGCCCCTGGGATGCCGCCATGTGGCTAGTGCTCCCAGCGCAGCTCGAAGTGCGCGTCATCAAAGTGCCCATCCAGCGCAAAAGCTTTCGCACCCACTGCATCTGGCTGGCGACCACGCTGAGCGAGAGCGTCACTTACCCTGTCCAACAGATGGCTGAACTCTATTACCGGCGTTGGAGCATCGAGCTGTTTTTTCGCGATATTAAAACGACCATGGCCATGGAAGTGCTGCGCGGCAAAACCCCCGACATGGTGGAAAAGGAAATCTACATGCACGCCACCGCCTACAACGCCATCCGGCTGCTGAGTTTGCACAGCGCCATTGAGCACCAATGCGAGTTGGGGCGCATCAGCTTCAAGGGAGCGCTAGACATCATTTGCCAGTGGCTCCCCAAGGCCGGCCGCTACGCCGATAAACCGCGCAAGCTAGCCCAATGGAAGGACGAGCTACTCGAAGCCATCGCCGCCGTGAAGAACCCCGTGAGGCCAGGCAGAAGAGAGCCCCGAGCGAATAAACGACGCCCCAAAAATTACCAACTGCTGACCGAACGGCGCCACGAATTTCGAGAAATCCCGCATCGCGAAAAATACCGCAAGGCGGCCTAATCAAGTGCCATTCGGGACGGACACTTTAGCCCAAGACCTGTCCCCGAGACAAACCAGCGAGGAGCCCTGCGCGCAGCGGGCGAGTCGCCCTAGCGGACAGGCGGGTCGCCTATCCTACGAGCTGTCGGGGCTGCGACATCGCTGGGAAGGCTCAGGAGAAGGGGGAATGCGGTGGTGGCTTTCATGGCTCAAGTCTTCTCCAAGGTTATTCTGCCCCTTGCCTGTCCTGTGGGGTGTTACTATCGCTCTGGCTGGCGTGAGTTCTCGATGGCATCCATTTCTGTCAATAATTGTTGCCTGACACTTTCATGTCACTTTCATGCGGGTTCTCATATGATTAACTCCCAGCTCCAACGCCATTCAAAATGTCTGTTACAACCAAATCAGCAGCAGTAACAAATACCTGACATGCGCCTACTCGTCTAACAATCGTCGAGGAATCCACCTTCTCATTTGGCGCAAGCTCATGTGCAAAAATGTGACGTAACTTAAATGTATCCGTCACAATGGAAGCGGCCAAGTCATAGACTTCTTTGACTGGGTAGGATGACCCATCACGTCCGAGGTCTTTTTCTTCCATCAGTGGTGGGAACTTGGTTGCAGTGATGGTTTCAAGGGTATTCAAAACGTCTTGCATGCGATTACAGGAAACAAATCGGGCAACGATTTCGCCAGCGGTGAGCTTCTGTGTAGCTAGCGCCATAACCAAATCGTGATCGAATTTAAGATTTGGAAGCGCTTTTGAATTCCTTGTGAACGGCTCCCCAACATCTATTAGATCGCGGACAGCAAAGCGCAGCCATCCCTCAATCGAAGCAACGAGGGCAATGGGTATATATCGCAATGCCTCAATGCGGCATCGTTCATCATCACAAGCCCACTCTTCATGGAGCCATTCTCTGGCAAGAAAGCGAAGGTCATTTATCCGCTGAGTAAAAACTGATAAGCGGTTACACCCATCAGGGTTTCGGGAACGGAGATCCTCAATCTCGGTTATGATGTCTCGTGCCATATTGTTTTGTGTTGGTGTTGACCTGAAATGCTTTGGCTCGGTCTATTTCACGTATGACTGAGGCGCTCCATCGATTGTCAAATGCGCAGAATTAACATTATTGGTATAGCCATTACTGGCGCGGAACCGAATTTTGATTGTGATTCCTGCTGCAACGTTGTTTGCCACATAATTTATTTGAGCGCTATTGGCTTGTTGGTAAAGATGTGAAGCCCAGCCAACGGAACTGCCCTGAGTCATTGTCGAAGCAATATCCACACCGTTGATATTGAGGATAAAGAAGCCGCCGCTATTGCTGAAGCTGGCGTTGAATGAGATCAGATAACAACCGGGCTCACCAAGATCATGTGTGGTGAGCGAAATCAAATCTTGATAAGGATCCTGGCCACTTCTGTTACTGACGATACCACCTTGTCGGTCTATTTTTGGCAATGATATAGACTGCCAAGTTGCAGTCGTTGCAGCAGTGGCTGTAAGCACCTGTCCTGTCGTAGGCGGGCTTGAACCAGAAACAGCCACATCCGCTCCTGAAGTATGTAATTGGCTCGCTGAAATGGTGTTCGACACGTCAGTGAGAGTTTTGTTGGTCAGCGATTGGTTGCCATTGAGCAGCACTACATTCGTTGAAAGCCGGGCGTCGGCTAGAGTTCCGGTAGCAATGTTTGGGGCATGAAGCGAAGTTACTGCCGAACCATCGCCAATCAGTGCAGTAGCAGTGATAGTGCCCGCGCTGAAGTTGCCACTGGCATCGCGTTTCACCACGGTGCTCGCGGTGCTGGCATTGGTCGCGGCATTGGCGAGAGTCGCGCCCGAGGCCACATCGGCTGCGGCGACGCCGCCGACACTGGCGACGACGGTGGCGGCTTGGGTGCCGGTAACATTGCCTGCGAGCGTGCCGGTGAAACTGGTGGCGCTGCCTGCGGTGGTGGCGGTGGCCGCGTTGCCAGTGAGGTTGCCGGTGAAGGTGCCTGTGGTGGTGCCTGCGAGGGTCAAATTTGAAGCCAGTTGCGCGCTGCCCACGGCCCCAGCCGCCAGCTTTGCCGAGGTCACCGAACCATCCGCAAGCTGTGCGCTGCTGATGGCTGAATCCGTGAAGGCCACGGTCTTCCGCGTGGGGCTGGCGCTGTTGTTGGTCACGAACAGATTCGTGCCATCGAACTCCACGGCTCCGAAGGCGGGGGTGCCCAAGGGATCGCCCGACTGCAAGCGCAGCGGGGCGGCGGTTGGGGTGCCTGCGGGCAGGAGCAGGGTGCCGGTGAAGCTGGGGGAGGCGAGCGGGGCCTTTAATGAGGTGTTGGCATCGAGTTTGCCGAGGGCGGCAATGAGGGTGTCGGTGGCGGTGAGGGTGCCGGGCGCGGCGGCGAAGCCGGTGAGGGCTTTGCCGGTGACGGTGGTGTCGGCGATGTTGGTCGCGCCCTGGGTGCCGGTGACTTCGCCAGCGAGCGCGCCGGTGAAGCTGATGGCGCTGGTCGCGGTGGTGGCGTTGCCGGACAGGGCGGCGGTGATGGTGCCTGCGCTGAAGTTGCCACTGGCATCGCGGGCGACGATGGCGGCGGGGGTGTTGGCACTGGTGGCGGTGCTGCCGAGGGTGATGGCTCCGCTGCTGGCGT
>JANOAR010000162.1:0-5728 GCA_031411235.1 Verrucomicrobiota bacterium | reverse complement strand
GGCTAGCTTTGCCAAGGCTTGAGTCTCAGGCGGTTTGGCGATGGCGGGACTGTATTGGAAAATACCGAGCCCGCCGTCGCCGAACCGCATCAGGCCAAGGATTGGTGATGATAGTCGCCGATCAATCGCGGCGTTCGGGTTGAAGATTCGGAATCGCTTGAGAGACATCCAAGCCTACCCAAGCAAGTGGTCAGACTTCAAAGAGTCCGATGCCACGGGACGATGGCTCGATGTGACGATCTGCGGTGGTTTTGCCATTACGTATTGGGAGGACTCGGTGGATCGCCATGTCAAGGTCTTGGAGATTGCCCGAGCGGATAGCTAAACGATCATTGTGCTAGGCTTCGGTTGCGCCATTTACATCTTGCTTCTGTGGTGAAAACGTGTCCACCACTCCGCCTTCCTTTATCCTATGTCCCCCCACGCTCTCCTCATTAAATTCCCAGGTACCAATTGCGATGCCGAGACCTCGCGGGCGCTCCAGGCAGCGGGTTTCACCACCGAGGTGCTGCCTGCCGCACTGCTGGAACCCAAGTCGCTCGCAGCGGCGCAGATGGTCGTGTTCTCCGGTGGCTTCAGCTACGGCGATTATGTCATGTCGGGGCGCATCGCGCAGTTGATGACGAAGCATCGCTTGGGCGACCAGTTGCAATCCTTTGTCGCGGGTGGTGGTTATGCCATGGGCATTTGCAATGGCTTCCAAATCCTCACCCAGCTTGATCTCCTGCCGCGCGGTAGCCTTTTGCACAACACGACGGGCCGCTTCATCTGCCGCTGGGTAGGGCTGAAAAAGAATGCTGCCAGCCCCTACTTGAATGGTTTGCCCGATGAGTTCGAGCTGCCCATCGCTCATGCCGAAGGTCGCCTCGTCGGCGTCGGCGATGACTGTGCCAGTTATGTGGCCAATGGCCGTGCGGCGCTTCTGTATTCAGAAAATGTGAATGGCAGCAGCGAGGGCATCGCTGGGCTACAAGATGACACGGGCCGTGTCTTCGGCCTGATGCCGCACCCCGAGCGCTTCCTCACGCGCAGCCAGCATTATGACAAGGACTGGCAGGGCAAAGAAGGCGACTGGGGCTGGGGCTACCATATCTTTAAATCCGTGCGCCAAGCGATGTAGGGGAGCCACGCGTCTTACGCGGCAGCACAGGCTACCGCGCAGGTGTGGCACGCTACGCCGTCCGCATAGGCGGTGGAGTGCTCTTGCCGCTGCGCGCATTGGCATGGTCGGCAGCGAGGATTTGCCCGAGTAGTTCGCTCTTCTGTGGCAGCAGGGTGATGGAGGCGTTGCTGGCGAGTATTTTCTGGGTCTCCAGCACCTCGAACATGGCGGCTGAGACTTCGGGATGGGTGGAGATGGCGTGCAGGGTTTCGCCGACAATCTGCGGGCGCACGGCAGCGGCTTTGGCGAATTCCACAGCGGCTTGGCGCTCGGCGGTGCTGGTGATGATGCTGACTTGATTGGCACCGTCTTGCCGGATGGCGGAGGTGACTTGGCGCAGGCGATTGACGACCTTGCTTTCGATTTGGCGGATCATGTCGGCATCGCGGAAGTGGACTTTGCGGATGTACACGGAGCCCAGTTTATAGCCCCATTCATGGGACTTGGGCGAGACTTCACTGCGCACGGTATCGCTCATGGCATGGCGATTGCGCATCATGTCGGCGAGCGGCAGATTGCTGAGGCAGCGCACGGTGCTGTTGCTGACGTTGGCAGAGAGTGAGCCGCGCGGGTCGGTGTTGCGGAACAGGTAGGCCACGGGGTCGCTGATGAACATTTCGTGCCAGATGCCGATGCCCATGGGCGCACCTTCCTCGGAGTTTACGGGCTGGCTGCGCAGGTATTCCTGATCCATGCGCATGTCGAGGACGTGGCACTTGCCGAGCCAGTTCACGATGAAGGCAAACGGCCCGAGTTTGAAGGGCAGAATGTGCAGCCCGGGCTCGTCGATGATGCCGATGACCTTGCCAAACAGCACATAGACGTAGCACTGGCGTTCGTGTACGATGGCATACAGACCGAGGCCACGCGCAATGGCGAGCACTAGCGGCACAAGGATCATGCAACCGAAGAAGGTGCCGATGAGGGCGATAAAGAAGGGGTTCATATTATTTGGTCTCGACGAAGATTTGTTGGGCTTTTTCCAGCATGGAGAGGCGCACGTTGCGCACGTAGGCGGATAGGGCTCCTGGCCCGCGTGCTTGCAGCTCGGCGAGCTGGGCGGCGAGTTTGGCTAGCGGCTCCACTTCGGCCTGAGCGCGGAGCGTTTCGATCTCCACAGCGCGGCGGCTTTGCACGATCTTCTGGTCAGCAGAAGCTTGCGCGAGGCTGACGTCGGAGGAGACGTGGTTGTAGGCGGTGTTGATCGCGGCGAGCGCACTCTCGACTTCGGCGGGTGGGTCGATGCCGGTGATGAGGGTGTCTTCCAAAACAACGCCGTAGCGGGCGGCGGCAGAGATGCACTCCTGCTCCATGTGCTCGTTGAGGTCGCGCAGGTTTTTGCGGATGTCATTGATCGACACGCCGATGACATCCGCCGAGTCGGGCGTGCCATCGTCCTTGGCGGTGCGCGGGGCCTCGAAGTTGGCAATCCTTTCGCGCAGTACGGCGACGAAGTATCCCATGGTGTGCGCATACGGATTTTTAATGCCGAAGAGGAAGGCATACAGATTGCGCTCGGCGACACGGAAGCGCAGTTGGCCCGTGAGCCCAGTGTTGAGCTGATCCTTCGTCACGGCTTCGAGCATGGTGCCGTTGCTGTTGGCCGAGAGATCTTCAGGATCCCAGGCGATGTTGACGGTGCCCGTAGCGATGGAGACTTTGTGAATGGTCTCCCACGGCCACTTGAAATAAGGGCCGCCGGGCGGGATGACACGCACCTGCGGGTAGCAGTAGCGCTGTTTTTGATCCTCCGAGAGCGAGTCGGACACGGGGTCATCGAGCGTGGTCGCAGTGCCCACGCGCACGGCTCTGCCGAAGCTGGTCTTCACTGCGCGTTCGTTTTGATTCACCGTGTAGAGACCTCCGATAAGGTAGCGAACCAGGAACCAGATGATGAAACCGAGAAGGCAGCCAAAGGCGATAGTCATAGTGTGGGGGGGATGAAAATTGAACGCTAAAGCGCTGGTACTAGCGACTGTGGGCGTTTTTGTCTAGCAAGCAGTTGAGGATCATCGCCCATTTGCGCATCGCGGGCTCTTCGCTATGATTCGCACCCTTCAAAACTTTATGGCTCTCGCAAAAATCACCCACACCTCTGGTCGCGCTGTTTATGTCCCTGGCTCCGATGTTGATACGGATCGCATCATCCCGGCGCGGTTCATGAAGTGCATCACCTTCGATGGACTCGGCGAATTCCTCTTCTATGACGTGCGCAAAAACGAGGACGGCAGCGACAAGGCGCATCCGCTCAACGACCCGAAATTCAAGGGCGCATCCATCCTCCTCGCAGGCACCAATTTCGGCTGCGGCAGCTCGCGCGAGCACGCCCCGCAAGCCTTGTACCGCTGGGGTTTCCGAGCCGTCATCGCCGAGAGCTTCGCCGAGATTTTCTTTGGCAACTGCACCACCCTGGGCATCCCCTGCGTGACTGCCGCCGGTGCCGACATCCGCGAAATCGCTGCCGCTGTGGCCGCCGATTCCAGCCTGGAAGTCGTCGTTGATTTGGAAAAAGAAGCCATCACCTGCGGCGGCAAATCTTATCCTGCCAAGTCCACCTCCGCTGCTCGCGAGGCGCTGACCTCCGGCCATTGGGATCCCATCGGCGAACTGCTGGAAGGCAAGGCTGCCGTGGATACGAAGATGCGCGAGTTCGGCTGGGTGGCGGCGTAGGCCAGAGTCGTGCTGGGCTTTAGCCCGTCTTTTTTCTCGCTCTGCCCATGTCCACCGTCCACGTCATCGGTCACCGCAATCCCGACACGGATGCCATTTGCTCGGCCATCGGCTACGCGGCTTTCCTGCGTGAGTCCAAGGGCATCGACGCCGAGCCCGCACGCTGTGGCGACCTGAACGTGCGCACCAGTTGGGTGTTAAAAACGGCTGGCGTGGAGGCTCCGCGATTGCTGCTCGATGTGCGGCCCACCGCTGCCACCATCGCGCGGAAACAAGTCATCTCGGCGGGGCCGCACGAGACGATTTTATCCGTGTATCGCAAGCTCGCCGAGCACCACTTCCGCAGCGTACCCGTGCTGGATGACGAGGGACGACTGCTTGGAATGCCGGGCATCCAAGAACTGGCGGAACTCTTCCTGCCGCCGGATGAAAGCCACCCGCACGACGCGGCCAACCGAGAGGTGCGCACCAGCGTGCGCAACATGGTCAGCGCGCTCGGAGCCACCACCAGCGGCGACGAGGGCGATGTGGAGGCGTTTGAAAACCTGCTGCTCGTCGTCGCTGCATCGAGCTTCGAGACGACGCGCAAGCGCGCCCTGCAATTCCCCGCGCGACGCGTGGCCATCGTCACCGGCGACCGCCCGGAAATTCACGCCTTGGCCATTGAGGTCGGTGTGCGCTGCCTCATCATCACCGGTGGCTTCGCAGCTTCGGCGGAGTTGCAGGCGCAAGCTAAGGCACGCGGCGTGTGCATCATATCCTCGCCACACGACACCGCGAGCACATCGCAGTTGCTGCGCTTCTCGCGCGCTATCGGCGAGGCGCTAGTTTCGGAGTTCCTGTGCTTCGGCTCGCGTATGCCATTGCGCGAGATCATCGTGGAAGTGCAGCACTCGCACCAGCCGCTCTTTCCCGTGGTGGACGAGGCCACGCGCCAGCTCGTCGGCGTGTTCTCCAAGTCCGACCTCATTGACGTGCCTCGCGCCAAGCTCGTACTTGTCGATCACAATGAGTTTGCCCAGGCCGTGAGCGGAGCCGACGAGGCCGAGATTTTGGAAGTGATCGACCACCATCGCCTCAGCGGGAATCTGCGCACCAAGGAGCCCATCCGCTTCATCAACGAACCCGTCGGCAGCACCAGCACCATCGTCGCGCTCATGTATCGGATGCGCGGCATTGTGCCCACCAAGCCCGTCGCCATCTGCCTCTGCGCGGGTCTCATCAGCGACACCCTGCATCTTACCTCGCCCACCACCACCGATACCGATAAAGACATCCTCGGGTGGTTGAGCGGCCTCGCCGACATCGACGCTGCCGTGTTCGTCCGCGACTTCTTTGCCGCTGGTTCCATGCTGCGCGAATGCACTCCAGCCGCCGCCATCGAGAGCGACCGAAAGGTCTTCGACGAGAACGGCTGGCGGCTCAGCATCAGCCAGATCGAAGAGCTGGGCCTCGATGAATTCTGGAAGCGCGAGGACGACCTGCACGCCGCCCTGGAAGCCATTGTCAGCGAGCAAAAAGTCCACTTCGCCTGCCTCATGGTCACCGACATCTCCGAGCACAATAGCGTGCTGCTCGTCGCCGGAAACTCCCGCATCATCGACGCCATCGAGTACCCGCAGAAGCGCAAAAATCTCTTCCACATGCCCGGCGTGGTCAGCCGAAAGAAGCAACTCTTCCCCTACCTCGGCAGCGTCGCGGCGAAGCTGGTGGCTCCGTGAGAGAGGAGCATCCTTCTTGACTGATCCCTTCATTAGAGCCTATCCGCTAAATAACTGGAAGGAGTGCAACGGTTGGATATAAGGGTTGGAATGGTTACCAAGACGGACTCCGCCGCTGGTTACGATACCGACTTGAGCGATGCTGAATGGGCACTGCTCCAACCCCTGTTCTTCC
>JANOAR010000161.1:0-34844 GCA_031411235.1 Verrucomicrobiota bacterium | reverse complement strand
ACCAAGTCCCCGGCACCCGAAATGAGATCACCGAAGTAATTGGGCATGATGGCGAATTCAGGCAACTCGCCTTCGCCGACCACCCAGCGTTCCAGCGAGTCGTTGTCCGACTCCGCCGACATAATCACGCCGCCCATCGTTGGCGTGACTCGCATCGCTTTGTTGCTCTTGCTTGTCATCGCCGCCAACGCCGACTTGGCCGTTGTCGCCTCGGCCTTGTTGACTTTGATCGTCGCCAACCCATCCCATTTATACATGCCCAAGAGCTGGGGCAGTGGGTAATGCCCGTCGAGCAGCTTGCTTGTCAGCGTCCATTCGCCAGCCGTGAGCCTTAGCCAGGTCTTGTCCGTCTCGATCACCGAGGCATCGCCGATCATCGACGTGAGCAGCTTCACCACCGAATCAGGCACGATGAATTCACTTTCAATTTTGGAACTCAGAGATGCCCGATGCGAGCGCTTGCCATCACAGGCCAGCATCATATCGCCGCTGAAAATCACCGAGTTGAGCACGAGTCGAGAAATGTCCGAAAGCATCACCTTGGATACCCATTTCAAATCATCCACGAAGGCCGCGCCGTCGGCAATCTTCAGCGCCTCAGTCAACTTCAACTCTGGCAGATTCGGCCAGTCTTCCACACCCAGCACCGCAATTTTAGCCACGCTCTTTCCCTCCTTGATCGTGAGTGTCTTGCCGTCGCATTCCATCACCACCTCGGAGTCACCAAAGGAGGATAGCGCCGACTTCAGCATGGTGGAGCCGATGCAATAATCCCCGGCTGTGGAGCCGCTGTGAACAACGGCGCAGTCCATCCACATGTCAATATTAGAGGCTGCAACAGTGTAGCCGGATGGCGTAACAGTGAGCCGCACGCAGGACAGCAGGGCGAGTGATACCTTCGAGTTAATGACCGAGGTGAGACGGTCGAGTCGTTTTGCCAGATCGCTGGCTTTCAGTGTGAGTTTCATGAGTTGGAGATGGGCATAGTTGTAGCGTTGAAATGGATTCGCCCAGGCCTTACGCCTTGGGACGGGATTGGTAATGGCGCACGTCTTCGAGGCGCACGCGCCATTGCCCCTTGCCCATCTCGCCCGTCTTCCAGGCGTTGGGAATTCTGTGGACAGCGAGCATCCTCGCTACTGTCTCTGGCTTGAGCCCGAGCATCGAGCCGACTTCAGCGATATTGAGCACCGTATGCCCAGGCTCGCGACCCGTGAAAACTCGCACCTTCTGAGTCACGTTCACAGTTCAACCTCCCGCCCGCAGGAACCATAGGATTTAAGGGAGGCGCGACGGCGTGACTTTCGCCCGAGCTTGCGAATCAATGCCGCCTGCCACACGGCGAGTCGGTGATGGTGAAACAATGCGACCAATAGGAGCGCGAACAGAGAGAGTATCAGCATGGTGGAAAGTGGCGATGGGGTTACTTGCGCTTAGTCACATTTGACCTCTTGGCCAATGGTGAAAGTGTCGGCAGACATTCAAACAGAAGTTGAGCCCCAAGGGAGCGCTTCTGCTCTTTAGCTCGCTGCCTCAGAGCAAGCAGGACTTTCGGCTCATCCGAGAAGTCGATATTGATGCGTGTTTTTTCTGTCATGGTTCGTGGTGGAATTCCACCAGTGTTACGAGGTGGAATTCCACCCGTCAAATCAATTTGAGTAATTTTTCACAAATTGATTTTTTCTGTTGTGAGGTGGCATTCCACCCCTGTTATTCCTCAATGCCTGGACAACGAGGAAAAGATCAAAAACGGGTCAACCTATGGATGACCGATGAAGAAAAAGCACTCTTAGCCGCTCAGGCCAAGGCGCATGGATTCGCCACGGTGACGGACTTCGTGAAAGCCGTGGCGAGAGGAGCTGTGAAGGTTTCCCCGAAAATTAAAGCACTGGCCTTTGCTGCCATTGGCACAGGCACCGGCGGAGGTTGCCTCGTCTGGCTGATTGCTCCTATCGCGGCTCTTGCTTACTTACTGGCTTAACGCCAACTCCCCACGTCATAGAGCATCGCGGCAGAAGGCAGATGAAGTCGAAGATTTGCATGGCCAAGGCTCTACTGTTCAATCGAACAATACGCAACCAACTTTCATTTTTTCCAATGACTCCCACTCAAACCGCCATCGCCGAAACGTGCGACGCCCTCAAGGCCATGTTGCTCGCCAAAAATGCCGCCTACGGCAACAGCGCCCTTGATCCAGTGCGCATCTTCTCCCGCGCCGACACCTTGGAGCAAATCAACGTGCGCATGGACGACAAGCTCTCCCGCATCGCCCGAGGCCACGCCGCAGGGGAAGACGCCGAGTGGGACTTGATGGGCTACCTCGTCTTGAAGCGTGTGGCCAAGGCCGCAATGCAGTCAGCGTGAAAACAACCGCTCCACACCGCCGCACGCCTTTTTTCCCGTTGCTTTTCCCATTTAAACCTCTCAGAATCTCCAGCGCTTGATTTTACAAGGAGAGCGGGTGATCAGAATCGAACTGACGTATGATGCTTGGGAAGCACCTGCTCTACCATTGAGCTACACCCGCGTGCGGTTGGTTATCGCGGACGGGTTTTCGCCGGGGGCAGAGGGGTTGTCAAAGTGGGATTGTTGGAATTGCTAACCTCATCGCCTGTCATGGCGGCAGGTCGATGTTGGCAATGCCTTGGGTACCGGGGTGGAGCAGAAAAGGGGCAGCAAGGCAGTGGCTGTCAAGAATCGCCCCCCTGGCCCTTTCCTGCGTGACCAGGCTTGAGGCCTAGTTCAGCAAGCAAAGCATCCGTACCGCGACGGAGTTCCGCGCCCGGACATCAGTTCCACCCTGCCTTCTTCAACGTCCTTCACCCGTTCTGCGATCTCGGCATCCCATTCTGTCTGGGCAGATACCTCGTTGTCATCGTCCGCTGACGGCCTCACATACTCGTATTGAAGATCGCGAAACAGCAACTCGGCCTCACGAGGTTCGAGGCTTCGGATGTCCTTTTTGATGCGTTCAAACGTGGCTGTCATGATTAGGTTCTACCTCGTTGGGTTTTGGATGTCCAGCGGGCTGATTCCCGGCAAATAGAGCCACTTGCAAAGCCTATCGAGAAGCCGTTGGGCGCTGCCTCGGGTGGCCCTGCGGTGCGCGACAAAGAGACCGCGATACAGGGACAGCCACCACCTCCCCTCCTCGCCTTCTCCTAATCAACCGTTCACGTCAGTTCAGCGCTGCGAAGAAAGCGGGACGAGGGACGAAGCTCAGCTTTGTTCGGAGCCCCTCGCCCTCTCCGAACCCACCATTCAAGTCGGTCCTGCTTCAAAATGATTTGGTTTCCATCCATAAACGTCGGAATCCAAAACACTCCGACCTGTCCCACGCGACCTCTATCCAACGGCACTTACGGTGACGCTTACGCATTACCGCCGCAGCCCCGAAAAATCCTAGAAACTAGAGCATCGGCTGCGGTTGTTGAAAATAGCGGCTTGGAACTCGCCAAGCGCAAGGCGGTGCGCGAGGCTTCGTTCAACATGCGAGAGTATGGCCAAGCTACGGTCCCGCTTCCAGAAGCACCTTTCCTGAATAAATTGGCGAGGTGCTCAGAGTTGTAATCGGTAAGCCGAGAGACGGCAGTTCGGGTAATAGCAAGAAGCCCACGCCGTGCTTAACTCCCACTCGTGGCACTAAAAGGCCGTAATAGCTCACGGTGCGTGATAGCAGGCTTACTTTGGTGGCGGTGGGATCCTGATCACCCTTCAAGACGAAACTCCCGCTGAATGCGCCAGTGCTTGCCTTGAGACTCAAGGTGAGGCCTGCGGGATTATTCGCGGACGTCGGCAAAGTGACCGCCTGGGTTGTGGCGGCGATTCGGAAACTCTTGTTAGCAGCAGTTGCATTGGTAGCAGCCACAATGGGCGCGGGGCCAGTCAGACCACCTTCGCTGAAGACAAGCTTCGCATTAGTAGTTCCGACACCTCCATCTGTGAGGCCGAGTATGACCATACTGGTGCCAGGCTTCACGTACTCACCACCAATGACAGTAAGGCTATGCAGCAGGAAGCCCGCGTTGTAACTACGGTCGGCACTGCTGGCTGCTTGGCTCTTCATCCAGTCGAGGCTGCCATCGAGCAAACGCAGACCGCTATTTGAGGGATTGCTCACGCTGTCGGCGCTGGCTGTCACCCAGCCGTGGGCGGAGCCAGTGTTTTTATAGAGCATAAAATGCAGTGGAACATCACCGGTCGGTCCCATTGTGGTGCTGGCCGTGGTAACAGCTCCATCTGCCACCTTGCCAGCCCAGGTGGCCACACCAGATGTGCTTATGGTCAGTGTCCCATAACCAGTGCCTTGCGGATAGGCCACATTGCCAGGCGTGCTGGTGGTACCAGCGAGGGCAAGGCCAAGAGCCAACTCGCTGGTGTAAATGGCGGCCAGCGGGGCCTTGTTGCTCACTGCATTCCAGGGATTGTGCCATGCATTCACACTCACGGGGGCGTTTACGCCGTCGCTGACCGAGCCATACAGCTCGCCAGAATATTGGTCGATGCTGAATGCCAGCGTCAATTTGGGCAGCGGCAAAGTCCTGGCGATAATCACGGTCGCAGAGGGATCAGCCCCATCGGAGGCATTAAGGCGTTGGCCCGTGAAGCTGTAGCTCTGTGCTCCAAGTGCTAGTTTGCCGCTAAAAATTCCAGAGTTCAGCGTGGCAACTTTGATTGTCCCACCATAACCACGGGTGAGTGCGGCATCGCGGTCCACCAGCCCATTGAAATCACCAATCGTCTCGCGCGGCAAGGCCTTCACGGTAACATTCGTGATCAACGGCGCACTCGTACCATCAGGATTGCTGGCCGTGATGGTGATTCGGTAAATAGTGTCCGTTAAAATTGCTACCGTCGGTTTGCCATAAAAATGCCCTTTTGCGTCTATCGCCACACCCGCTGGTTGTCCTGTGACCTTATAACTCGTGGGATAGTTCTGTGCCGTAACCACATCCGTGACTGTGCCGCCGACTATCCAAGTCCTAGGCGTGAAGGGATCAAGTGTCGGTTTGGCGATAATAATATTAACAATAGAGCCGCCGCTGGCCAGGTTCAAAAAAGTGCCGGGGCTTTGTGGGATGGGCATTGTCACGAGGCAGTCATAGTTGTTGCCGTCAGCGGTTACAGAATTCGTGATCGACAGCTTTGATGAGGTGCTTCCCGCAATAGTCCCGAGGCTGTTCACGGGATTAATACCGTCGGCTAACGATGATCCGCTCTTCCGCCACTGATAGGTGAGGTTTGGGCCGGCTGCCGATGCTGTCAGCGTGATGGATTTGCCTTTGACCAAGGATACAGTGGAGGATGCCAAACTAACGACACCCAGATTGGCGACAAGGCTGTTGGCCGATCCTGCGGCATTGGAGACTGTGACCGAGTAGCTTCCGGCGTTCCCAAGCGCGGTGGCTGGAATACTGTAGCTGCTGCCTGTCGCGCCAGGAACCACTCCATTATTTAGCAGCCACTGGTAACTCAAGGCACCGCCGCTTGCAGCCACGGTGAAAGTGGCAGGCAGGCCCACACCCACCAATAGTGAAGCTGGCTGGGCCGTGATGGCAGGCATAGCGGCTCCGATGCCAGCCAGGTTGACATCGAACGGGCCGTTGATCGTATCATTGCTGGAGATGTGCAGCGTCGCGGATCGCGCGCCCAAGTCACTTGGGTTGAAGGTGACAGTGAACGTCGTCGAGCCTCCCGATGACACGCTTGCCGCTGGAGGCGTGGTAACCGTGAAATCAACAGCGTTGGCTCCATTGAAAGAGAAGCCAAACCCAGTCAAGACCGCCTTGCCTGCATTCTTTACAGTGAACATGCGGGCGACTGTTCTGCCTGGCACCTGCCCACCGAAATCGCTGATGCCAGCGCCGCGAACCAAACTCGTGCCATTTTGCTGCACAACCAGTATGGGCCCATTGACAGAGATGGTGTAGCTCTGAGTGGTTATACCGTCCTGCGCGGTCACCACAAGACTGATGATCGTGCCCTGGAGTCCCACGCTGATGGAGGCGCTCGCCGTGCCCGAGGCTACCGCCATGCCGTTGATGGTTACGCCCGCCGTGGCGTCGGCTAAAGTCGGCGTTATCGCGATGGCACTCACTGAACCAGGCAAGCTGACCGAGTAACCAAAGGTGCTACTAGTGAACGCTGGGCTGAGAGTGCCACTGCTCAGCACGAGACCGCCAAGGTTCGCGTTGTTGCTCAGCGTGGTGATGGCTCCCGTGATACTGTAGCTGGTGCCCTCGCTGTTAGTGGCGTAGGCGGCAAAGCTGTAGGCTGTACCAGGAGTAAGACTGCTGAAATTCACCGTGAATACACCAGTCGTGCCGATGCCAGCCACGTTGATTACGCCAGTGCCGCCGATCTCGGGGCTGTTGTTGGTGGATGTTTGCGAAAGTACCACGCCCCGCGAAGTGATACCTGCGAAGCCATCGCTGGTGACATTTCCGCCCAGCGTGACGCTGGTGCCGGTCACTGCGGTGCTGGTTGGCATAGAGACCAACGGAGGGGCCAGACGAGTAATAGTAACCGTGTAAGTCTTGGTGGTAGTGCCGTCCTGCGCAGTCACCACGGTGGTGATGATGTTCGATCCCACGTTCAGCGCAATGGCCGCGCTGGCGCTTCCTGATGTCACGCTCACCCCATTGACCCTCACCAAAGCCGTCCCGTCAACCACAGTAGGCGTCACCATGAGGCTTGCCGTCGCATTCGGTACGCTGGCCGTGTAGCTCGTCGTCGCCGAGGCAAACGCTGGACTTAGCGCGCCGTTGCTTAGCGCGAGAATAGATAGGCTCGCGTTGTTGCTCAGCGTGGAGAAGGTTCCAGTGGGGCTGTAGCTGGTGCCTTGGCTGTTGGTCGCATAAGCGGCAAAGCTATAGTCTGTAATTGGCGCGAGGGTTCCCGCGTTCACCGTGAACACGCCTGTCGTGCCCGTGCCAGTCACGTTCACCACGCCGGTGCCGCCGATCTGTGGGTTGGAATTGATGGAGGTCGGTGCCCGCACAATACCTCGTGCGGTGATCGTCGCGTTGCCGTCGCTGGTGACGTCGCCTCCCAGCGTGGCGCTTGTTCCAGTCACTCCGGAATAGAGAGGCGTAGCGACCGTCGGAGGGGCCAGACGAGTAATCGTGACCGTGTAAGTCTTGGTGGTGGTGCTGTCCTGTGCAGTCACCAGGGTGGTGATGGTATTTGATCCCGCGCTCAGAGCAATCGCCGCGCTGGCGCTGCCCGAGGCGACGCTCACCCCGTTGACCATCACCGTCGCCGTGCTGTCGGCCAACGTGGGCGTCACAGTGAGGCTTGCCGTCGCATTCGGCACACTGGCGGTGTAGCTCGTCGTCGCCGAGGCAAATGCCGGACTCAGCGTGCCGCTGCTCAGCGCAAGACTGGAGAGGTTCGCATTGGTGCTGATTCGCGTCACCACCGTTGTGTAGCTCTTCGTGGTAGTGCCGTCCTGTGCGGTCACCAGCATCGTGATCGTGTTTGCTCCCACACTCAGCGCAATGGACGAGCTGGCGCTGCCCGAAGTGACGCTCACTCCGTTGACCTTCACCGTAGCAGTCCCATCAGCTACCGTCGGCGTCACGGTTAGGCTTGCCGTCGCATTCGGCACGCTGGCCGTGTAGCTTGTCGTCGCCGAGACAAACGAAGGACTTAGCGTGCCGTTGCTTAGCGCGAGAGCAGAAAGGTTCGCGTTGTTGCTGATGCGCGTCACCACCGTCGTGTATGTCCTTGTGGTGGTGCCATCCTGCGCCGTCACCAGCGTGGTGATGGTGTTGGCTCCCACATTCAGCGCAATGCCTGCGCTGGCACTGCCCGAGGTTACGCTTATCCCGTTGACCATCACCGTCGCCGTGCCATCGGCCACCGTTGGCGTCACCGTGAGGCTTGCTGTCGCATTCGACACGATGGCCGTGTAGCTCGTTGTCGCCGCAGCAAACGCCGGGCTCAGCGCCCCGCTGCTCAGCACAAGGCCGGAGAGATTTGCGTTGTTGCTGATTCGCGTCACCACCGCCGTGTAGGTCTTTGTGGTCGTGCCGTCCTGCGCAGTCACCAGCGTGGTGAAGGTGTTCGCTCCAATGTTAAGAGCAATGGATGCGCTGGCGCTGCCCGAGGTGACGCTCACCCCGTTGACCTTCACGGTAGCCGTGCCAGCAGCCACTGTCGGCGTCACGGTGAGGCTTGCCGTCGCATTCGGCACGCTGGCCGTGTAGCTCGTCGTCGCCGAGGCAAACACTGGGCTTAGCGTGCCGCTGCTCAGCACGAGGGTAGAAAGGTTCGCATTGTTGCTCAGTGTGGAAAAGGTTCCTGTGGTGCTGTAGCTGGTGCCCTGGCTGTTCGTCGCATACGCGGCGAAGCTATAAGTTGTCGCAGGCGTCAGACTGCTCGCATTCACGGTGAACACACCCGTCGTGCCCGTGCCTGTCACGTTCACCACACCAGTGCCTCCGATTTGCGGGTTGGAGTTGGTGGTAGTCGGTGACAGCACAATACCCCGCGCCGTGATCGTCGCATTGCCGTCGCTGGAGACGTTGCCTCCGAGCGTGGCGCTGGTGCCGGTTACTGCGGCAATAGTCGGCGAAGAAACAGTCGGCGGGGCCTGCCGGGTAATAACGAGCGTGTATGTCTTCGTTGTCGTGCCGTCCTGCGCAGTCACCAGCGTGGTGATGGTGTTCGCTCCCACGCTCAGCGCAATGGCCGCGCTGGCGCTGCCCGAGATGACGCTCACCCCATTGACCTTTGCCGTAGCCGTCCCGTCGGCCACCGTCGGCGTCACGGTGAGGCTTGCCGTCGCATTCGGCACACTGGCCGTGTAGCTCGTCGTCGCTGCGGCAAACACCGGGCTCAGTGTGCCGCTGCTCAGCACAAGACCAGCAAGGTTCGCGTTGATGCTTAGCGTGGCGAAGCTTCCAGTGGCGCTGTAGCTGGTGCCTTGGCTGTTGGTCGCATAAGCGGCAAAGCTGTAAGCCGTTATGGGTGCCAGACTGCTCGCATTCACCGTGAACACCCCAGTCGTGCCCGTGCCTGTCACGTTGATCACCCCGGTGCCGCCAATCTGCGGGTTGCTGTTGGTGGAAGTTTGGGACAAAACCACACCCCGCGAAGTGATGCTTGCGTAGCCATCGCTGGTGACGTTGCCGCCCAGCGTGGCGCTGGTACCGGTCACCGCCGAGAAGGTGGGGGAAGTAACCGTTGAAGGAGAGAGGTTCACATTCACCGTTGCAGCCTGGCTGGTTACGCTCCCGACAATGTTGCTCACAATGACATCATAAGAGCCTTGGTCACCTTCAGTAGCAGACACGATGGCATAGCTGCTGGTGGTCGCGCCCGCGATGGTCTGCAAATTGCGCCGCCATTGATAGGTAAAGGGGGCTGATCCGCTCACTGCCACGCTCAGGTTGAAACTTTGCAGCGGGTTCACGCTGCCGCCCAGAGGCTGGGTGGTGAACGTGACCGGATCAGGCACGACCACGCTTTGGTTCACCACATACTCCGCCCCCGAAACCACGATGCGGCCACTGCGCGCCTGGCCGGTGCCATTGCTCGCCACCGTGTAATAGATCGTGCCAGTGCCCATGCCATTGAAGCCGCCAGTGATGGTGATCCACGGATCACTGGCGATGGCCGACCAGATCGCACTCACCGGTGCCGCAACGGAAATGTTCGCGCTGCTCGCGACGGAGTAGAACTGCGCCGCCGTGGGCGAGACTGTTAGCGTGTATCCCCGCTGTGTCACATACACCGTCTTTCCCGCCACGATCACCGTGCCAGTCCGGGAGGAGGTCGTCTGGTTATAGGGATCCGCCACGATGGTGACACTGCCGGTGCCCACGCCCGTGGCCCCGGCGATCACCGAGAGCCAGCTATCCACCGGCACAGCGTTCCAGCTAGCCCCCGCCTCGGCGCTCACGCTGATGTTGACACTCCCACCATCAGGAGACAGCACCACGCTGCCGGATGAGACGGTAACGGTGCGCCCCAGTTGGCTGATCACCGCCGTAGCTCCCGCGACGGTCACGGTTGCCTGCCGCTGATACACGGTCGGGTTTGTTGCCGCCTGCCATTTGACAATACCCGGCCCGGCTCCCGATGCACTGGAGAGCATGGTCAGCCAAGCGCTGTCAGAAGAGGCGGTCCAGGTCACGTTGTCTGCCAGTGTCAATTGGGTGTCCACCTCTCCGCCATTGGCAGAGGCGATGGGATTCGCTGGCGTCAGCGTAATCGGGCTTACTCCCTGGCTGACAGAGTGGATCACCTGCACCGGCTGCTGAGTTGAAAATAAAGCTCGAATTTCCTGTTCGCTCAATTCTTCATTATAGATCGCTACATCGTCAATCTCTCCCTCGAAAGACTGGTTCGCCAAATTGGCCATGCTAGCAGGCTTATTGATCCAACTTGGATAGGAATCACCGCCAATATTTTGGAACTGCTGGCCGCTAAGATCGCTAGAAAAACCAGCCATCGATCCGACATTGACACCGTCAAGGATTAATGTGACAACGCCAGAAGCGGATAACGACAACCCGATGTGATGCCACTGATTCGGAACAAGTTGACCAGTTGATAATTGAGAATTTTTTGTTGGATCCCATCCGGTATCATATCCAACCAAACTATATGTATATGGTGAATTGTAAACTGTGTTGGGTGGATTTGAATGAGTAACATCAGGGTAAAAAGCCCCCGCTGTCACTTTTGTCTGCTGAATGGAAATTGCACTGTTGGCGTCGGTGTGAATAGAATAAAATGTTTGGCCGCTTGCGGATGAGTTTAGATAACTATTAATTGTTTGGCCGAGATTTGATTTGGCTGTGTATTTAAGTCGAGACCAAACAAGTCCCCCTGTAGCCCCAAAGCCCCATATGTTTTGATTTTGGGTGTTAGACGATTTAACCCAGAAACTGAGAGAATTGAATCCACCGTTTTTGTTGAGCCGTTGTCCACTGGCATGTATTTTCAAGGATTCGCCGAGTCTGCCGTAACGATCCAAACTTCCAAACAAATCCATGAGTAACTGATTACCAGTGGTATTAACAAGGCCCACTGCATTGACCCCTCCGGAAATCTGATCCAAGATGTTACCTCGTAAAAGAAGTGCGGCGGCAGGCGTAACCAACGCACTTGTTCGTTGAATACTCAGTGATGACAAGGGGGAGCCGCCAAGGTCAGTGAAAGGTGTGGTTTGTAAGTAGTTTTGGATTTCAAAGCCCGTAAGTTTGCGGTCATGGACGCTGAGAAAATTAAGCGTCCCAACAAAGTTTCCTGTGGTTGGGAATGATGAACCTCCAATCTCTACAGGTGATAGATTCGTATTGGGCGGGAAAATGCTGTTCGGAGTTGTGAAAGCTAATTTTTGTACTGGTGCATTTCCGGTCACGCACAAAAACACTTGTACATCCGATGTAGAGCCCTGCATGAGCACGAAATACGACTGGCCAGCCATGACGCCCACATCGCCAATGATTTGCACATTAGTTCCAACTCGGACATTTAAATTATTGTTAATGTCCACCCATGCCGCCAGAGTCTGGCCACCCGCATTGTATCCCATCAACTGATGAATTGCCCCATTGCTGTTGTGGGTAAAAGTGAAGGCCAAAGCCCAATCGCTCGTAGCTTTCCGGGCAGCGTCAGGCAGATAGGCGCGAGAAGTGCCGTCGAAAACTGGATAGCTGCTTGGGCCGCTGATTTGGATGGCGCTCCGAGCAAAATCATTTCTGCCATTGAAACAAAGCAGCAAACCCCTGGTAAAATCATGCGCACTAGAACTTGGAGGCGGCCCATTAACGAGAATCTGGCCTGTGCGTGTCGAGATCGTCGGATTGGAGGATACGACGTAGCCAATGTTGCCGTTGCTAATTCCGCTGCTGCTGCCGGTTCCGAGGGTGATCCACGGGCTCAGGCTGCTTGCCGTCCAAGGCGCATCGGGCGAGGCACTGACAGCGATATTGCCAACCGCCCCCTGGTAACTTGCTGTCGTGTTCTTGGGATTGATGTCCAAAGCCGCCGTCGTCAAGGGATCCTGGGTAACGGTGACCACGAAGCTGCCAAAGTTGACCATCCCAGTGCGCGCCAGGTAACTTGGGTTGGAAGACGCCGCCAGGACAATGGCCGAACTGCCCTGTCCGCTGCCTCCATCGACCACGGAAATCCAGGGCACTTGCGGCGAAATCGTCCAGTTGGTGGTGGCTAGGGCCGTGAGGTCCAGAAGAATAATGTCGCTCCCTTGTCCCTTGCTCACGGTGGCTGGGCTGACAACGACAGCCACACCCGTCTGATTCACGGTAAACGTCTGACCGGCAATGGTGGCCAGTCCCGTCTGCGTGGCGACGTTAGCGTACGACGCAATGGAATAGGTGACCGTGCCAAACCCAGTGCCCGAACTCGGGGAAAGTGTCAGCCAGGGCAAGTTGGAGACAGCAGTCCATGAAACCCCCGCCGACGCATTCACGCTGATCGTGCCAGATGTGCCATTGTGGTCAGTGTTCACCAAGTTGGGTGTCAGCGTAGCCGGATATCCAGTCTCGATGACCGTGTGCGTGTTTCCGTCCAAAACAATCGTCCCCTGCCGGGTATCAGCCGAAAATTGGCATTGACCGTGTAGATGCAGGAAGTCCCAGCGCTAGCCGTGGCCCTGTTGAGAGTGATCCAAGAAGTGGCAGTCGTGGCAGTCCAAGTGCCGCTTCCCGCCGTCAGAATGGATCCCGATCCGCCTTCCTTGGCAAACGTACGGCTGGGAGGATCAATGGTGACCGCTGCATTCGCAGAGATTGCAGAACAAACGGCAATTGCACATAAGGTGACGCCAAATCGGAGTAGTTTCATAATATTTTTAACGGGTGAGTAACATAGTGCCTTTGTTCAGCCTAGGTTCTGGGGCAGATTGTCAGCATCGCCATTTTGGGCGTTTGGTATCCCTGTTCTGTGACTGCTGCTAGGAAGCTAGAGAATGACGATACGCTTCCGTATGCTGGCAATCTGTTCAGGGGTTAATTTCGTTCCTTGGGACTCCAGTCGCATCACCAGAGCCTTTATCATTCGTTCTGGCGCAGATGCGCGAAGAGCACGTTCTTCTTCAGCAAGTTGCTCAACGATTTTATCAATTTCAATTTCATCACTCATTGTTGGGGTCTTTGGTGTTTGTGGTTTTAAGTTGTTAGCCGTCTTTTTGGCTTGTTGAATGGTGACTCAGAAGAATATCTGTGAATAGAGTCTTATTCGCGAACTCGTCGTCATCCGGCACCGTGACACTAGAGTCCTTCGTGATGTAACCGACAAAATATCCAAATGCATGATCGCGCCCGATGTCCCCAGGCGAGAAGGTGTCAGCTTGATAAATCACAGCTGCAGATGGCGCGATGTGGCCGGAGGCAACGAGGCATGCGGCTACAAACTCGGAGCAAAAGAACTTGCTCTTCGGGGCGGGGTCCGTCTCTGGGCTGCCGGAGAAATACTGCCAGACCTTCTCCTGGATGGACTCAAAGTGCTCTTGCTTCCGCTTCAAGAACGTTTTAAACCCGTGCCCATCATAGGCGCTACCGTTCTCAATCAGAGTGTCAACAAAGCTCCGTAAACGAGCAACTCGGGCATTCGTCCATTGGTCGAGTTGCCGGAAGACTGCGTGGTAAGGAGATTGCGCCAAGAACTCACTTTGGGGAGTCTTCGCGGCGCGTCCTGCTACCTCTGCTACCAAGTCATTGTCATAGCAAATTGCAGCGTGTGTGTACCTGCTATTTGTGAGACTAGCAACCTTATCGGCTTTTACCCCCTCTCTCAGAGATAGGATGACATCGCCAGTTCTTAGCAAACTACTTGGAATGATCTTCATGGAGATGTGCATCTTCTTTCGGCTAACGAACGCTCAAGCTCTGGCACGCGTTCGCCCTCTTGTTTGCGTTCAAGCGTTGCATTTCAATGGTGTTTCCGTAATCGGAGAATTGAAACTAATTGCGACTCCCTTGCCTGGAAAATCGAGCGTATAGCGAAAGGGCTCTCCCAAAATAATGGAAAGCGTATCTACAGCGGTATCAATTAGGTCACCAAAATCTATTGGTGACGGAAGCGTTCCGTCAAAACGTTTTACGACATGTGCGATGTAGTCGTTCCGACGCGTCTTCACGGCAGAGAGCTTCGAACGAAAGTGTTTTATTGAGGCTGCTATTTCGTCATTCTCTGGCCCTGTCAAATCTAGTTCCGCCCAACACTTTTTAACTGAGTGATATGAAACATGTTCGTCAGCATCAAGTCTGTATAGGGTCGAAATGATGTCTCGTTCGAGACTCTCCAAAGTTGTAGCGACAATCAAGCCGTTCAGATCATTCGTTGGAATCTCTTTCGAGTGCCAGCGCCGAATAGTATCCTCAAACGCATATCGTGAGAGAAGCAGTCCCTGCACATCTTCAATTAAAAACGCCATTGCGGCGACTACTTTTGGGCGTTTGGTCATAGGTTTTGTTTTTTTGCGAACATTGTATTGAGCGACATTGGTGCCGCCATAATGAAATTAGATTATTGCTGGGAAGGCTTCAGCTTTGGTGCTTCTAATGATCAGTTAATCAGTGGAAATGGATATTTCGGCAAATTCTTCGGGTTTGTCGATTCTGTGCTTTGCACCAAACTTGCTCATGGGAGCCATCTTACCTCACCCCACAAACGCCCTTCCGGCGGGCAGCAGGAATTCTCTTCTTATCGCCAGATGGGCGTCGTCCCACCAGGGCCAGGCGGTGTCGGCGGCGAATTGGATTTCGTGTCTGAGGCGGAGGGCTTCGGCGAAGGCGGTGTCGCGTTTTTGGCGCAGCTGGGTGGCTTTGCTTTGGGCGTCGCTCTGAGGGCTCTCGGTGCCGATGTAGGCGGCCAGGGCGGCGTTGCCGGCCTGAAGGCGGGCGGGGGTGACGCCGGGGAGGCTGTCTTCGGCGGCGTTGGCGAGGATGTCGCGGGCGGCCTGCTCGGTGAGGGCGCGGCTGGTGAAGATGTTTTTGTTGATGAAATAGCGGGCGCGGAAAGCGCTGGTTTCGGCGTCCTTCCAGGCGGGGTGCTGGGTGATGGCGAGGCGGGCCTTGCCGCGGAAGTATTCGATATGGCGCTTCAAGACGGTCTCGGCGTCGTCGCCGAGGCCGGAGTGCTCTTCCTTGTCGGTGGTGGCTCCCACGGCGTCGCCGCTGAAGCCGCGCCAGGCCTCGCACTGGGCGAGGAGCTGCGCTGGGGTGTCTGCGGCGAGCCCGTCCTCGATGAGGATGGGGCTGTATTCGGCTTTGCTCGCGGCGCGGGCCAGGCCCTCGCTCTTGCGGATGGTTTCCAATTGGCCCAGGTTGAAATCTCCTGGTGGCTGGCCTCCGCTGGCGGGTGTAGGCGGCGAGGGCGGGGCGGGTGGTGTAGGTGAGTCCGGCATGGCGTTTGGTTGGGTTCGCTGACGGGTGCGATCTGTGGATGGCATCAAGAGTTTGGCAAGGGGGAATTTACTTCGAGGTCGGGGCGCGGGTTCATCCGGGAAGTTCAGGCGCTGGGCAGCATCGAGCGCTGGGCATGATTGGGCGAAGCCTTCTGGAGTGCGGCTGGCGGTGGGGGCATCGGGGGCTGCCGCTCTGTGCGGAGCGAAAGACTCACGAAAAGCCCATCCCTGATAACCACCCCAGCGATGGGCGATGACGAAGCCCCACGCCACCTCGCCAGCCCCACGCTGCGAAGACAGCGGCAGCGGCAGCCCCCGCGACCCCCACCACCAGCCGCACTCCAGAAGGCTTCGCCCCAGGGCTCGCTGGCGCTGGATGCTGCATGAGCCTGCCCTTCGTCGCCGCGCCATGCTACAGCCCAGCGCCCGCACTTCCCGGATGAGCCGGACGGGCAGGGCTTTCGTGTCAAAAACGGGTGGAGGCGTGATAGGCGGCTCGGCATTTGCGGACGACATCGCAAAAAAGTCATTCGAGAGTCCGGTGTGCCCTGAGATTGACGATTGATGAGCAAGGAGTGCCGATTGTTGAATTAGGGGGCATTCTCGCTGCTGAAAGGCGGTTCAGGATTTTACCAGGACACTGTCGAGAGACTGGTGCGCCCTGAGATTGACGATTGATGAGCAAGGAGTGCCGATTGTTGAAGTAGGGGCCTTTTCGCTGCTGAACGCTTGACCAAGGGGGGAAGGCCGGTCTGAGGTTCGGTTTTCAGAGGTTCACACCTTCAGCAATCGGCATTCCTTGCTCATCAATCGTCAATCATTCCGGCCCTCCATGACTTTTTGCGGTGTCGTCTTTGCAGGTTATTGCAGGGCAACCACGGATGAACACGGATGAACACGGATGGCCACGGATGGCCACGGATGGGGAGGCTCCTTTTTCTGATGAAAATGAGGGAAATGGTCTTCACTTTGTGAAAAATCGGGTCTGCTTTGTCGCGAAAGGGCGCTAATTTGTGGCAAATCGCGTTGGAAAGCTGGAAAATCGCGATGACTTTGTGGAAAATCGTCATCGGTTTGTGGAAAATCGGCTTCGGTCTGTGACAAATCGCGGTGGGTTTGTTCCTTTTTGGAAGGGCTTTGGCCTGCTGCGGGTTGTGAAATCACCGATGATCCTGTGCCACTGCCGTGCCTCACGGAAGGCGCGTGTGCTGATGGATAGAGGTCAGGTCGCTACGAGGACAAATCGGCTCAAGCCTCGTACTCCAACGTGGCCAGCAGAGCCTTGGGACGTTGCGGCTCAAGGCGCTGCCGACCAGCATCTTACGCTGCCGCTGTCATCACCGGCGAAAAGGGATTTCCCGTCTTGGGTGATGCTGGTTTGCAGGGGCAAGGCAGCGTCGGTGGGGAAGGCTTTCATGGCGCGGCCATCGGCGGCCCAGAGGCGGGCTTGTTTGTCGCGACCGGCGCTGAGGAGTTCGCCATGCGGCCCAAAAGCTAGGGCTAGGACACCATTTGCGAGTTTGCCGTAGTAGCCTGCAGGGCGCGTGGGCGGGTGGGCATTGGTTTTAGTGATGGTGGGCCAGCCGTCTTTGGTATCCCACCAGATGAGTTGCCCATCTTCGCCGCCGCTGGCGAGCATTCGGCTGTCGCTGCGCCAGGCGAGCGCACGCACCGAGGCTTTGTGTTCGGCAAGTGATAGCAGGATGCCTCCACTGGTAGGATCCCATAAATGAATGCCGCCTGCGCGATCGGCACTGGCTAACATATTACCGTCGGGGCTGAAGCTCAGGCTGGTGATCCAGTCGGTGTGCTTGGTGAGTTTATAGCGCTGTTTGCCATCGCGAGTGCCATAGACCTTGATGACTTTTCCAGAGCCGCCGAGCGCGATGAGTTGCTGATCGGGGCTGAGGTCGGCGGCTAGCACGGCGTCGGTTTCATCGCCGATGGTGGCGAGGCGTTTGCCGGTTTTGATGTCGAATAGAACAACGCTGCCGGATTGCACGGGCTTGCCACCCGCGACCATGAGCACGCGGCCATCGCGGCTGAAGCGGATGACGTTGGGCTGGCCTTCGGGGAAGGCGAGTGCGCCGAGTTGCTGCTGCGTCGTGGCATCGAGCAACCGAACGTGCTCATGGCCTGCGACAGCGATCAACGGCGCACGGGGACTGGCCGCCATGGAGAGGATCGGCAGCGGGCGCTTCGTCGTGGGTGGGGTGAAGGCAGGCAGATTCTCGGGCATCGGCGCGGGGCCAGCATCGGTGGTGATGGCCACGGGTTGGAAGGTGGTGTCGCGGGAGGCAGCGAGGGACTTGCTGTTCGCTGACTCGCGGAGTCCACCTTGGATCCATTGGCGGATGAGTTCAATCTGCGCCGCTGGCAATGGGGCTTTCTTCGGTGGCATACGTTCGTCATCGGCCTCCGCCGTGATGGCCTGAAAAAGCAGACTGGTGCTCGCACGTCCAGCCACGACGGCGACTCCTCCGCTGCCGCCTTTTAAAGCCGTGGCATGGGTGGAGAGATTGAGGTCGGCCTTCTGCTCGTCGTCGCCATGGCACTTAAGGCAGTGCTCGCGAAAGAGAGGCTTTATGTGCTCGTCATAGGTGATGACGGGATCAGCGGCAGAGGCTGCGGTGATGAGGAGTGAAAGGTAGAGCAGAGGGCGCATCGGAGCGTTTGATCTTGGTGTAAGCATGGGATTCATCATGGCTTTACGCCGTCGTTGATGACCTTCCAGCGGCCCCAAAGTTGGGGGGTGAGTTCGGCTTCACTGGGTACGTCGGCGGTGATGGCGGTGGCTTTGTTTGACCAGTAAATGCGTTGCGTCGTTTGGGAGTTGGAGCCGCGCAGCACACCGAGATCGGCTCGGGCGATGTCGCCTGCTTTGGGTTGCCAGTGCAGGCTTTGCAGCGGCAGGCTGATCTCGTAGTTGCCCGTGTTGTCGGTAGCGAAGGCTAGCTGCTCGGTGACGTCTTCGACGACGTCGATGCTGATGCTGCGCCAGGGGCTACTGAAGGCGATGGGCTGCTTGGTGCCTTCGACCTTCGACCGGTACAGGATCGCTCGTGGCTTACCTTTGATGAGTGTCACCAGCAGGCGTTGGTCGGTGTCGGCTTGCAGCATGAGATCGAGGCAGCCACCCGTTTTGAAGAGCGCGTTGGGTGTCTCGCCGCTGTTGTTGAGTAGCTCTTTTTCGCTGCTGCGCCAGGCGGCAAAGAGGCGATCTCCGCTAAGGCAAACGGCGGCACTGACTTCGTAGGGCTTGGAGTTACTGTTGAAGTTGGCCTTGGTGCCACGGCGATCTATCGAGGCCCAGTCGGTGGTGGCGGGCCAGTCGTCGAGCTTGCCATCGACCGACGGCGGTTGCTGGCGCAGGGGCACGCTGAGGATGCCAGTGCCACGGGCTTTTTGGCGGGCGAGTTCCGCTCTGGCAAACCAGTCGCGTGACTTGTCGAGATCGTTGGTGGTGATGCGAAGGGTTTGCTCGGGCAGGCGCTTCAGCGTGTCAAGGCCGTCGATGCGCACGAGGCTAGTGCGACCGCCGTCGATGAGGAAGACCTTGCCATCGGGTGTCTGGGTGATGCTGGGCCAGAAGTTTTCATCGTGCAGCGAGACATCACTCACATCCATGTTCCGCATGGCCACAGGCGCAGCCCAGTTGGGGCGCAGGCGGATGTCGTTGAACAACGTGGCGACGAATAAACCATCGGCGGTGAAGAGATACATGTTCCCCATGTTGCCATTGATGCAAAACATCGGCCCGGCTTTGCCTTGAATGCCGTCGCCCAGCAAGCGTGTGTGACCCACGACCATGCCGGGGCGATCTGGCACAGCGGCCTCATGGCTGGCGTGCAGTCCGGGCCAGGGGCTGGGGTAGCTCCAGCGTGGCTCGCCATTAAACATGCCGCCGATGCCGTGGGCTGAGTAGGGCGCGGCAGCATTTGTGGTGATCGTCCAGCCGTCGCTGGTTTGGAGGGCTTGGTTGCCACCGCTCGAAGGCGGCACACCGCCAGCGGGGCCGATGCGCTCGGGCTTCAGGTCGTAGTGAGGCACGCCATGCGAATCAAAGCTTGTAGGCGCAAACCGTGCCGTCATGTCGTCAAAGCGAGCGATGAGAAACGCGAGATTGTTTGTCACGGTCACGCCACGCGAAGGTGCTTTGATCATGCGCACTTCATCAGGTTGCGGCTTGCCGTCGCTATTGGTGTCAGACCAGGAGAAGGTCGCGTGTTTGTCTGGATTCGGATTCTCGTCTTCGGGCTTGCTGCCCTGCGGCCATGCAGAGCGATACTCGGGCGTGCGCAGCAGATCCCAGGCGTGGGCGTCGCCGAGCGCCGCAACGAGATGTGCAGCATTGCCATCGTCGCGCCAGAGGAAGGCGACATTGTCTCCTCCCGTGGGGTTGTGAGTGTAGCAACTGGTGAAGTAGCGCTCTCCCTTTCGTGCGGCTGGATACAGCGGCGTGTCGGGCGAGAAGTGCCCGCCGTGGGCTTCCAGCAAGGGATCGGGACGGGCGAAGACACGCTGCAACTGATCTGTGCCAATCTTCCAATCGAGTGCGAACTCCATGCCTTTATAGAAAAAGCGCGTGGCGTCACGCGAGTCCAGCACACCGCCGCCGCCATACTCGGTGGGGCCGTAGAAGGCACGAACGATCTCGCTTTTCGCAGACCACACGGAGACGCGACGCGGAAAGTTATCCGACTCGGCAATCCACAGCCGCCCTTGTGAATCAAGTGCCAGGCCATTCGGGTTGTTGATATGCTGCGGGTCGTAGTCGCCGATGCTGGGGGCTCCAGGCTTGCCGATGCTGCGCTGAAGTTTCCCCTTCGAGTCGAAGACTTTGACCTGATGCGACGAGCCGCGATCCGTGATGTAAATCGCACCCTGCGCATCGGTGATGATGTGCCGTGGATCTTCCAGACCGCTGGCGATGATCGTCTCGGCTGTCTTCGCACTAGATGAGGCGAAGCGCAGCAGTTTGGAGCCGCTGAGTACGAACATGCGGCCTTCCGCATCAAAGCTCACACCGCGTGGATTCTCGACAGCGAGTCGTCCATTGATCCCGGCGTTTTTGGCATCAATGAAGAGAAGTTCGTTCTGCCGGATCATCGAACAAACGATCACGCCATCGCGCACGGCGATACCTGAGAGCACATAGACTTTACCGCCGCCGTCGAAGCCCGCTAGCTCGGTTGGTGGCGTGCCTTCAGAGGGTTTCTTGATGCGTTGATCGAGACCGAGTTGGGTTTTGAAGATGGGCTTGTCCTCCAGCTTGCGAGACTTCGCAGTGAGTCGCAGCTCGCCATCCCAGACCGAGCCGACGTAACAAAGATGATCGGTGATCGCCTGCGGGCCTGCATCGACGGCGAGCGTCGGCGCACCCGTCCAGGTGCCTCCGACCCAGCCTTGGCCACCGAGCTTCTGGCCATCCACGTGCAACCATTGCAAACCGTGACCACCCTCGGCGACACATGCGCCCATGAAGATGAGCGGCTGGCCATCGACGGTGCGCGAGCCAGGAACGAAGGCCATGCTCGATGGCGGTGTGTGCGTGGTCATCCAGCAGCCCGTGTTGTCAGCCGTGGTCCAGGCAGGCTTGCCCGCGCTATAAATGCTGAACTCGTAGCGCAGCTTCAAAGGCTGCCGCCACAAGCCGCGCACCTTGTAGTCACCCGGCGCAACGGGGCGCGTAGGGATGTGATAGACGCCGTGTTTGGCGGCTTCGGGGTCGCGCAGTAAATCGTCGCTGCCGTCCCACCACGCGGTGTTTTCACCTGCGGGAAAGGGCGTTTCGCTGACGAGATTGCGCACGCGATGGTTTTGTAAATCTTCGATGACGAGGGTGACGAGCCCTGCTTCCGGCAGGGTGAATTTCACCGGGATCGGTGGTGGCTCCTCGCCCGACTTTGGCAAAACGAGACTCTTGAGCGCAGTGTCGCGCATCGGCACTAGAGCCATGAGTTCACCGAGCCACACGCGGCGTCCGTCTTTGACCTTGGTTTCATAATGCCCCACGCCCTTTGCAGCAGTGGTGATCCGAACGCGCAAGGCTCGTGTGCTGACCTCGCGATCCAACACAAGCCAGTTCGGCCCGAGCTGACTGGGATACCAAGTCTCAAGATTGTGGCCCAAGCCTACACGCGTCCAGGACGCCGCTGGAGCCTCGCGAACATTTGCATCGTCGGCTCCAGTGAAGGCGTCGATCTCACACGCGGCAAAGCCCGCCCAAAGCAGGCATAGGCTGCTGAGCGTTACGGGTTTCTGCCATGTGAGCGTGACGATCTCGGGATGCTCGGCGGACATCGGCAGTGGCGCGCCCTCCTCGGCATTCTCCCAAGTCTGCCATGTGCGGTTGTGCGATTCATCGACGATCTTCATCGTCACATCATCTCGGGCACGCGACTGCACCAGCGCCTGCGGCGCGACGTTGCCCCAGCGATCTGGAAGCAGCCAAACACCTGCGAGATGTCCCGCTGTCTCGGAATCACCCGCCGCTGGCGTATGGCTGAAGCGCAGCGCCCGCGTCGATGTGCCCGGCGGCAAGACCCACAGGCCATAGTCACCGCTGGCGACCTCTGCATTCGACTCGGCATCATTCACCAAACGCTGCGCAGGCACCCATGACGAATCATCCGCCAAATCGCCCGGATACGCTGCCTCTGCCTTCAATACACTGAGCGCACCGCCTCCACCGACGAGCACACTGCCGACAGGCACGGGCTGAGTGAAACCAATGCGCAGATGCCGCACACCCGGCTCGCGTCCAGCACCGAACTTGATGCCCTTCCAATGCGGCTTCGCTTGCTTGCACCACACGACAGCCTTGGGGCCAAGTTTGGTAATCTCGCTGTCACCAAGGGCAGCGGATTCCGGTGCGCTGCCAACGCGCTCGGCAAAAGTCGCGGGATCGAGCAAGGCGCTGTCGATAGCGGTGAAGCCCTGCGCATGAAGATTAATGGCGAGAAGGCATAGAGCGCAGAAGGGGAGCAGGAGGCGTGGAAACATGAGGAGTGAGAAACGATCGAGAGATCAATGATTGAAGAGGAACTCCGTGGCATTGAGCAGGCTCCAGAAGACATCTTCATAGGCTTTGCGGTCACGGGTGTTGCTGCCGACAAGTTCGAGCATCGCTTTCAATTCATCAGCGTCGGGTTTGCGTGACAGCGCGCGAATGTAGAGTTCTTCGATGATGGCTTCTGGGGGTGTTTTTGCGGCGAGGAGTTTTGGCACCACCTCACCGACGCGCACTTGATCCGAGATCGTGTTGCCTGCGATGAAGTGCAGCGTCTGCGAAAGGGTCGGTTCCATCTTTGTATCGCACGCGCAGACACTGGCGCGTGCTGAGCGGCCAAAGGTTTCCAGGAAGGGATCGCCAACAAAGGGGCGCACGGTGTCGCCGGGGGTGCGTGGGTAGAAGTCGATGGCTTTGATGCCCTTGGCAAAATAACCAAAACTGCGCTGGCCATCGGTGGCCTTGACGATGGCGTCGAGCAACACATCGGCGCGCATCCGGCGCAGTTGCGAGCGTGAGAACTGGCGATCATCGCTCTTGTTGGTGGCATTCGGTTTGGCGGTGAGTTGATAGACTCGCGAGGTGCAGATGTCGCGAATGAGCGCCCGCAGATTGAAGCCGTTGCTGGCGAGTCGTGTGGCGAGGGTATCGAGCAAGGCTTTGTTCGTCGGCGGGTTGCTGATGCGCATGTCATCGAGTGGCTCGACGAGGCCGCGCCCCATGAAGTGCGCCCAGATGCGGTTGGCGAGGTTGCGCGTGAAGAGATCGTTTTGCGGCGAAGTGAGCCATGCGGCGAGGGCCTTGCGTGGATCACTGCCCTTGGTCACGGGGGCTTCACCGCCGAGCACCATCGCAGGCATGGGCCGATCTTCGACGACGTGTTTGGCCGGAGCGGCGGACAAGTTGTTGTAGATATAAAACTCGCGCGGCTCGACACCAAGCTTGCGCTGGATGCCTGTGAAGAAGCTGACCCAGCCATAGTAGTCGTCCTGCGTCCAGCGGTCGAAGGGGTGGTTGTGGCACTCCGCGCACTGAATGCGCACGCCGGTGAACAGTTGTGAGAAGTCGGCGGCGAAGTTCTTGGGCGTGAACTTCACATCATGCACGAGCATCGTGTAAATGTTCGCGGGGCCGTTGGTGAGGTTGCTGCCCGTGCCCACGACTTGATCGGCGATGAATTCATTGAGTGGCCGGTTTTTCGCCATCTGCTGATGGATCCAGTCAAAGTAAGTCTCGGCGGCTTTCGTGTCCGTCGCGGTGGGTGCGTATCCGCCGCCCTTCACCCGTAGCATCTCGGCCCACAAGTTAGTCCACAGATCGGTGAAGCCATCGCTGGCGATCAAGCGGTCAATCAAAAGCGTGCGCTTGTCCTTCGATGTATCCGCCATGAACGAGCGGTACTCAGCCAAGGTGGGCAGCGTGCCTGCGAGGTCGATGGTGACACGGCGGATGAAGGTCTCGTCATCGCACAACTCCGAGGGCAGTAGGCGCAGCTTTTGCAGGCGATCATAGACGACGGAGTCAATGTCGTTGTGGACGGGCGGGTTGGGCCACTGGTAGCCTTTGTCTGCGGCCAAGGCGATGACTTCGGAGCCGATGGTGAAGCGATTGAAGCGGGCGAACACAAAGGTATCACCACGCCCCGTGACCGTGACGACGCCCTGTTTGCTGATCTTCGCCGTGCTGGGGTTGTTGGTGGTAAAGAGTGCGAGGTCGGTGACATCGCGCTTCGTGCCATCGGAGTAGCGGGCGGTGACTTGCATCTGCTGCGAGCCCTTGCCGCCCTCGAAGACCATCTTGTCAGGCGATAGCGTGATCTCCACGGGTGCGGCCACGGTGTGATCATCATCGGGCGCACCCGCTTCGATCCAACTCAGTAGCGTCTTGTAGTAGCGGGTGTCCGACTTGAACAACTCGCCACCCGTATGCGGCACCTTGCCCGTTGCTTTCAAAAGCATGAGACTCTGCTCCGGCGCGGCGAGGTTCACACGACGGCCCACCATTTCCTGGGTGATGCGGTAGTAGTCGCCCTTCGCGTCATAACCGAAGAGCGACAGCATGAAGCCATCCTTGCCACGCGCGGAGCCGTGGCAGGTGCCCTGGTTGCAGCCTGCCCGGAAGAAGATCGGCATGACATCGCGTCGGAAGCTGGGCACCTCGGCGGCGATAAGCAGGGACGGGAGCAGCAGGATGAGAAAGAAAAATTTCATGAGTGTCAGAGGAAGAGGTGGGCTGGGTAGCGGCAGTGGCTACTGGCTAGCGTCGGACTTGGCCGTCATCATCGGATCGACTCTGAGGATGCCTTTACCACTGCGTTGCCGAATCTCTTGCCCGCTGGCTTTGAAGACGAGTTCGCAGGTGAGTTCTTTGTATTGCCCCATGAGGGCTTCTGAAGTCGCGATGATTTCAAAGATGAGCTTCGTGTCGGTGAGTTTGAGCTTGAGGTTCGCGGTGACGGTGACGCCTTTCGGTAGGCCGAGGAGAATGGCTTCGGCTTCGCCTGTGAAGGGCTTCTTTTGTTCGACATCCCATTCAATCTGCGCGGTGGCACCACGACGCACAGCAGCGGGGTGGTTCTTCAGGACGACGTAGGGCTCGGCGATGATGAGGTCGATGAAGTTGGTGGCCGTGCGAATGCGGCCAACGCCGAGGTAATACGAGCCACCCGTGGTCGAGGCAGTGACCGCGAGCTTCCAGGTGCCGGGCTTGGCATTGGCATCCGCCGTGAGGTGCATGAGGGATTCATTTTTACCCTCGGGAATGGTGACGGTAGGCTCACCCTCCACGCCGGGTGGGAGCCAGTCGCATTGGAATTCGAGAGCTTCGTTGAAGCCGGGTTGGCGGGTGAATTTGAGCTGCACCGCGAGTTCGCTTTGCTGCGAGAGCGGGATGGGCGGCTGCACCAGTTCAACGGTATAAGGAGCGGGGTCGGTGATGGCGAAGGCGTATTGATCGACAACAACAGTGTGCCAAGCGTGCCCACCAGAGCGGTTGACGAAGGGGAAGCTTTGCTGGCTGCGACTGACGAGCGAGGTGCCATCGGTGGTCTGGCACTGCAAGGTGATGAGACCGACTTGTGGCTTCACCTCGGGGCCAGCGATGAATTGGGCCTGGGCTTGTTTGGCTCCGGCGATGATGCGCGAGGCGATCATCTGGACGCCGGGCGGCAGGCCCGTGGCGACGATGTCGAGGTCGCCTTTGTAGCGATTCCCTTGCCCTTCGCTGAGGTTGATGTTGACGTTCCAACGATTGCCTGGGGCGACGCCGATGCTGGTCAATCGCGGGCATTCAACGCTGTCAATGACGCGTGCGGCGATGGAGGTGCTGATCTCGTCGCGCACGGGTTCGATCTCGATGCGATAGACGGAGAGCGCATCGCCGAGGCCGCGCATGTCGGTGATGCTGAGGGTGTAGTCGCCGTCTTCTTTGGGTTCCCAAATGAGGCTGGGATCCATCTTTTCTTTGCGCTGTATCTGGCCGGACATGCCGTGGAAGCCACGTTCTTCGAGCGTGGCATCGTCGCCTTCGAGGTCGATGTTTTCACTGCCGACACGGCGGATGGCGATGCGGGGATCAAGCGTCGTGCCGAGGGATCGGGCATAGACGCGCACGCGCCAACGGTCACCTTTTTTTGCGGTGATGCGGAAGGTGTCTTCATCACCGGGTTGTTCGATGATGCCGTTGAGAGCGATGGGCAATGTTTTGACGAGGGTGACTTCAGCACTGCGATCTTCGAGCTGATTTTCGTAAAGGCTGACGCGCATGGGCAAGGGCGAAGGCATGGCTTCATTGAAGGCAAAATTGCCTTCAGTGCTGGGGAGCGTGAGGGTTGTGGGTTTTTCGCCCGCAGGATCGCCAAGCAGCGTGACGGGCAAAGCTTTGCCAGCGGGGCCGCCAGCGGGGTAGATGGCGAGGGGCCGCGCGTTGGTGCCGATGTGGGCGATGTAGTTTGAGTTGCCGTTGTAAACGCGTTGCTTGATCTCGACGAAGTAATCGCCGTCGCGAGGGACGATGCTGGAAATGATGGGGTCTTGCAGGTGCAGGGCGCTGTCATCATTGACGGCAAGCTCTTTGCCATCGCCATCGAGGATGCGGGCCATGAGGTCATACTCGGCTCCGCCATAGTAGCGCTCGCTGAGCCAGACGGCATCGACCTCCACGGAGAGATGCTGGCCAGCTTTGGCGGAGACTTTGTAGAGGTCGATGTCGGCGGCCTGCGAGTTCCTGATGCTGCCGCGCACGGTGGTGTTGGGCTTGATCTCCAGCGCCGTTTTGAGCGTGTCATTGCGACCTTGGCCGGGTTCCGCTTCATCAAAGATGGCGAAGGCAGTCACAGCGAAGGTGCTCAGCATCGTCAACTCATGCGCCGTGCGGAGCTTGAAGGGATGCAACCCGAGGGGGCAGTCTGGCGCAATCTGGAAGGTGCAGATGACGCTGTCCTGCACGTAGCCGCCGTGCGGGAGGCCGGAGCCTTTGGGCTCGGGCAACGATGGCTGGGGCTTGATCGCGATGCACTTGATGCCCGGTTTGTAGAAGAGCACTTCGCGTGTGTCTTTGATGAAGGTGCCTTCGAGTTCGACATCAACCGTAGTGCCGCGTTGGCCAACTCTAGGGGTGACGAACTCAATGTGATGCACCATGGCTCCAGCTTCGGCGATGGTGGCCAGGGAGGTAGCCAGAATGAGGCAGACACTCCAATGGGGACGAAAAAATAAGGGCATGGCTATTAGCTGAGTATCCCCTTCACAACATTGCCACCGTTCACGATCTCGATGGGACGTGTGCCGCCGAAGGCCATGAGTTCTTCGTTCGAGTCGATGCCTAGCTGGTGATAGACGGTGGCGAGGAAGTCTTCGAGCTTCACCTCCTCGCGAGCGGGCTCGGCAGATGTGGCGTCGGAGGCACCATAAATCTGGCCACGAGTGATGCCACCGCCTGCCAGCATCATGGAATAAACTCGCGCCCAGTGATCGCGTCCGTTGTCTTTGTTGATCTTGGGCGTGCGCCCGAACTCACTGGTAATCATGACCAGGGTGCTATCGAGCAAGCCGCGCTGATCGAGGTCGGTGATGAGACCGCTGACGGCGTGGTCGAGTGCGGGGAGTTGCTCCAGGCTGGTTTCTTTGATGCCGACATGGCTATCCCAGGAACCGTAGTTCACAGTGACGAATCGCACGCCTGCTTCGACCATGCGGCGGGCGAGGAGAAGGCGCTCGCCGACGGCGGCGGGAGCGTTTTGTTTGAGCTTGTAGCCACGGCCATAGAGGTCGCGAGTGGCTTCGGTTTCGCCATCAAGCGAGAAGGCCTTGCGAGCTTCGGGACTGGTCAGCAGCGAGTAGGCACTGCGGTTGAACTCATCCATGGTGTTGAGTTTATCGGTGTCGGCATCGAGCGCTCGTAGGCGCTTCTCGACGATGTCGCGCCCAGTTTTGCGGCGCTCGAACTGCTCCATGCTGACGCCTGCGGGGATGCTAAAGTCTTTGACCTGGAAGTCCGTCATGGTGCCGGGATCGGCATTGAGCTGGAAGGCACCGTACTTGCTGCTGAGGAAGCCTGTGCCGCCCTCAAAGCCACGCAGACTGGGAACTGTAACATAAGGTGGCAAGCCTTTACGAGTGCCGAGCAGATGCGACACAACCGAGCCCATCTGCGGGTAGTCGATGACGGTGGTCGGGATGTAGCCGGTGAAAAGATGGTAGGTGGCTTGGCTGTGGTCGGGGATCTTGCCCGTGACCGAGCGCACGACGGTGAACTTGTCGGCGACCTTGGCGAGGCGCGTGAAATTCTCGCTAAAGACTTCGCCCGTGTTGGTCTTCACCACACCGAAGGCACCGCGATACTCGGTGGGGGCTTCCGGCTTAGGATCCCAAGATTCCTGCTGCGACATGCCGCCAGGGAGATTGAGATGGATGATGCTCTTGGCTTTGCCTTCCTTGAAAAATCCAGGCTCCACAGTGGCCAGGGCTTCGTGTTGCAAGAGGTCAGAGAGGCTGATGCCTAGCGCTCCGCAAAAGCCCATACGCAGGGCGTCGCGGCGCTGGAGATTGAAGTGGCGGAAGCCTTGGCAGCCAAGGGTTTTAGGATTCATGGAGCGTTCACTACGCCGCCCAGCGCACGATCTGGCGAGGCTTGCGCAAGTATCACAGCATTGCCAACAAAGCCTTGGCGCAGGCTTCGGCGAAGGCGGGCGCGTTGATTTCGCAGTCGATTTCTACGAGAGGCACATCGGCTCGCAGGTAACTTTTGATGGCGTTGAAAAGTGCGGCATCGGCGTCGGCATCATGGAAGGGCTGGCCTGGGGCGCTGATGATGCTGATCGCTCGCAGCGGCAGCAACACGGTGACGGGGCTGCGGTAGGCATTAACTTTCTCGGCGAGGATGCGCCCCAACTGAGCGCACTCTTCGGCGTTGGTGCGCATGAGCGTGACTTGCTCATTGTGCTGGTAGAAAAGTCGGCCTTCAAACTTGGCTGGCACGCTGGCACGTTCACCGAAGTTCACCATATCAAGACAGCCCGGCGTGATGATGGCGGGTACTCCCGCCTTGCCTGCGGCTTCGAGGCGCGTGTGGCCAGCATTGAGCGTGCCGCCCACCAGTTCATCGGCCCACTCGGTGGTGGTGATGTCGAGCACGCCGGAGATCATGCCGCTCTCGATGAGGCTCTCCATGATGCGTCCGCCCGTGCCTGTGGCGGCAAAGACGAGCACCTCATAGCCCGCCGCTTCGACGAGAGCCTTGGCCGCTGTCACACAGGCGGTGGTGTTGCCGAACATCGAGGCAGCGATGAGGGGCTTATCCTGCACCTCGGGTACGACGGTTTCCACCATGCCGCAGATGGCTCCAGCAGCGCGAGCGAGGAGCACGCGAGAGAGTCGATTGACGCCTGAGACATCGACGATGCTGGGGATCATGACGATGTCTTTGGTGCCGACGTACGGGGCGACGTTGCCCGCAGCGAGCGTCGATACCATCACCTTCGGAAAGCCAATGGGCAGGGCTCGCATGGCCGCCGTGCCGATGGCTGTGCCACCTCCACCACCGAGCGAGATGACACCATGGATGCGCCCCTCGCTGACCAGTTTTTCGAGCAACGCGGCTGCTGCGCTAGCTATAGCCGTGACTGCCTCACCACGATCCTGACGAGCCACGATGCCTGCTAGGTCGATACCTCCGGCAGCGGCGACTTCCTCGCGTGTGATGTCGGGTTTTACCTGCGGGGGCAAGCCGCTGCCGGTGTCGATGAGCAGGGTTTCATGCCCACGTTGGCGGATGATGTCTGCCACGTAGCGATGCTCGTGGCCTTTGGTATCGAGAGTGCCGAGGACTGCGATCATAAGGAGGAAAAGACAGGCTCCCTAATTCCCGAAAGCTGAAAAGCAAAGGCGAAGAATGATGGCGATTACTCAGAATCTGGAAAGCCAGTTTTGAGCAAAGACTCCAACGCCGGAGCATCATGCTCGCCCAGGTTTTCATAGCCGGGGAGGTCTTTGCCATTAACGAACCTGATGCGCTCGCTGACGCCTTTCCCATACGCAAGGCCCGTGATTTTGAGCCGCTCAAGCTTATCCTCAGCACGCACGCCGAGCTGGGTATCGTAGATGGCGCAGTGGTTGATGAAGACATGGGCGCTGCCACTCCCACCGGGGCCGCGCACGCGGAAGGCGACTTGGTTATCGGCGAAAACACAGTGCGTGATCTCGGCGACGACATGCTCTTTGATGTTCAGCGCGGCGATGGTGTCTATCTGCGAGGGCTGGTTCCAGCCGTGCATGTAGCAGTTGCGCAGGGTCAGCTTGCAGCGCTCGCCACTGGGCTTGGTTTTGGTATCCACAGCGTTCTCACCAGGGCGCTCGCCCGACTTGAAGCCCTGGCTATCAGCCACCAACGGGCCTGTCCAGAGATGGCAATCTTCGATAGCGACACTGCCTTGCGAGGCGTGCTCGGGGTCGAACTGAATGCAATCGCCAGAGACATAGGCGATGTCGCAGTTGCGAATGTGAACATCACCCCAATGGCCCGTGATGCCGTGGGCGTCCTTCTGGTCTTTGTAGGTGCCATTCAGTAAATGATGAATGCGACAGTTCTCGATGACCACATGAGTTCCGAACACGCCGATGCCATTGCCCGTCGCGTTGCGGATCTCACAGTTGCGGACGGTCACGTTGTCTGCGGTGATCTTGACGATGTTGCCGCCTTTGCCCTGGGCATCGACGAGGTAGTTTTCATAAACACCGGGTTGGGTTATTTCGAGACGATTTACGACCTTCGGTTGCGCCAGTGTGCCGACAACGCCTCGTGTACCGACCGACTTCTGGGCTTGCAGAGCGCCTATTGATAAAACGAAACTCGCGATGAAAGGAATAAGCTTCATGGATTTACCCTGAACGCTGCGACGGCTCAGTGGCTATCTCCCGCTGATTCACAAGGCATCTCAGCGCTTATCAAACCAGACCTCCACGACTGCATTCGAGCCAAGACGAGACGACATCTCTCTCTGCGAAGCAAGGAAACCGCCTTGCCCACCGCGTCTCATTTCGCTACTGCTTAGCCCCCACCCATGACTCATCCCTTCGCCACTGCCCGCTGCACCGCCATCATCACGGGTGCATCATCCGGCCTCGGAGCCGAGTTCGCTCGACAGCTCGCACCGATGGCCAGCGGTCTCATCCTTGCCGCTCGTCGGGGCGAAGTACTGGAGCAAGTGAAGGCCGAACTGCTCGCCCTGCGCCCTGCGCTCACCATTACCACCTGCGCCTGCGACATCGCCACCGATGCGGGCCGGGCCAAGCTACTGGCCTGTGTGGATGCCCTTTCGGTAAAGCCCAACCTGCTCATCAACAACGCAGGCGTAGGTGACTACGGTAGCTTTGCCAGCGCCTCCGCAGATCGGCTTCGTGGGCAGATCGACCTCAACATCACCGCCCTCGTTCTGCTGACCCACGCCCTCATCCCCAAGCTCCAACGCAGTGCCGAGCACCCTGCGGCCATATTAAATGTCAGCTCATTGGCAGGCAACCTACCCATGCCCTACCTCGCGGTGTACGCCGCGACGAAGGCCTTTGTCACCAGCTTCACTGAGGCTCTGCGGCTCGAATTCACGGGCCAACCTCTTATCATCAGCGCCGTCTGCCCAGGCCCCACGCCTACCAGTTTTGGCAACAACGCGCGACGTCCCGACGAAGGCGATACCAACCGCGATGGCCAAGACGCCCTGCGCATCCCTCCAAGCCAAGTCGTGGCCGCTGGACTACGTGCGCTAGAGCACGACACGGCCTGCGTCTTTCCAGGGCGCGCCGTCTCCATCGTCGCCCCCCTACTGCGTATGATGCCACGCGCCCTCTTGCGCAGGGTACTCGCCAAACGCTATCATCCCGACAGCCAATAAGCCCCCTCGAATGAATCCCAACGAAGACCTCCCACCTGACGACATCGAAGAAACCTCTGGCTGGCGATCCGAGCGCCGGAAGCCAGGCTTCTTCGGCATGATCGCACGGCTCATCCTCATCTCCATTATTGGCTCGATGGTCATCATCCCCTTCACCCCCGTCGCCAGTAAAGTGAAGAAAGCGCTGCTACAAATCGCCGCCACCGCTAGCCAAGGCAAGATCGTCGAGCGCAGCAAAGAAATTATCCGCGAAGTGCCGCGCGACCGTGAAGTCATCAAAAAAGTCGTCGAGCGCGTCGTCGAACAAGCCCCTCCTCCGCCCCTGCCCGAGAAGTACATCGCCCGCAAAGAGATCGACGTCGCCACGCTCTACAACGGCCTCACTATCAACACTCTATTGCAAACCGAGCAAGGTAACTACGCCAGCCTCGAGCGCGACAATGCAGACGCCTTCAAAGTACAATTTCAAGTGCAAATCCGCATCCCCAAGGCCAATCAAAGCATCACCGAGTTAGCCCGCATCAGCCCCAGTCTCCCCGATATTCTCCCCGGTCTTCACAGCATGGTCGGCAGCAGCAAAGTCTCTGGCTTCTACCACAAGCTCTATGAAAACAAGACCGCGCTCGTGCAACGCGACCTCACCCGGTTAAACAAAATCCTCGACCGCCATAACTTCTTCGACTGCGAGACCATCCTCGAAATGACCCACCCGCAGAGCAAGCGTAAAGCCCTGCTCATCCAGAGCGAAATGGATGTCGTCGCCGACGGCAGCGATGGCGACCGTCTCGCCGTCATGGAGGACACCATCTCCACCTCCAGCTACTACCAGCCCTCCACCAGCTACGAGTGGGCCAAACGCACCAAGACGCCTAACCCCCTCCTCGCCCGCTGGGAAAATAGGCTCGCCACCGCCAAAGAAGAGTATGCCAAAAAAGGCCTCAGTGCCGAACGCAACCGCACGCTGAAGGCCACCATCGACCAACTCACCGCCGAGATCACTGGCCTCAAAAATCGCAGCAGCCTCATCGCCGACAGCGATCCCTTCATCGTCCTCTCGCTCCTTTTCCGGCCATACGTCGGCACCAACAGCTTCACCCCGCAGATGGGCGACATGGCCGTCGTCATCCACGACAAAAAAGTCTATCCCGCCATCTGCGGAGACTACGGCCCCACCATGAAAATGGGCGAGGCCTCCCTCTTCATGGCCAAAGCCATCAACCCAAAATCCACCCCTTACATTCGTAGCGAGAGCGACCTCAAAGTCAGCTACCTCATCTTCCCCGGCACCGCCAAAAAACCCTTTGGCCCGCCGAATCTCGAAGAGTGGAGAACCCAATGCCTAGCCTACCTCAGCGACATCGGCGGTGTCGGCCCAGGCTTCGAAATTCACACCTGGGAGGATAAATTTAAAAAGCCCGAGCCACCACCCGTCCCCGTCGTTCCGCCTACCGCCGAACCAACCAGCCCCGCACCTCCGGCACCTACGCCTCCTGTCTCGCCCACAACGCCAGCAGCCCCCGCTACTCCTCCAGTCACGCCAGCCAATCCTCCTCCAGCGCCCAATCCATAGTCGCTCGTTTCTATCGCTATGGCTGCCTTGGGATTTAGCGAACGCAGCAAAAAAAGCGCCACCCTTTTCAGGATGGCGCTCGATGATTTAGCTGCCTTTAGACTCAGATCGCCACGGTAGCGATCGTCTTCAGCACCCGGCCAGCGATGGCGTAGGGATCGCCTTGGCTGTTCGGACGACGGTCTTCAAGGTAGCCCTTATAGCCGTTATTCACGAAGCTGTGAGGCATACGAATGGACGCCCCACGGTCAGCAAGACCATAGCTGAACTTGTCGATAGCCTGCGTCTCGTGCAGACCCGTCAAGCGCATATGGTTATCGGGGCCATACACCGCGATGTGCTCAGACACATTGGCCGCAAAGGCCGCCATGAGCGCCTCGAAGTAAGGCTTACCACCCACGTCGCGCATATGCGAAGTGGAGAAGTTACAGTGCATCCCAGAGCCGTTCCAATCGGTCGCGCCCAGCGGTTTGCAGTGGTATTCGACATCCACGCAATACTTCTCGCAAAGGCGGTTCAAGAGATAACGAGCGACCCACACCTCATCAGCAGCACGCTTGCTGCCTTTGCCGAAGATCTGGAATTCCCACTGGCCCTTGGCCACTTCGGCATTGATGCCTTCATGGTTGATGCCAGCATCAAGACAGAGATCGAGGTGCTCCTCGACGATCTGACGGGCGATGTCGCCGACATTCTTGTAGCCCACACCTGTGTAGTACGGGCCTTGGGGCGCTGGATAGCCACCTTCAGGGAAGCCAAGAGGACGGCCATCTTGATAGAGGAAATACTCCTGCTCAAAGCCAAACCACGTACCAGCGTCATCAAGGATGCCAGCGCGAGTGTTGGACACATGAGGCGTCGTGCCATCCGGCATCATTACCTCGCACATCACCAGCGCACCATTCTTGCGAGTGGAGTCAGGATAGATGGCGACAGGCTTCAGCACACAGTCAGAACTGCGGCCCTCAGCCTGTTGAGTCGAGCTACCATCGAAGCCCCAGAGCGGCAGTTGCTCCAGTGTGGGAAAGGATGCGTAGTCTTTGATTTGCGTTTTACTGCGCAGGTTTGGCACGGGCTGGTAGCCGTCGAGCCAGATGTATTCCAGTTTGTATTTCGCCATTTGGGTTTTGTTGGTTGGTGTCTATTTTTGAGCGGCCTGCGCAATTTGTGACCGCTGTTTTTGTTGTTGTTGCCCCATTACAGGGATGGGTTTGGGCGCGTCTCAAAATTGAGCAAGTGGAGTGCCAAATTTGCGACAGCACGAGAGATACCACGGAATTCCGCACGGCGGTCAAGACTCGCGATGAGGAAAAGTGGCCGATCGGGATTTCTCCTCTGAGCGGAGGTGGATTTCGGCGAAAATGCGATGCGATTTTTGAAGTGAAAATTTGTGCGGACGGGACCTTGGATCGGCATTCTCATTTTTGAGAGACCATTTCCCAATCACGACCAGTGCTTGCGGCGAGGCGCGGGAAATGCACTGTCCTCCCGA
>JANOAR010000160.1:0-29577 GCA_031411235.1 Verrucomicrobiota bacterium | reverse complement strand
CTGGTGGGACTCGCCGGATGGTGTGCTGGCACTCTTTCCCGAGTGGTTTGCGAAGCCACAACCAGACTGGCCGGCGAATCTGCTGCAATGGACCTTCCCACTCGAAGATCTTGCGACTGAGCAGGCGCTCAAACCCGAGTTGCAGGCGTTTCTGGCCGCCGGTGAGCGCCCGGTCGTCTTCACACCGGGCAGCGCGAATGTGCAGGCCTCGCGCTTTTTCGCCGTCGCCGCCGAAGCGGTGCAACGCATTGGCTGCCGGGCGGTTTTCGTCACGCGTGAGCCGAAACAGGTTCCACCCAACTTGCCTGAGAACATTTTAACCGTCGATTATGCACCGTTCAGTACACTGCTGAAGCATGTATCCGTGTTTGTGCATCACGGCGGCATCGGGACGATGTCACAGGCGTTTGCTGCGGGTGTGCCACAGCTCATCATGCACATGGCACACGATCAGCCGGACAATGCGGACCGCGTCGAACGAATTGGGGCGGGAACTGGCCTCAGCGTACGACAGTTCACACCGGATCGCGCCACGGCGGCGCTCAAGCATCTGCTGGCGGATCACGATGTGCATGACAGTGCCGGATTGATTCGCTGCGAATTTGAAAAGCCGCAGGACATGGACGTTTTGATGCGCTGGATCGAAGAACGAATCAGACGATGAATGCCCGTGGTTTTATCCTTTGCCAGCGCTGCTGGCGTTCGTGGGCTGGATGTATCTGCTGGTGACGACGGAGAAGATGCTGCTGGGTTACGGTGCAGCAACTTTGCTAGCAGGTTGTGGCGTCTTTCTGGTCTGGAACTGGAGATCACGGGCTTGGCCGTTCGCTGGCGAGAAGTGAAGTCTTGATTTTTGGTCGATTTCCTGACGTATAGTAAAGTATGACGCGCCTCATCATCTGCCTGCTGTTTCTCGCCGCACTTCTTCATGGCGATGAGTTCGATCCCGCCGACAACACCATCGTGCTCGGCAAGCGTGTGGGCTTGATCAAGCCGAACATGACTGCCGCCGACATCGAGCGTGCCTACGGGAAGAAAAACCTCAAGATCATGGACCTGCCGGGGCCTGAGGGCTCCACTTTCCCGGGAGCAAAGCTGTTTGAAGGCTCAGACCGTGAATTGGAGATCATCTGGGACCCTGAAAAAGAGAAGACCAAGGTCGTGTTCGACATTCGAGTCATCGGCACGGCATGGAAGTTTGAGAACGGCCTCAAGGTCGGTCTGGGCATCGAGGAGGTGGAAAAGATCAATGGTAAGCCGTTCCAGATCGCGGGTTTTAGCTGGGACTACGGTGGCTACGCGAACTTCAAAGGCGGCAAGCTGGATGCCAAGGTGAGCATCCGCTTCAATCCAAGCAGCGATGACATCCCAGACTACTTGCAAGGCGACAAACAGATCTCCTCCACGGACAAGAAACTCCGCGCCGTGAAGCCGCTCGTCGAGGAAGGCATCACCGTCTTCATGCGGTGAGCGGATACACACGCACATCAACGCCCGGCGAACCGATCACGTGGTCCGGTGGCCGCTGAGGGTCGGTGAAGCCTGCCTGAAGCAGAGGTTTCACATCCCACGCATCCAGCTTGGCCTCCGCAAGGGGATACGGAACATGATTTACCTGACCGCAGCGGATGCCACGCGGCGATTTGGAGAAGAGCAGGTAGCGCTCGGCGAGGAAGAACCCCAGTGAACCAGACTCTGCGAGATGCGTTTCACGTGCGATTTGATAGCGGAAGCGCGAAGAGGCTGGTTCTCCACGACGGTGGCAGGTGTAGTCGATCTCGTTGTCGTTCACCGCCGCCTGCATGCGGGCGTGTTGATACGGCAGATGGAAGAACGTGCGTGCGGTCCAGACGGCAAGCGGTTGATCACAATCAAGCGAGTAAAACCACACACCGGGGCGGCCTTGTTCATCGTGGACGTAGGTGCGCACGTTGAGTTCAAGGAAGTTGCTGATGCCCGGCACAGGCGGGCAGAAGCGCGGGCGAATGCCGCGCATGAAGAATGGCACGATGGCAAGCCATGCGTCGCCTTGGAAGGTGTCCACGAACAAACCGGGCGGCAATGTGCGCTGGATTTCAGCCGCATCCCAGCGCCAGTGGAGGAACAGCAACTGCTCCCAGCGCTGATGCATCACATGCGCACGCGATGGACGCTCGCGGACAGCGAGGCGTGATTCGAGCGTGGGTGTGGTTGGCATGCGAGAGCATGATAGCACATGCTCAACCTGAAGAGCAGGCAGGAGTGCCTGCTTCACTTGTCGCTCAAACGATTCGCGGCCATCCGCGTGAGGGCGAAATGGCCGCGAGAAGCGTTCTTGGGTCTTGTGGTGAGTTGGACGGGCTAAAGCCCGGGACTACTCTCAGGCAAACAGCTTCGTCACCGGCTTGGCCTTCACCAGCTCACGCGGCTGATTGAGATGATTATAGACAATCGTCTCGGGATCGATGCCGACGGCGTGGTACATGGTGGCGAGGAGTTCAGTTGGATGGACGGCGTCTTCCGCCGGGGCGGAGCCGGTGGCGTCGGATTTGCCGTGGATGTAGCCGCGCTTGATGCCGGCACCACCGACGACGGCGGTGTAGCAGTATGGCCAGTGGTCGCGGCCGTCGGCGCTGTTGCCGTTGCCGGAGGTGGACACGCCTTTTTCGGGGCTGCGGCCGAATTCACCGAGGACGACGACCATGGTCTCGTCGAGCAGGCCGCTGGAGTCGAGATCGGCAAATAGCGCGCTGAGGCCCTGGTCGAGCATGGGGCCGCTCTGGGACTTCATGCGCGTGGTGAGGCCGACATGATGGTCCCAGGAGTGGTTGTCGGAGTTGGCGACCTTGGGCCAGATGACTTCGACGACGCGGGTGCCAGCTTCGAGCAGGCGACGGGCGAGCAGGCAGCTTTGACCGAAGGTGTTGCGGCCATAACGGTCGCGCATCGACACCGGTTCACGATCAAGCGCGAAGGCATCACGCGCACGGCCACTGGAGATAAGATCGAGCGCCTGACTGTAGTAACTGTCGAGGCTCATGTCTTTCGTGGCGGCTTCGATGGCGGGCATCTGGTCGTTGATGGCATTGCGCAGCTTGGCGCGGCGTTCGAGACGCACGCTGAAGAGATCAGGACGAAGCTGGAGGTCGTCGATCTTGATGCGGTCCATCTTGCCCATGTCGAGGTCATCGCCATCGGGGAAGAGCGTGTAGGGTTCGTAGGCCTTGCCGAGGAAGCCGGCGCCGCCGCCTTTGCCGACGACGTTGGATTCCTGCAAGGGACGCGGCAGCTGCACGAACGGGAGCATCGGCTCCTTGAGCGGCTTGAGGCGCACGATATTGCTGCCGAAGTTCGGGAAGTCCTTCGCGTTCGGCGGCTCAAGCTGGCCGGACGGGCTGACTTTGTCCGTCGTGTAGCCGGTCATGATCTGGTAGATCGCGGCGGTGTGGTTGAACAAGCCATTGGGCGTGTAGCTCATCGAGTTGATCATGGTGAACTTGTCGTTCACCTGCGCGAGCTTGGGCAGGATCTCGGTGAACTGCTTGCCGGGGACTTTCGTCGGGATGTTCTTGAAGGCGGAGCGCACGTTGTCGGGCACACCTTCCTTGGGATCCCAGAGATCGAGGTGCGATGGGCCGCCCTGCAAATAAACCATGATGACGTGCTTGGCCTTGCCCCAGCCTGCGCGGCCTGCACCGCTGGTGCCATTGGCCATCGCTTGACCGCGAAGGACATTATTGAGCGTCATGCCGAGCATCGCGCCGCCGCCGACGCGGAGGATGTCGCGCCGCGAGACGCCGAGGTGAGAGTCGCAGAGGTCTTTGCCGGGTATGCCTGGAATGCGGAACATGGTAGGTGGTGGCTGGGTTAGAGATTCAATATTTAGCTGTGCCTAAATACGCAGGGCAGGGGACGGGCTTTCGCTGAAGTTTTTCCCCTCCTGGTTTTACGCCCAACTCACGCAGCCTTCGACGGGCTTGCGCACACTCTTGGGCGCTGCGGAGCCCTCGCGTGGCCAGCCTATATAGAGCAGGGCCAAGCAGCGGTCTTCGGTACGGATGCCGAGCCATGTTTTAAAGGCGGTCGAATCGAACAAGTGAGCCGTGCTCCAGTAACTGCCCAGCCCTGCTGCCGTCGCCGAGAGCAGCACATTCTGCACGGCACAGGCCACGGCTTCGATCTCTTCCAACTCGGGGATTTTATCGCCGCCGCGTCGCTCCATCCAGGTGACGACCACCACGGGAGCGAGCAGCGGGTTCTGCCCCATCTTTAACCACTTATCCTCGCGGAACTCGGGCGCTGGTGTTGTCTCGCGGTAAACGCGTTGCAACGCCTCTGCCAGCGACTGACGCGCCTCGCCTGCAAAAACGCGGAAGCGCCAAGGCTCGGTAAGCCCGTGGGTCGGTGCCCAGGTTGCGTTCTCCAGCAACGTCATGAGCACCTCGCGATCCACGGCGCGGGTGGTGTCCATATCAGTGGGTTTCAGGGTGCGTCGGGCACGAATCAAAGCAGTGGCTTGAGGCAGATTAGGCATTGAGGACATCGACCAATAAAGTCTGGGATGTTGAATCCGAAACATGAATTCTGAAATGCCTTAATGCCTTCCTGCGCTACCTCCGCTCTTCACATTCGCGGATGCGCTGGGCGTAGAACTCGCGCTCGGAGGGCAGAGTCGCGAGGGACTCGGCGTGGCGGAAGTGCGTGAGGGCTTCGGCATGGCGGCCAAGCTCGGCGGCGAGGGTGCCGCGAACGGCGTGGTAGAGGTGGTAAGTCGCTAACGGATTGCGTTGAGCGATGACATCGAGCGCATCAATGCCTGTCTGCGATCCATGAACGCGGGCGAGGGCGACAGCGCGATTTAGCGCGGCGATGGGCGATGGCGTAAGCGCAACGAGATGATCGTAGAGCGAAAGAATGCGCAGCCAGTCGGTCGAAGCTTCGTTGGCAGCGGTACTGTGGCAGGCGGCAATGCCAGCTTCCAAGTGATACTCGCTGAGCGCACCGCCAGTGGCTGCGAGCGAGAGGTAATACACGCCGCGTTGGATCATGGCCTGATTCCAGGCGCTACGGTTTTGCTCATGCAGGCGCAACAGATTGCCAGCGTCATCGGTGCGGGCGGGCAGCCGGGCGGCATTGAGCAGCATGAGCGCGAGCAAGGCATGGGTGCGCGGCTCGCGTGTGGCGGGGTGACGGGTGAGCGCCAATGCTAGGCGGATGGCTTCGTGGCAGAGTTCCTCGCGCACGAGGCGGTCGCCAGCGGAGGCTTTGTAGCCTTCGTTGAAGAGCAGGTAGAGCGTGCCCAGCACGCCGTCGAGCCGCTCGGGCAACTCCTGCGGCTCGGGCATGGCGAAGGGCAGCGCGAGTTCGCGGATGCGCTGGCGGGCGCGTACGAGGCGTTTGCTGATGGCGGCTTCGCTGGTGAGGAAGGCAGCGGCGATTTCAGCGGGGCTGAGTCCGCCGAGCGTGCGCAAGGCCAGCGCGGTCTGCGCCTCGGTGGAGAGCTGCGGATGGAAGCAGACGAACATCAGCCGCAGCGTGTCGTCGGCGAAGGTTTCGTGGTCGGTGTCATCAACGAGCGACGAGGAGAGCCAGCGCTCGTGCTCTTGCGCAATGCTGGGTTCCTTTTCCTGCCAGCGTTGCTCGCGCCGCAGTTGGTCGAGCGCGAGGTTCTTCGCGGTCTGCGTCAGCCAGGCGGCGGGGTTGTCGGGCACGCCTCGGTAAGGCCAGGTCTGCAAGGCGCGGACGAGCGCCTCCTGCACCACATCCTCCGCAAGCTGGAGCCGATGCACGCCGAGATGACTGGTAAGCGTCGCGACGAGGCGTGCTCCTTCATGGCGAAACAGATTGTCGGCGATCTGTCCGGCTTGGGTGCCAACCTCTTGATCGGGAAGGGGCATGAGGTTGGCGCGACCGAGTTTAACCGATCAATGGCCGGTTCAATTCCGTGCGCCAGTCGGCGGGATTGTCGCTCGACTCTGGTCCTGCGGCATAACATTCCCACAGGTCGGGGGCCGAGGTGTGCCCATTGGCTTCGATCCAATCCATGAACTCACCCCAGGCGTCGCCGAGGCCTTCATAAGACCCGTGGTAGGTGGTCTTTGCCACCTTCATCGCGGGCCATTGGCTGGGCTTCATGCGGCCTACAGCAGTGACGGGTGCGGTGACAGGCACGCTGATTTCAAAGTCAAAGATGTCGGGGGACATCTTCAAGTGATGGGTAAAACATGGCCCGGCGGGGGCGATGCCTTGGGCGGCGATGGCGGCCATGATTTCGCCAAAGCCGGGGCCCATGACATGTTGGATTTCCTCACGCGGAATGGTGAGGTGAATGATGGCCGTGTGTAGGGCAGTGGTCTGGGTGATTTGGGGTGTGTCGAGCATGGGAGAAATCTTCGGGTTGGTATGGGCTACGACACCCGGCACTCACCACACTCACACACTTCGACGGCCCAGCCGAGATGCTCGCCGTAATTCGCGGCAGGATGTTTGGAGGCGACTTGCACGGCCTCATCCATGTCTGCGGCTTCGACGATAAGGAAGGCTCCGGGTCGCTGGGTGGTGTCGATGTAGGGGCCGTCGCTGATCACTGACTTGCCGTTCTCGGGACGGGCAACTTTCCATTCAGCGGGGAGGGAGAGAGACTCTTGCATGAGCACCTTGCCGGTGGCGCGTAGAGCGGCGTCGTGCGGCTGGCAGTTGGGGCCGATGGCCTCCAGCTCGGCTGGCGAGAGGGCGGCGAATTTGGCGGTGTCGTAGTAGAGAAGGCAGAGGTATTTCATGTCAGTTTTGGGAGTCGGTTTTCAGGCAGTGGCCATCGCTTTCACCTCGGCCATCGGACGGCAGAGATCGGCCACGGGGCGTACTTCGATCTGTGCGCCATAGGCGAGGATGGGGCAGGCCTGCGCGAGCTGCACGGCCTCTTCGATGCTCGATACGCCGAGCAGGAAGTAACCCGCGATGGCTTCCTTCGATTCCGCAAAGGCACCATCGGTAACGGTGGCTCCTTTGTTGCCAGTGACGAGCTTGCCTTCCTCCATGAGGGGCTGCGCACCGCGATGCACGCCCTTTTGGGAAAGTCCATCGACCCAACCGTAGAAGTCGGTCATCACGCGTTGCAGTTCAGCGGCGGAGAGGCCGTGGTTCCAGTGGGTGCCGCGAATGAGCAGCAGGTATTCGTCGGTGGGGGTTTGTGGATTCATGGGGTTTAGCATTTGTTCGTCATAGCCCATAATCACTGCGGAACGGAGATCATCCAGCCGAGGCCGAAGCGATCTGTAACCATACCAAAGCACGCCGACCAGAAGGTCTTCATGAGGGGCATCGTGATGTTACCGCCATCGGCTAGGGCTGCGAAGACGCGATTGGCCTGGGCTTCATCAGCCACGGTGTAGGATAGGGAGAAGCCCTGGAAGCCGACGTCATCGTCGCTGCCGCCACAGCCATCGGAGGCCATCAGCACATTGTCGCCGAGGCGGAAGGAGGCGTGCATCACCTTGTCTTCCCAGCCCGGTGGAACCATGCCGGGAGGATGCGGCTCGGGGCTATCGGAGTAGCGCATGAGCATCTCCTGCTGTGCGCCGAGCGTGGTTTGGTAGAAGGCGATGGCTTCGGCGCAGCGGCCAGAAAAGAAGAGGTAGGGTTGGATCATGGTAATAGTGAGGTTGTTTGTTTGAGATGATGGGTTTTTCTCGACTAAAGCGTCTGCGCTAGGGCCACAAGCTGATCAAGGCACTGGCCCCAGCCGGGGTAGAAGCCCATCTTCTCGTGCATAGCACGGTCGGCAGCGCTCCAATGAATCACGCGGGCGGTGTAGCGAGTCCTGCTGTCGCCGAGTTTTTCAAACGTGAGCACCACCGTCATGAAGGGCTTCTCTGACGGTTCCCAGGCCTTCGTGTAGGCGTCGGTGGCTACGAGTCGTTCATTCGGCACGACTTCGAGATACACGCCGGGGTTCGGCATGTCGGTGCCATCGGGGCCGCGCATGACAACAAGGCTTGAGCCGCCGGGGCGCACATCGAGTTGTGCCACAGGCGTCGTGTAGGGCAGGGGAGCGAACCATTGCTTCAAAAGCTCGGCCTCCGTCCAGCAGCGATACAGCTTCTCTCGCGGCACATCGACGATGCGCATCAGCACCAGTTCACGATCTCCTGCCGTCAGTCTGGCAAGCTCTGACTCCAGGCGGTCGAGATTCTCTTCGTTGCAGCGTGGCACATAGGCTCTGACCTTGTCGCACTCCTCCACGCTGTCGAAGGTCTGTTCCCATGTCAGGCGCGTGCCACCTTGTTCCTCCGCGAGGGTGATCGCCAGGGTGAACTGATGCACCGTCTCCAGATGCCGCAGCACGATGCGCTGTGGCGTGACTTCCTCGAACACACTCTTGTTCGGGTAGGTGGTGCCATCCGGCCCATGCATGTCCAAGTGCCAGAGGCCGCCGGGCTTGAAGTCAAACGCGTGGAAGGTGTTACTGAAGCCATTCGGCCCCCACCAGCGTGCGAGACGCTCGGGCTCGCTGAAGGCTCGGAAAATCAGGGCTGGCGAGGCCTTGAAAAGACGTGTGGTAACGAAGGCGCGGTCGGAGGTAGTGCTCATGGAGGCTCGTATGAATTTGGCGGGGAGGTTGCTGCGGAACGCCAAAACGGCAATACACGAGAACGACGAACGAGTGGTGACGAGAAGGACACCGCTCGCAAATATTTTTTCGGCGTCGGGGAGAGGCACTTGTGAAACCCTCGCCACTTACCGACTTCAGCCCCAGAGATCGAGCAGCGGCTTGCCGTCATCGAGCAGGTTGTAGGGGCGGCCCAGCGTGTCCTTCGCTTCGAGGTCATGGATGCCCATGGCGTAATAAACGGTCTTGGTGACGTCTTCGGGGTAGATGGGGCGGTCTTTGGGCAACTCGGCTCTGGCGTCCGTCTCGCCGATGACGTGACCACCGCGTATGCCTGCGCCTGCCATCAGCACGCTCATGCAGGCCGTCCAGTGGTCGCGGCCTGCACCAGCGACGCCACCCGAGCGACGGTCGCCGACTTTGGGCGTGCGGCCCATTTCGCTGGTGACGAGGACGAGGGTTTCATCCAGGAGACCACGAGCCGCCATGTCCTCCATGAAGGCGGAGAAGGCACGGTCGAACTGCGGTAAAAGGTGCTGGCGCAGGCAATTGAAGTTATCGCCATGAGTGTCCCAGCCACCCGCGCTTTTGCACTGGGCGGCAGTGCTTTCGTCTTCCTTCCAGAAGACGGTGACGAAGGGCACGCCTGCTTCGACGAGGCGACGCGCCATCAGCAGGCTGGTGGCATTGACGGAGTTGCCGTAGCGCTGGCGCAATTTCTCCGGCTCCGAGGCGATGTCGAAGGCGCTGGCCGCATCGCTAGAGGCGAGTAGGTCGAAGGCGCGCTCGTGCTGTTTGAGATAGTCTTGCACCTGGGCCTCGTGATCGAGTTCACGCCGCGATTGGTTGAAGGCCCGCAGCAGCGCGTGGCGGTCATTCATCCTCGCCGCTGTCATACCGCCGGAGAGGGAGATGGTGGGGGCGTCGAATTTGAGAGGTTCATCGAAGCTGCCCGTGAGGTAAAAAGGATCGTGCTCCATGCCGATGCGCCCGGCGAACTGCCCAGGGCGAGTGAAGGGCAGCTTGCTGGGTTTGTGCGGCAGCGAGATGATCTGCGGCAGGGTGGGATGCCGAGGGCGCTTCATGCCGACCACGCTGCCCATGTAGGGCCAGTCCTCGCGGTAGGGACGGCGGTCGTTGCCTTGCTGTTTAAAGGTGGGATCAGGGGCGTGGCCCGTCAGGTTGTAGTAGTAGCCAGCGTGGTGATCGCCCGTGGCGCGGCCTGCGTCGGTGACGCCATGCACAAGGGCGAAATGATGGGCCTGCTTGGCCAGCAGCGGCAGGTGTTCGCTGAGGCGGATGTCGTCGCCCGTGGTGCGGATGGGTTTGAACTCGCCACGGTATTCCAGCGGTGCCTCGGGCTTCATGTCCCACATGTCGATGTGCGAGGCTCCGCCACAGAGGAAGAAGAGCACGGTGGATTTGGCTGGCTTGGCAAGAGTCGCCGCTGGCACGGCTGGCCCAGTGGAGGCTTGCGCACCTGGGGCAAACCGCAGGGACGACAAACCCATCGTCGAGGCCGTGAGGAAGGCTCGGCGATCCATGGAAGGACGAAACAAGGGAGTATCCATGATGAGGCTGTGGATGGCCTATACGGAAGGAGCGGCGCAGGCTTGTCAGCGAATGTGCAGGCTTTGAGCAGCCGATCCACACAAGCCACCAAACTCACTTCACTTCGACGCCTCAAAGTTCGCTTTCGCGATCTTTCGCGCTTCACCCACGATATGCGTGCAGGCTTCGCAGCAGAGCAGGGGAATCTCGTTGCTCGCGTGCTGCACGGTGGCTTTTTCAGCGGCTGCGTCGGTGAGCGGTTGGTCGGGGGTGAGGGGCCAGAGGATGCGGCGCTGGCACTTGGTGGCGGTGGCGCAGACTTTGCCGACCATGCTCATGGCTTGGTCATCGAGGATGGTGTTAGTGCGCCGGTACATGCCGGTCTGTCGGGCTAATGTAGTGCGCAGGGGGACGCTCTCCAGGCTGCCGCGCTGGTGGTGCATGGCCATGCCGAGGGCGGCGGGGTAGAGGTGATCGAGGGCGAGAATGAGGTCGGCGAGGGTGTCGAGGTGCAGCTCCCAGCCGCGCCGCAGGGTGGGGGCGGTCTTGAGCGGGCGGAAGGCATTGTGCTCGTCGGTGAAGGCGATGTCGCGGGCGGCGATGGAGCCGCGATGCTGGGTTAAGGCGCTGGAGTTGGTCAGGTCGTCGCGATGGAGGAGGCGATAGGAGGAGGCGTTGGGAATGATCGCGACTTGGCCGATGTAGAGGGGATCGTGCTGGGCGAGGTGCTCGGTGAGCCAGGCGGCAATGGGGTTGGCGGGGGATTCGTCTGGGGCGGAGGCGACGGGCGTGATGCTATGGCGCTGATCGAAGGCAGCGACTTGATCGAGCACGACATCGGCCATAAGCGCCTCGGTGCCGATGGCGCTGCTATAATAGAGAGTGCGGCCCTGGAGGTGATGCGGGTTGTGCCGGAAGACTTCGCGCTGGCTGGCAGCGGCTCCTACCTCGGCCTCCATGCCGAGCATGACGGGGATGTCCTGGTAACTATGCAGGCCGTCGGCGATGAAGAAGGGGACGACAACGACGTTCTCGACATGGCTGACCTTTGCCCAATCGGCGATGAAGGGAGCCTCCTCCATGTAGGCGTCGAGCACTTCCGCGAAGCCATAGCCGCCCTCGCGGATGAGCTGCACCTGGTCTTTGATGGCCTTGGTGCTGTTCTCATTTAACGAGGTGCCGTGGCCGACGATGATGAGGCAGGTCTGATCGCGCGGCACGCCGGGGGCGACCTCGTCGGCTCGCTGGAGGATGAGCCGGGTCATGTTCGGGTGGATGCCCACGGGGTCGCAGTAATAGAGGGTGCGGTCGCCAAGCTGGGTGATGGGTGCGGTGACTTGTAGCTCGCGCGGCAGCACCTGCTGGCAGAAGTAGCCCTCGCTGATGAAGTTCGGCACGAGGTAAATTTCCCGGCTCTGCACCATCGCATACACGTCGCGCATCCCAGGCTCTTCCTTCCAGAAGGTGCAGGCCACCTCGGCAAAAAGTCCGCGACGGCGGATCTCATCGGCATGGTGGTAAGTGGGGGCGCTGGAGTCGGGGTTCAGCGTGGAGCCGTGGCCGATGATGACAAGAGCAGCGGTGGGGTGCGGGGCAGGGGACATGAGGGTAGGGGATACGTGGCGGGGAGGGAAACCGGAATGAAAATCTGCCTCCCGATTTCACGCCTTCCTCGATTTCACAAACACGCTCTGCATCCCCGCAGCCTTCGCGGCGTCGAGTCCGCTCTGGCCGTCCTCAAAGACGAGGCAGTCCTCGGGGCGTACGCCCATGCGCTGGGCGGCGAGGAGGAACATGTCGGGCGCGGGCTTGCCACGGGCGACATTGGCGGGGGTGATGATGATGTCGAACAGCGGCAGCAAACCCGTGGCGGCGAGGCAGGCGCGCACGGTCGGCTCCTCACTGCCTGAGGCCACGGAGATGGGTTTGCCCGCGAGGGCGAGGGCACGCGCGTAGTCGGCGACGGGGCCGATGGCTTGGATCTCAGGGATGCGCTCGCGAAAGATTTCGCTCTTCACTTCGGCCACGCTGTCGGGGTCGATGTCGCAGCCGTGCTCGGCATTCATGATGCGCACCACGTCCTGCTCGCGCACGCCAGCATACTGATAAAAGGTGGCCTCAGTGAATTCAAAAGGCGCGGCATGGCGGCGCAGGCTCTCAGTCCAGGCGATGTAATGCAGTGGCATGGAGTCCACGAGGGTGCCGTCGCAGTCGAAGATGTAGGCGGCGAAGGGCCGCTCGGGGATGTCGAGCATGGGGAAGGGGGGAAGGTTGATGGTGGGTTCGTTGAGGGTCTGAAAGCTGAAGCGAGAGCGAAGTGGTGGTCGGCTCGGTCGCTATGTATTTCCCGACTCAGGCCATCAACCATCAACTATTCACCATCAACCACTTGCTTGCCCAGCCACTCCTCGAAGACCTCCTGTGGCGTATTAAACACAGCGGCACAGCGTGGGCACTTCACCGTGGCGACGCCGTCGGCCCAGATGTAGGCGAGGTCATCAGCGGGCAGCCGCTGGAGCAGGGGATAGAGGCGCTCGGGCGCACAGCCGCACTCAAAGATGTAGCTGCGCTTCTCCAGCGGGCTCAGCTCTTCTTGCTCGCCGAGCAGCGGGATGTCCTCATCCGTCAGGCCCTCCAGCCAAGCGAGATCGCAATCGGGTTGCGCCGCGATGAGGAGCATTTCATCGTCCTCACCACGGAAAAACCGCGTGAGACGCTGCTCGCTTTGTATATAAAACTGCTCGGCAGCACTGAGCACATCGAAGCCTTGGAAATCAACCATGCTCTGCCGCGAGTCCTGATTGGGGCGGGTGATCTGGGCGATGAGCAAATTTTTGCCCATCGAGCGCACGTCCTCGGTGAAAATGCGGCCCGTGACATGCCCAGGACGAGTGCTGCCCGTGACGAAGAGATTCATACCCAGCTCCTCGAAGTGCAGCGTCCAGGCGCAGGTTTCGTCCTGGGGCCGCGAGCACAGGTGCAGCGTCACCGCCGCGAGCGCCTCTTTTAACATGGTGTCCGCCGACGGCTCATGCCGCAGGCCGTGCTGCATGAGGTGCAGGTAGTAGTCGATGTAGAGCGGCGAGAAGTCCGCGCGCACCAGCAGGGCATTGCGCTTGCGCACGAAAATGGAGTGGGTCTCGACGATGGAGGGGTCATCTGGAAGCGGTTCGCTCATGGGCCGCGAGTATGGCGAAGGTGCCAAGGCTGCGCAAGTCTGCCAGCACGGCGAAAATCCCCATCGCCCTCGATTTCTCTGCTCGAAGGGCAGCGTGCGGCGCAAAGTTGCCACTTCGGCATTGCCATGCACCACCGCTTGCCCTCACACTGGCCGCATGAAATTCACGCCCCTGCTCCTCGCTGTCGTCCTCGCGTTTCGCGCTCACGCTTCCACCGTGACGATCCTCAGCGTCCCCAACAACGGTGTTCAACCCCAGGCCCTGGTCGATGCCCAAGGCGTGCTGCACCTCGTCTTCCTCGCCGGGCCAGCAGGGCAGAGCGATGTGTTCCACACCACGCTGGATGCTAAAACCCAGACCTTCGCCAAACCCCAGCGCATCAATAAAACCCAGGGCAATGCCGTCGCCACCGGAACCATTCGCGGGGCGCAATGCGCCCTGGGCCGCGATGGGCGGCTGCACATCGTGTGGAACGGCACCCTGCCCGCCGGTGCCGATGGCAAGCGCCGCATGGACGTGCTCTATACACACACCAAGAGCAACGGAACCTTCGAGCCCGAGCGTCCGCTGATGCACACAGGGATATTCCTCGACGGCGGGGCAACCATCGCCGCCGATGCCAGCGGCAATGTCTATGCCCTGTGGCATGCCGCTCCGCTAGGCACCGTTCCTGGGCGGGGTGGGGAACTGGCACGCACTGTCTATGTCGCCACCTCGCACAATGACGGCCAGACCTTCGCCACCGAGACCCCGTGCAGCGCCAGTGCCACCGGCGTCTGCGCCTGCTGCTCCATGCGTGCCATCGCACTGCCCACGGGCGAATTGTTGGCCCTCTACCGCAGTGCCGATGGCACCAGCCGGGACATGCAAGTGCTGCGATCCACCGACCAAGCGGCCAGCTTCACCCGCACAGAATTGCAACCCTGGCCCATCAACGCCTGCCCGATGAGCAGCAGCTCCCTCGAATCCACCCCCAGGGGCCTCTTCGCCGCCTGGGAGACCGACAACACCATCTGGATGGCCAACCTCGCCTCAGCCAGTAGCAAACCGCGCTGCCTATCCAGCAACGGTAGCAAACACCCCAGCCTCGCCCAAAACGAGCGCGGCGAGACGCTCATTGCGTGGGCGCAAGGCACAGGTTGGCAGCGTGGCGGCACGCTAGCCTGGAGCCTGCTGGACGCTGATGGAGGCGAGATAGAAAAGAGCGAAACCCAAGGCAAAGAGCGTCCCGGAAACGCAGCACCAGAAACTCAAACACCCGCCAAAGATAAACGCGATTTCCTAGTCCCCGTTTGGAGTTATCCCGCTGCCGCTCATCTGCCAAGCCTTGGGTTTTTAGTGATCCATTAGGAACCAGCGGCGGGCTAAACCAACCGTTCGGAAACCCGGCATTCAATACGCTGACTCACCATAATTCATCTGACCCACTACCTTTATCATTTGCCATATATTGATTGCTTGTAGTTATTGGTGGATGTGCAACCCCGCGCTTTTCAACGCATCATCTCTTTGACACCTGGAAATGAGTCGTCCTCGTCCATGCAGCCAAACAAACGCGCTTTAGACGTGGCCCTCTTGAAGAGTTGAAGCGCTTGGCACGTCCTGGGATTTATCGGTAGTCATGGGCTAATTTTTAAAATTTAGGCGAAGTTGAAGCCATTACTGGGCTGAATTAACTGACAATTGCGATATTTCGAGTCTTGGGGCTTTACGTATTCGGCTACATTATCCCAAACTTGATAGTGACTTGAGTTCTACGACAGGATTGAGAGAGCACGTTAGGCGAAAAGTGAGGCTCGTTTTCCAAGACCTCATGCTCGCTCCAGATGCAGCAGCATCTGCCAGTCATGCACACTAGGAATGTGAACAACTCTCGTTGCCTCGTACAACCCAGAGGAATGCCAAACGCACCGACTCTGTGTCAGAGGTGCGGGCATAGCTTACCCTGAAAAATTTTCCTGAGCGGCTTTGCCTTCTGACACTTTGTGATCCTCCTCGCAGTGAACCCGAGCGAACAGAGTCCCCTGCCCTACCGCCATAAAAACGCTTGAGACTAGAGTGGTTTCTTATAGCCGTCGCAGCGATTTTTCCAGCCTGCCAGCCAGCGATTTTCGCCTCGTGCTGCTGGAGCATTAGCGACGCGTTGGCTCAGGACTCGTTTGGCTGATTCGGCGAAGGCTGCGGGCGCGGATCGCGCTTCTGCGGCGCTCATATCACCGAGCACCTGCGCGAGTCCCCAACCTTGGCCATTATAGCGTTCCTTTGGGTTCAATCCCTCGCCCTTGAAGTTTACATAGTCGATCATCGCGAAGAGTCCCTCGGGCGATTGTGCCAGCAGGCCGTGACTCACCGCCACGGCGTTTCCGCCTGCACGGATCATCGCTGGCACGGCGTTTTGTAGGCGTTGGATGATGAACTCGGTCTGTTCACGCACCGTGCCTGCCAACAGGGTGCGCAACTGCTGCTGGCGTTCGCCTTTCGCTTCACGGTTAAACGCCTCGCGGCTCGCCCACGGGCAGTCTCTGGTGGCAAGCAACCAAGCTGGCACAGCGCTACCGCGCTGGCGCAGGTAGCCGATGAGTTGAGGGAAACTCTCTTCAAACGGCCCTTCGTAACCTGCTGGATACCAGATAAAATGGCCAATGCCCAGCGAGGCAAACTCCTCACCCGAGTTCCAACTGGTGAGCCCAGCGACCGTGCCAGCGCACTCGGACTGCCAGATGCGCTGGCCGATGCGGCTCACTTGGGCGGAGCTAAGCGAAGGGCCAGCGATGGCGGAGGAAGGGGTGGTGGAGCACGATGTGACAAAAGTAGCGAGGGCAATGGCTGCAATAGACCACGGGCTGCTAAAAAAACGAAGGCTCATATTGTTATGGTATGTAAAATGTTTGTGCTCACGAATGGATTTTCTGGCGAGTCGCCAAATAACCACTGGGCTAGCGAACACCCTTGTTTATAAGTTTGATTCAATTGCCATCCACTTCTATTCTCGCCACCCCTGTTTCTAGCTTGTACCCCGCGACATGCCTTATCTGGCGTTTAATCTCAACGATGGCAATGAGTTCGTCTTCGATCTACTCGACGACCGCTTGTCTATTGGCCGCGATTCACGCAACGATATTGTCATCGACAACGGCTACATTTCGGGCTTCCACGCCGAGTTCTTGCGGCAGCCCGATGGCACTTACGAGATCGTCGATTTAAAGTCCTCTAACGGCATCTTCATCAATGGCAAACGTGCCCAGAGATCGCGCGTCAAAGGCGGAGACCGCATCCAGTTTGGCCAGCTCGAAGCCAAGTTCCGCGACCGTGCCCCCAAGGGCCTCGCCCCAGCCGACAACAAGCAGAGCGGCACAGGCGGCAAGGGCAATCCCACACGCCCCGATGGTCGCAGTGGCAACACGGAATCCATCCCCCTGGGCAATGACAAGCCAGCCCTCAACACGCCCTCCATCCTATCGACGTCATCGGAGCCTTTGCCGACCCGCGCGACTAGCCGCGTGCCCCAACAGGTCATCGTGCCCAAGCCGTCCACCTCGCCGGTGGTAACTCCAATCATCCAGCAGGCTCAATCAAAGACCGCCAAAGTGCCCGGCATCGGTTCGAGTCCAGCCGCAGAACTTGATGCCGCGACGACCAAACTTGCCCTATCCGAATGGACGGCACTGACCTCGCAAGTGGACGTCAAGCGCAAGGAATTGACCGAAGTCCAGGCAAACCTCGCTGAAGTCAATCAACGCACCAACACGCTACAAAAAGCGAATACCGAGGCTGAAAATACCGAGGCCCAGCTCACCAAAGCACGTGCCGAACTAGAGCAGATACGCAGCGTTATCGCCGCTGAAGCCGCCTCTGCTGCGAAACTTGCCACCGCAGGCAAAGCGCAAGCAGCCGCCCAACAAACCGCCGAAGAGCAGCGCCAAGCGAGTAAGCTCACCGACTTAAAAAAACAAGTCAGCGAGGCACAAGCCCAACTGGCAGCCACCGCAAACGAACTAGAGGCCAAGCAAAAGCAAGTCATCCAAGCAGCCAAAGAAGCCGATGCAGCCAAAGCCCTAGCGGCCCAACAGACCGCCAGCATCGCCCAGGCCAATGAAAAACTAGCCACGCTCACCGGCAACCTCGTTGCCACCGAGGCCAAGCTCGCCAGCGCCCAAGCTCAAGCCGAAGCTCACACCGCCGAGATCGCCAAGCTCTCCAGCACCAAAGATAGCGTGGGCGATGTCAGCGCCGCCCTTACCGAGCTGCAAGCCAAACGTTCGACCCTCGACACCGCCGTCGCACTGCTCATCGGCCAGCAAGCCGAAAAACTCTCGGCCATCGCCTCGGCGGAAGCACGCGCCATTGAACTCCAGCGCCAAGCCGAAACCGCCGCTCAATCCAAGGCTCAGACCGAAACGCAATTGGTCGAACTGCAGCGTGCCATCGACCTCCAGACTCTTCGACTCGGTGAATCCATCAACGCCGCAGACGCGGCCAACGAGAAAGTCAAAGCGCTAGCACTCGAAAGCGCCAACCTCGAAAAACTCACACAAGAGCGCCGCGCCGCTGAGCAAGCCCTAGCCGCCGTGTTGGCCGAAGTCAGCGCTGTAAAAGCCCAAGCCACAGCACAGCAGGAACAACGCGCTGCCTTCGACGCTGAACAAGCTCGCAAAACCACCGAACACGAGCAACTCAACAGCCAGCGGCTCCAGGACATCCAAGTCCTAGACGCCAAGGTTCAAGCCCTACAACAGCGCGAAGCTGACCTCACGCAAAAGCTCGACGAACTCGCTGCCACCGACACCCAACTCGGCGACGCCACCCAAGCACTGAAGGCTGTCGAAGAACAGCGCGACACCGTCGAAGCCCAGCGTGCCAGCCTTGCCACAGCCCTCATCGCCCTCGGCAGTCAGCGCGACGAGCAAAGCACTCAACTCGCCCGCTCCACCGAGCAAGGCACTGCCCAGCACCTGCTCGTACAAACCCTCACCAAGCGCCGTATCGAGGCCGAACGCCAAGTCGCGAACCTTGATGCTCAGCACGCTGAAACCAGCACACGGCACACGGCCAAGACCGCTGAACTCAGCCAAACCGAACAAACCCTGGCGGCCAAACAAGCCGCCCTCGCCGAAGCTGAAACAAAGCTTGCCGCCCTCACCGCGCAGATCGCCAGCAGCACGGCCCAGTTCGCCACAGCTCAGACCTCGCTCGCAGACCTCGAAGGGAAAAATGCCACGCTGGAAGCCCAACTGGCCACCCTCACGGCCACACTCAGCGCCAAAACCAGCGAACTCACCGCAGCCGAGGCCGCCCTTAGCAAAGCCAAAACTGACCACGACGGCATCAGCTCCAAGGCATCGGGCTTGGAAGCTCTCATCCTCACTCTCACCGCCGCTGAACTCGGCCACCGCACTAAACACGATACCGCCCTCGCCGCGCGAACCGACCAAGAGACCAAGCTCAGTGCTGCCCAAACCGAAGTGGCCAGCACCCAGACCCAGCTTACCAGCCTTACCGAGCAACGCACGCAGCTCGAACAGCAGCTCTCCGCCCTCGCCCAGCAGCAGGATACGCTGCAAAAAAACATCGCCACCCTCGGCCAATCCAGCACGGTGGAAAAGGCCAAGGCCGAGGACTTCGCCAAGAAAGCCACAGCCGAAGAAACCCGCTACACCGACGCCGAAAAACGGGCTGTAAAAGCCACCACCACCCTCGAACAACTCGAAGCCAAGCGTAAAGCTGCCGAAGAAGCCATCGAGCTAGCCCGCAATGACGAGAAGCGGCTGCGCAAAGAAATGCCCGGCCTCACCGCCGAAAGAACGACGCTCACTGCCGCTTTAGCCACCTTGATGGCGCAGCGCGATGAGGCCACTCGCCTTGCCAAAAAACTTCTCACCGACACCGACAATAATTCCCGCCGAGTCAAAGAACTCGAAGCCCACCTCGGCAACCTAGAAGAAGGTATCCGCGTGCGCGAGGAGCGACTCAACAAAGCCCAAGCCGATGTCGAAAAAGAGACCCAACGACTCAAAATCGCCCAGGACGCCGCTCGCACCGCAGAAGTCTCCGTCGAAGAACTCCTCACCAATAGCAGTGCCCAAAAGAAGGCGCTAGTCGCCCTCCAAACCGACCTTGCAAAAAACGAAGCCGACGCCCAAGCCCGAGCCAAGCGCGTGCAACAACTGCAAAACGAAGAGCAGCGTCTCGACCTCGCGCTGAAGGATCAGCAGGCTCAAATCCTTGCCGCCCAGCAAACCCTTGCCGTCCAGCTCACCAGTATCACCACCCAGGAAGCTCAGCTAGCCGAGCTGACCCAGACAGGCGGCAAAGCCCTGTCGCTCAGCGAAGCCATCGCCAGCCTCGAAGCACGCAAAACCGCCAGCCACGCCTCGCTGAGCGAAGCCTCTGAGCAAGAGCTGACTCTCCGGGCCAAAATCAACACCTTACAAGAGGCCAGCAACCGCGAAGCCCAGCGCCTCGAAGCCGCTAAAAAAGACAGTGCCGAAGCCGAAGCCCTACAAGCGGTCCAGCTCGCCGCCCTCCAGGCAAGCGTGCAGCAGCTTCAAGCCCAACAGCAGCAAGCCACGGCAAACCTTGCCTCGGTGCACACAGAACTTGCCGCATTCGAGCACAAACGCACCGAGTTCGCCAAGGCCGAGCAAGAGGCACGCCACTGGAAAGATGTCGAGCAACGCCTGCGCGGGCAACTCATCGAACTCGAAGAAAAGCACGAAATCTCGCGCCGCAGCCTGCCCTCTGACGAATCCACCGTCGTCATGTTTGCCGGCGACCTCATCAAGCGCATCGACCTCATCGACATCCTCATCCAACGCTACTCCGGGCAGAATGGCGGCGGCATGGAGCAGCAACTGCGCACGCTACGAGCTTCCTTTGAAGACATCCTTCACCAGCATGGCGTTACCGAATTCGCCGTCGATGCTGGCACAGAAATTGATGTCAAGCTACGCCAGCGACTCAACATCATCGAAGCCCTCCCTGGGCCATCAAAGGCGAAAGTCATTGAAAGCTACCGCCCCGGTTTTATCTATTCCAAAGACGAAGGTCGGGAAGTCGTGCTGCGGAAAGTCGAGGTCAAAACTTCCAGCGCTTAGTGTTTTTGTATTGCCCCGTCCCCCAGTCTCCTGTTAGTCCCCCCCTCCCCTTTTATCCCTCATCATCATGGCTGAATTCGTTGGTATAGATCTTGGCACCACCCTCTCCGGGCTGGCATATCTCAAGGCAGATGGAAATCCCGAGATCGTCCCGAACGCCGATGGCGAGCGGCTCACGCCCTCCGTCGTGTACTTCGACTCGCACGAAGACGTGAAACTCGTCGGCAGCGCCGCCCGCGATGGCGGCGACCCCGAGCGCACCATCTTCCAAATCAAGCGCTACATGGACGACCCTGAGCACATCGTCAAAATCGACGGTAAAGACTGGGCTCCCTCTGAAATCTCCGCCCTCATCCTCGCCAAGCTCAAACGCGACTGCTCGAAGATCGTTGGCGACATCACCGAAGTTGTCATCACCGTCCCCGCGAACTTCAACGAACTCGCCCGCAAAAGCACCATCGCAGCCGCCGAAATGGCAGGCTTAAAAATCCGCCGCCTCGTCAACGAACCCACCGCCGCCGCCGTGTATTACGCCCACACCCAGGGCGTACAGGGCCGCATCCTCGTCTTCGACCTCGGTGGCGGCACGCTCGATACCACCATTCTCGAAGTCACTGGCGACAACATCCGCATTCTCACCTCCGAAGGCTCGCGCCACCTCGGCGGCAGCAACATGGACGACATCCTCCTCGCCACCTACGCCGAGCAGTACAGGAAACAAGTCGGTGCCGAACTCTACAACGACGAACGCCAGCGCCGCCGCGCCCTGCAAGCCTCCGAGGACGCCAAGAAGATGCTGTCCAAGCTGCAACGCGTCTCCGACACCATCGGCAACGACCAGAGCGGTCTCGCCCGTATCGACCTCAATCGCGAGACCTTCGAAAAACTCATCCGCAGCATGGTCACCCGTGCCGTCATGCTTGTCGAGCAGGCCATGGATTCCGCGAAACTCAAGGTCTCCGACATCGACCATGTCGTCCTCGTCGGTGGCTCCACTCGCATTCCCAAGGTGAAGCAAGTGCTCGAAAAAATGTTCGGTAAAACGCCAAAAACCTGCGGCAACGTCGATGAATGTGTCGCGCTCGGTGCTGCCTTGTTTGCCAAAAAATCCTCGCGCATTCAGGAAGTCTGCAACCAAAGCTACGGCACCCTCGCTATGGTTTACAATGCTGCCACGGGCGATGAATCCGTGCAGAACTCCATCGTCATCCCGAAGAACACCGCCATCCCCTGCTCGCGCACGCAGATGTACATTACCTCCGAGGACAACGAGCGCATCATCGAAGTGGACATCACCCAGGGCGAAGATACCGACCCCAAATTCATCGACGTCATAGGCCGCATCACCCTCGAAGTCCCGCCCAACCGTCCCAAAGGTTGCGAAGTCGCCGTCACCTTCAGCTACGATGAAAACCAGCGCGTTCGCGCCCTCGTCGTGGACAAACAATCGGGCCGCTCCCGTGAGGTCGCCGTCTCCTATAAAGGTGCTGGCGTCCTCTCCGACGACGAACTGAAACGCCGTAGCAGCTTCCTCAAAGCCATGCGCATCGAGTAGAGTCCACGCCACCGCCGCCCCCCACTGCTATGTTTAAAAAGGTTCTCGAATCCATCTCCAAGTCTCTCGGCAAGCCAACCAAGCCTGCGCCAGCACCAGCGGCCAAGGATAAAGCAGCGCCCGCCGCCCCACCGCCACCCGCTGCCAAAGGCGAAGCACCCAAGGAGAAAGCCCCCGTCAAACCTGTCGCCAAAAAGTCTGCCGAGGAACTCTGTGAGATCGAGCCCAAGATGAACAAGGAGCAAGTCCGCGAACGCCTAAAAATGCTCTATCGTCGCCACAACCGCGCCGCCTCCAGCCTCGATGCCAAGACTCGCGAAGAAGCCGACGCGATGCTCGATGCCATCGTCCAGATTCGCGAAAAATTCTTTGGCGAAATCTAAATCCAGACTACGGCCCCACCGCTGCCCGGGCCTCGCGCAGCAGCACCCTCGACACAGCGGCATCACGATCAGCGGGCATACTCAGCCAAGCCAGAGCGCGAGCATCCATTTTATCCATGCTCGTGAGCAGAGCTTTAGCTTGCTCCGTCTGGCCTAGAGCATGATGAGCCAGTGCCGCAATGCTGCGAATGGAGAACAGGCGATCATACGCGACGGACTTGATCACAGGTTGCAGCACCGCTAGGGCTTCCTCATGTTTACCGCTGCGGTACAGGGCCAAGCCTTGGCTGAAAGTGTGAAATTCGTCCGGTGGCTTGCCCACAGGCATGGCACGAAAAGCGATGTCCGCCAGCGTTACGGCAGCCGCGAGTTCATCGGCCTCCGCAGGCAGTAGCAGAGCCAGTTTGGCAGCCCTGTTGCAGATGTCTGGCTGCTGGCGACCTTTGGCCAGAGCGAGTAATTTAGTGCGCTGGCGTTTGTAGGCGGCCACATCGCCAGCCTCCACCCAGGTCGCCATGCGCCACATCCAGACCAACAATGCTGGCGCTATATCCCCCTCGTTGAGCTTGCCCTCCATAGGCAGCGTCGTGGCGGCGCGTTCGGCCCACTGAACCGCCTGGATTTTTCGGGCATCGCTGGGCTCAGCGTTGTACCAGGTGATGAACAAGCTGCAAATTTTATTGGCTAAGTCCGATCTCAGTCGCTGCGATTCATTGGGCCAAGTGCGTGTGCTAGCCATATCCCAGGCGGGTATAACGATCTTCTCGGCCTCAGCGTAGCGCTTTAAATTGCGCAGCGTCATCGCGTAATCGCCTGCGATGTTCAGCGCCACCGCCCCCAAGTCGGTCTGTTGGCTCGTCTCATAGGCGATGCGGATATGCGCCTCGGCTTCGGCATGTCGGCCTAGAACATCGAAAAAAGTGCGCGCTCGCGCATGGGCGCTGGCGATGATGGCGGGCCGGGCCGAGCGATCGGCGGCTTCGAGTGCGGCTGTGAGCAAGGCTTCACAGTCCGGGATTCGCCCCTGCTCTTGCACTAGGCTAACCATCGTCAACTGCGCATCAATGGAAGACTTATTCACCTCCTCTGGCCATGAGCGCACGGCTTCAAAACGCTGGCGCACGATGATGACCAGCTTCAACGCCTTCTCTGCCCCAGCATAATTTTTTGACTCGCGTAGCTTGGAGTATGCATCGCCCGCATAGTTATTGAGGCCATCGAGTCTGCCGAAATTGGTCTCCTGTGGCAGGAGCGTTGCGAAGTGCGCCATACTTTGATCCAAGGCCGTAATTGCCGCCGCATCATCCTTGAGTTGGGCGTGGATTCTCGATTTTTGCAGCAGACCAGAAGCCAGGCTCCAGATGATGTCGTTGCGCTTCGGATCCAACTCGTGGGCACGCTGATAACGCTGCAACTCAGCGTCCGAGGCCTTCAGCGCTGCGGCAATATCGCCTGAGCTTAGCAGGGCTGTGCGCCAATTGCTCCAGAGCTGGCCTGCCGCCCGGAAAGAGTCGGCACTGGCTCCCGGCTGCTGCGTTAAGTCATCGCGTATCTTGGCAACGCGGGTGTAGTGCTCAATGGCAGCGGGGTAGTCCTTTTGCTCGCGCAGCATGTCTCCCAGCTCTTGCTCTGCGCTCGCGAGATTTGATACCTGAGTAGCGGCATCAAACAGGGAGAGGGTCTTTGAATAAGCGTCATGGGCCTCGCGCCACTGCTTGTGCCACCTCAATAATCGCGCCTGTATGAGCCACGCTCGGCCAAGCTCGTAGCGCTGCCCTGGCGTGTTTTCCTTGGCCACTAGCGGCTCCAGCAATTGTATGGCACGCTTTACCGCAGCTTCCACTTTGGCCACGGCTTCAGGCTGGCGATCAGGCGGGAGTTTGCTGATGGCATCATATTCAGGGCTCGCGGTGTCGATGAGTAGTTTGGCCACATCGGTGGTGTTGGATGCGCCCTCCCCTTTCGTTCCCGTCAGCTTATCAAGTGCTGCCTTGGCTTCAGCAGCGGGCTCGTTTTGTCCCAGCGACGCGAGTGTCTCGGCTTGCAGCGAGAGCACCTTGGCGAGGGCCGCGAGGACATCATTGCTGCCTTCGATCTTGCCAACCAAGGGCTCCAGCGTTTGCCGCGCCTGGGCTAGCCAAGCCACGGCAGCTTTGGGATTCGTCGCGGCGACCTTGCACAGACGATCCATGTCCGACTTGATCTGGCGATTGTTTATCGACTTCATGCCCGCCATTTCCACACCTTTTTTCCAGGCTTCGAGGCCGCGAAGAAGAAGTTCAGCCGCCTGTGTGGAATCGGGTGGTTCCAGCTTGACCAGCACATCAGCTAGACCAGAGAAGCCACCCGCCAATTCATCAAAGAGCAGGGGCCGTGTCGGCTGGCGCTTGGCGGCCTCCTCGCGGCAACGCAGGGAGTCCTTACGGTACTGGAGTTCAGTAGCGAGGTCCTTATGATCCAGGGCGATGAGCGACATCATATGGTAGCTATGGGCTAGGTCACGCCACCACTCGGCGCGTCCCGGCTCCAGTTCCACGAGCTTGGCGCGGCCTTCAAAGGCTTTGCGGATCATGTCTTCACCGCGTTTTTGTTCTTCCTCATCCTTGGTTATCTTGCCGTGGTCGCGAATGCCAGCACCTGCATGATGCAGGGCTCCCACGTACATCTCGCGCAGCAGAGCGGAGCCATCCCCCAGCTCCAGCTCCAGCGCACGGGCAAAGGAAGCCGTGGAGGCTTCATACTCTTTGACGCGCAGAGTCAAGTTCCCCAAGCGCTCGGCCACCTTGGCATTGCCATAATGGTTGATCCCCTCTGCCTCGCAGACCTCCGGCGTTTCACCTGCCACCTTGCGCATGTAGGCCGTGATGCTCACCGCTAGCTGGAAGCGGGCGAACCCTTCCGCCACCTTGCCCCCGTAACGCACCAGTGCCTGTGCAGCGAGGTTGTGCGCGAGCACCTTGTAGCGCAGCGACCAGAGACTTTCGGGTTTCTTCGCCAGCCAGGCATCGCAGCGAACGATGATGTTATCCGCCGTTTTAACGAGCTGGTCGAACGCGCTGCGGTCATTGTAGAGGTAGCACAGGGTCAACATGCCGTAACACGCATCATCTTGCAGTTGCTCCTCGTCGGGGTGCAGCGCCGCGAGCTGCTCGGTGAGGCGCAATGACTCGATGGTTTGCTCTTCTTGCTCCTTATCCCGACCGAGTGCTGCCGCGATGAGGGCTCGATTCAGCGCTAGCGATGACTTGTGGCGCAGGGCTCCTTCATTGGCCAACTCGGCGGGCAGCTTCTTGTAATAAGCATCGGCGGCGGCGACCATGTCTTCCATGATCTCAACTTTGCCGAGAGCGAGCAGGCTCTTCCGCAAGCCAGGAATCGCTTCGTTGATGAGGTCTTCGGCAGCATCACGCGCTCCCTCGGCTTGGGTCAGCCGCAGCGAGGCGAGCTTCTCAGCCTTGGTCGCACGCACCGCTTGCCAGACGGTGAAGCCGACGCCCACCAGCACGCTGATGAGCAGCAGCGCCGCCGCCGTGAGGGCACCTCGATAGCGCTGCGCCAGCTTGCCCAGTCGATAACTGGCCGAGGGTGGCCCAGCCTCCACGGCATCGCCTTTTAAATAGCGCTCCAAATCGAGCGCCAAGCCATTCGCCGTCTGGTAGCGACGGTTGCGATCCTTTTCCAGGGCTCGCATGACGATCCAGTCCAGATCACCCCGCAGAGCGCGCGGCAGTTTGCGCAGCTCGGTCTTACGATTGCTCGCGACCTTCTGCTTCGTGGGTGCTTCCAGATGCACGATGCGCGTGCTGGGACGCTCGGGTTCAGCATCGCGCAGCCAGTCTTTTAAATTGGCCAGCCCACCTTTGCGCAGGTCTTCGACCTTCATCGGTGTGCTGCCCGTGAGCAGTTCGTAAAGGATGACACCGAGCGAATAAATATCGCTGCGCGTATCGACATCCTGGCCCAGCACTCCGGCCTGCTCGGGGCTCATGTACTGCGGCGTGCCGATGGCGGTGCCTACCATGGTGAACATCGTTTTATCCGTGAGTTGTGACCCCAGTGCCTTGGCAACGCCGAAGTCGATCACCTTGGCGACGATCTGCCCACTTGCCTCGCCCACGAGGATGTTCGAGGGCTTCAAGTCGCGATGCAGGATGGCCTTTTGATGCGCATGTTGCACAGCAGAACAGACATCTACAAAGATGCGGATGCGGGCCTCCAACGGCAGCCTTCGTTCATCACAGAACTGTGTGATGGGCTGGCCCTTCACATACTCCATCGCAAAATAGGGCCGCCCGTGCAGCGTCGAGCCGCCCTCCAGCATCTGAGCGATATGGGGATGATTCATCATCGCCAACGCCTGCCGCTCCGCCTCGAAACGGGCGATGATTTCGCGGCTATCCATGCCTGGCTTGATCACTTTTAGCGCCACCTCACGGCGCACATCGCCCGTCTGCTCGGCCCGCCAAACAATGCCGAAGCCACCCTCGCCGATTTCTTCCAGGAGCTTGTAGCGCCCGATCATCATTCCCGGCTTTTCCGCATCGTCTCTGAGAAACAGCGCCACCAAGGCCCGCTCCGCATTGGCCTCGGCCACTTGCGGTTCTAAGAGGGTCGCCGCTTCAACTTGCGGCTCTACGAGAGTCATCGCATCGACACTAGAGTCTAGCTTCGAAGCGTCTGATAGTTCTGAGTTCATAGGCGAGATCGGAAGCAGCCTGCGCGAGTATGGACATGGGCAAAACCCATGCTCGTGAATCATACAGCAGAAATCCTGCTTGAATGACCTCAAGCACGACTCTCGCTATGTTGATGGCATTTGCCCATCGAATGCAAGCCCGAGTCACTGACACAAACAGGTGATGGGCGCATTGCTGCGCCATACAGCCTACCGTTCCAGGCTAGGCTCGCTTCGATTGCACACGCACGACGAAGGCGTCTTTGACCTTGAAGTACAGGGCCGCGACGCGCTTGATCTCTTTGGCCGTGACGCCTTCGATGATGCTGGGGAGCTTCTCAAAATGCTGATGGCCGAGGCCGTTGATCTCGTCCCACGACACCGCATCGGCGAGGGCTCCATTGCCTTGCTGGCCGCGCAACCACTGGGACTTCCAGGTGGTCTTCGCGCGTTCGAGTTCATCGGTTTTGAGGCCATTTTTGGCGAGATCGGCGATCTGGCCGAGCATCTCCTTTTCTGCTAAGTCGATCTTCGCCGGATCGGTGCCGACGTAGAAATAAAAGGCTCCTGCACCATAAGCCATGAAACTCTGCGCACCGACATAGTAGGCGAGGCCCAGCTCTTCGCGGATGCGATTGAACAAGCGCGAGCCCATGTCGCTACACGCTTCGTCGATCATACTCAGGGCATAGCTGTCGGCGTGGTGCAGGCCGACGGTGCGGAAACCGATGACGAGCACAGCTTGCTCTTTATCCATCGTGTGCTGCCACTTCCCTGCCTTGCCGTGGTGCGGTAGCGAGCGGTGCTCGGCGAGATGGCGCTGGCCACGCGGGAGACTACCGAAGGCCGCTTCGACCTGTTTTTTGACGGCCTTGGGGTCGATGTCGCCGCTGAGGGTGACGACGCCATTGGCACCGGTGATGTGGTTTTTGAGCAAGCCTTTGCAGTCGGCGATGCTGATCGCGGTGACGCTCTTCTCTGTGCCCAGTGCGGTGCGTTCAAAGGGAGTGTTGGCGAAGATATGGCGACGAGCGAGACGCATGGCCACCGTCAGCGGGTCTTCCTGCTCTTCGCGAATGCTGGCGAGCTGGCGTTTTTTTACCAGAGCGAGTTGGTCGGCGGGTAGCTTGGCATGGCGCAGGAGATCGCCCATGACATCGAGCGCGAGGGCTTCATCGCCCTTCATCACATCGGCGGCGAGGATGAGTCGGTGCGCATCGCCCGCGACGTGCAATATACCACCGCGCTTTTCGAGGATGCTGCCCAGTTCATCGGCGCTGCGCGTTTGTGTGCCCTTCATCAGCATCTGCGCAGCGATTTGCGTGAGGCCAGCTTTGGCATCCGTTTCGGATAAAACACCCGCGAGGAATCCAGCACGAATGGAGACGAGCGGCAGCCGTGGATTGCGCACCAGCGGCAGGGTCAAGCCGTTGCGCAGGGTGATGGTTTCGATACCATCGCGGGTGGTTGTTTTGGCCTTGGCCTTGGCTTTCACCGCCGTGCCTTCGGGTTCAACAATGACGAGGTTCGACGTGTGCTCGACGAGGTAACGACTGGCGGCGGCGCGAACCTGGGCCGGGGTGACGCGGCGAATGGCCTCCAAATAGATACGCGAAAGGTTGAGGCTACCGATGTTTAGCCAACTGCTGCCCAGGCTGGCGGCTTGGCCACGCGTGGTGGCGAGCGAGCGCAGTTGCCCCGCGATGGTGCTGCGCACGGCTTTATCCAACTCGGCAGCGCTAGGGTCTTTGCGCTGCATTTCAGCGATGACTTCGCGCAGCCCTTTCAGCGCGGCTTCGGCATCGGGCGGGTCGCATTCGGCGTCGATGCTGAACAGGCCACACTCGACCGAAGACCACGCGCCAGCCCAGACGTAGTGGGCGATGCCGCGCTTCTCGCGCAGTTCGCGGAAGAGCCTGGAACTGCGCCCACTGCCCAGCAGGAAGGCCAGCACATCGAGCACGGGCTTGTCCTCGTGGGAGTCGCCAGGGATGGGCCAGCCAATGGCTACTTTGGTCAGCTCGGTGGGAAAGGTGCGGCGTGCTTCGCGAGCGCTGCGCTGGGGGGGCTCGATGGGCAGCATCACGGGCTCATAGGGCTGGCGCTGCCAGGTGCCGAAGTGGGTCTTTGCCGCAGCGAGTATGGCATCTGTATCGACCGCACCCGTGACGACGAGGAAGCAGTTATTCGGCGCGTAGTGGCGCTTCACAAAGGCGAGCAGATCGAGGTGGCCCACTTGATCGAAGACTTCGCGGTAGCCAATGACGGGGTGGCGCATCGGGTGCTTTTTGAAGGCCGTAGCCTGCATGAGATGCTGGGCCGCCGAGCCTGCGTCGTCATTGTCCATGGCCATTTCGCGGCGGATCACATCCTTTTCGCGAGCCAGTTCATCAGGGGCAAACTTGGAGCGTTGGGCCATGTCGGCGAGGATTTCCATGTAGCCTTCCGCATTGGCCGAGAGCCCCTCGATGTAGTACACCGTGCGATTGAAAGAGGTGTAGGCATTCACCGAACCACCGAGAGCCTGGATGGCCTGTGAAATATGGCTGGCAC
>JANOAR010000159.1:0-7230 GCA_031411235.1 Verrucomicrobiota bacterium | reverse complement strand
ACGAACAAGGCCCAAGCCAAACAACCGCCCTATGGCCAGATCAAGCTCGTGGCCAACGATGTGGCACAGGAAGTCGCCCGCGTCTGCAACACGCTCACCTACCACGACTGGGTACCCCTCGCCGTTGCGCAGCAGGAGCTGTCCCTAGCCCTGCGCCTGCCATCGCAAAACGAAGTCGAGAAAGCCCGAGAGGTGATGAAGCAATCCAAGCTCTTCCCACGCATGGAAACCATGGATCAGGTCTATGCCCGCGAGACCGTGCTGCTCAGCGAGTTCCCGCCGCAAGTCTCCGCCCCCCTGCAAGTACTCAAACTCGGCGACCTCCGCATCTCAGCCATCCCTGCCGAAGTCTTCGTCGAAGTCGGCCTCGCCATGAAGCAACGCCACCCACAGACCTTCACCGTCACCCTCGCCAATGCCTACCACGGCTACCTTCCCACCCCCGAACATCACCTCCTCGGTGGCTACGAAACTTGGCGTGCGAGATCGAGTTGTTTGGAGCTGGACGCTTCGACGAAAATCATCGCCGGGCTGGAGGACTTGTTTGAGCAACTGAAGTGAGGCATATGAACGCACCATGCATCGTTCAGATGCAAACTCACTTCGAGCGCAGCAGCTCCGCGATGACTTCCTTCATCTGCTGCTCCGATTCGGGTGCCGCGTAGGCCTGCGTGGGTTCGTAGCCGCCTTCGGCAAAGGATTTCTCCAGCGGGATGTAGCCGGGCGCACCGTCGCCATAGCTCGCGGTCGCGACGAAGCCGCCAGGGGTTTGCTGTTGGGCAAAGAGTTGATACTCGATGAACGACTCGCCGGGCAGGTGCAGCAGGCACACGCCATCGCCAAGATGCAAACTGGTGAACTGTATCGGCACGCCCGCCGCGCTCTGCCGGATGAAGCCCAGGCGGAACGCCGCGCTGATGCGCTGCGAGGGTATAGTCGCGGTGCTCTCGATCACCTTCATCATGCGCTCTTCGCTGAAGTCGGGGTGCGGCTTCAGCCGCACCGCCTTCGCACGCCACTCGGCATTTGTGAGGGGAAGGCGCTTCACCGCCTTCTCGGAATCAAGCATGGCCGCGTGGATACGCTCGCCCAGCAGCACACGAGTCTCCTTGCTGCCGTCGTTGTATTTGCCCGCCGCGATGTTGCCGCCGCACCCAGTGAAATACACATGTGGCACACCATCGTCGCGCGTGCGCCGCTCGCGGGCGATGCCCACGAAATCGCCCGTGACCATGCCATCGCCATAGAAGCTCATCGGGTGCGTGGCGTAGTAGTGCAGCGCCGCCAGCTTGCGCTCGCCATTCCAGAAGCTGATCGTCTTGAGCATCGGATCGACCGTGCCCTCTGGCAGTTCGCGCAGCGTCGCATCCTTCGTGGAACTCAAGCGCATCTTTGCCACCTTGCCGTCAGTGCCCATGATGCGCCGATTGGAAGCCACCTGCTCCACCTTCGCCTCACCATGCGCGAGGTGCGTCACCGGCGATGTGTTCTTTAGCGATGCGGCAATACTGGCCGCCACGCCCGCCAGCGCATGCTCGGCCCAGTCCACATCGGTAACGCTCAGCGGCGATGCGACACTGGCGAGATGCTTATGCGAGGCGGAGTCTGCGATAGGCGTGTTGTGCTGATGCAGGCTCTGCACAGCCACACGCTCCGGCGTTGTCCCCGCCGCACGCGCCAACACCTCCCGCCAATGCACATGATCCCCCGCGCGAATCTCGCACCAGTCCACGGCGCACAGCACCACGGGCTTGTCCGTTCCGAGAATCACCACGCCGAGAGCAAGCAACGCATCGCTCACACCCACGACCGGCTTCACCAAGCCGCCACACAACGGTGCACCGATGGGCGGTGTGACATCAGCTCGAAACGTGGCGAGTCTGAGCGGCAACTGGCCAGAGGCTTGAAACGTCAGCAGCGAAAGGAGGAGGATCAGTGTCTTGTTCATGGTTAGCGAAGGAACAGTGGCGGAACCCGTGACCGGGCGGGGCAGTATAGCGACTCAGGAGGACTTCCGTCTGTGGGCATCGAAAAGCTCTGAGACCAGAACACCGCGAAACTTCATTCCATTGGTCTCGCAGGCTTCGATTTCAACATGGGTCAGGTTGAGATTGCTGAACTTCGCGCCGCTGAAATTGATGTCGGTGAATGTGGCTTTCGACAAATTCACGTTCGTGAAAGTCGCCTCTTGGAGATTCACGTCATCAAACTCAGATCGTGAGAGATTGGCGTTAGTAGCTTGCAGGGTCTCCTTGGTATTTTGGATCTTCATCGAGGTAAAGATTTTGCCGAACGCTTCGGATCAGGCGACGGCGAGCGAGAGGCGTCGATGACACGACGGATGCCATTCGAGCCGTTGTAGGCATCCGTTTTGGTCGCCCTCGTTCTCGCGCTGGTCGTGCTCATGGTGTCTTCGTGGTCTGTTTCATTAGCGCTTGGCATACAAGTAGCCGACCCCGATGACGGATGTCATTTCGTGGCGTTTGATGACGACATCGGGCGCGTAAAAGCAAATCTCAACCGTTCCGACCTCCTTGCTTTCTTGCAGCTTTCTGGCCAATGCCAAGCTGCTCTTCCACACGTTCTCCAACTTTCCTCCAGGTTGGGAGTAACGGTCTGGCCTGATCGTGAAAGTGGCATCATTCGACAAGACCTGCACCGTTGTAACCGGCTTTCCATCCCGGGTTTCGACCTTGTAGGATGGATCTTGATCGCCAGCGAGCAATGTTATACGCGTCGTGGCTTTTTCGGCGACAATGACGATGACGCTGTCCTCAACGGTAACCTTCTTGACCTTCAGCAGTGTCACATTCGTATCTGTGGGTATCGCCGCCTGAGTGAAACTGGCAAAAACGCAAAAGGCTAGGTGTATGCAAAAGTTTTTCATAGGTGTTCAGTCTGCATGCCGAGTGCTTTGATGTCTGTAAAGCTTCGGTAAATTCTGCCTCTGAGGAGTGAGCGGCGCTGGAGGTGGGCGAACGACCTCAAGCTCAGAGACAGCGGAGGGCTGGCATGGCTGCTGCGCGGCGGGCTCTGCGGGGAGCAGCAGGCATGACAGACCGGAGCTGTTCTCTGCAGCGCTTGGTTAGGCGACGGGTTCATATTGGAATGACGTCTGACTCCCAGCCGTCGAACTCACCGTGCAGCACGTCGGCGGTCTGTGCAAAGAACGCGCCGATATCGTCCAGCAATGCGGTTGCCGGGGTAATCGTCGCCGTCGCTTTGCAGAGCCAAGTGCCAGGTTTCGTGCCCAGGGTAACCTCTGCAGTAAAGTCGCTCTCGCGCACCTTATCGGCGGCCACCTGCGCAGCAGACTCAGAAGGCAAGTAGAGATAGAAGTCGAAGCCGTGCGGCTGACTCACGTCGGAGCCCATCCGGTGCAACTGGTCGAGAACCTCTGTTCGGAACGATGGCATGTGAGCGTGCTAGTCGCCTAACAGTTGATTCAGCAACAAATTTGTGGGTTTAGTCCCAGCGTTTTTATAGCCGACAGATTTGTTGCCCTATTGAGCAAAGGTAACAAAAATGTCGCCATTGCCACAAGAGCTTTGTTATTTTGTGCAAATAGGTCGGATAACGCGCCCATACCCGCCGAACCCAACAAGCCTGAGCGGCATCTCATTTCTGCGAATTCGGGCCAACCGCACTCTGCCAGGGCGGCAGCACGGAGGTGGCGGAATCCTGGCATGACGCTGGAATCCTTGATTTTACGAGGTTTGTGCCGCGACGGCAACCTCCAGAGCCGTTTTACGGCGGCGTGGCTCCGTGAGTTGGTGGCGTGGCTCCGTGGGTTGGCAGCGTGGCTCCGTGGATTGGCGGCGTGGCTCCGTGGGTTGGTGGCGTGGCTCCGTGGGTTGGCGGCGTGGCTCCGTGGAGCGGTGGCAAGCGATCTGAGCTTCCACAGGTGAGTGATTTTGGTTCGTCCAATAAGCGGGCGGTTTCCTGGCCTTTGGCTCGGAAATCACTTCCCTGGCACGATCCACGGCGTCCAATACGCCTGGATCATCACCAGCACGCCCATCAGCAGAGCCAGCGCGACGCTGTGCCAGAACACCGAGCGCAGCACGGTGCCAGCGTCGGGACTATCGGCATGGCCGCCGGTGGCGACACTGGCGACGACGATGCTTTGCGCGTCGATCATCTTGCCCATCACACCGCCAGAGCTGTTCGCGGCAGCGGTCAGGATCGGGGGCAGATGGAGCTGGGTCGCCGTGACTTGCTGAAGATTGCCAAACAGCACATTCGACGATGTATCGCTGCCCGTGAGCGCCACCCCGAGCCAGCCGATGATGGGCGAGAAAAAGGGAAACAACCAGCCGCTGGAGGCCATCGCGAGGCCCATCGTCGTATCGGTGCCGCTATACCGCGTCACGTAGCCGAGCGCGAGCATCAGCGAGATCGTCAGCAGTGATACGCGCAGCTTCCACAACGTCCCGACGTACAGTTTGAAGAGCTGCAACGGAGACAGCCGCAGGCACAGCCCCGCCAGCACACCTGCGATGAGCAAGGCCGTGCCCGTAGCGGACAGCGCATTGAATTTGAACACCGCCTTCTCCAGTTCCGCATGGACGACCACGGGCGGCACGCGCTCCACCATTTGATGCAGCAGTGGCACCGGGATCTCGCGATTGAACACACCGTTCAAGCCAGCCTTCACCTGCGGCAGGCCCCAGCAAAAGACAAAAACCGTCAGGAACACCCACGGCAGCCAGGCCTTCCACGCGGGCTCATGGGAGGATGAGAGAACGGCGGGAGGGGCAGCCTCGGCATCCTTGGGTTTCCAAAATTTCATGAACAACACCAGCGCCGCCATGGAGACAACCGCGCCCAGGATGTCCACCAGCCAGGGGCCATGGAAGTTGCTCACCACGAACTGCATGATGGCAAAACTGAGTCCCGTCACCAGACACGCGGGCCACACGCCGATCATGCCGCGCCAACCCACCTGAGCCGCCACAAGCCAGAACGGCACGATGAGCGAGAAGACCGGCAACTGCCTGCCCACCATCGAGCTGAGCAGATGCAGATCGAGTCCCGTGATGTCTGCCAGCGTGATCAACGGCGTGCCCAGCGAACCGTAGGCCACGGGTGCTGTGTTGCCGATGAGCGCGAGCTTCGCCGCCTCCAGCGGTTTGAACCCGAGCCCGATCATCAGCGCCCCCGTGATCGCCACTGGTGCCCCAAAACCCGCCGCGCCCTCGATGAATGCACCGAAGCTGAACGCAATCAGCAGCGCCTGAATGCGGCGATCCTGCGACACGCCCGCCACCTGCTGCTGCAACACGCTGAACTGCCCGGTATGCACCGACAGATGGTAGATGAACAGCGCATTCAATATGATCCAGCCAATGGGAAACAACCCAAACGCCGCCCCATAAGCTGCCGCCGCAGTCGTGAGCTGCACCGGCATCTGATACACAAATATGGCCAGCCCAGCGGCTACGATCAGCCCCGCCATCGCGGCGAATTGCGCCCGCACATGCCAGAAGGCCAGCAGCCCCAGCAGCGTGATGACTGGCAAGGTCGAGACGAGAGCGGAGAGCGTTGAGTTGCCGAGCGGATCGTAGTTTTGAGTCCAAGTCATGGGGTTAGAGCGTGTGCATCGCGCAGAACTTGCATCGTGTGTTTTACCTCGATGTTTGAGCCGAGCTTCTTCAAATGCAGCCGCACCTGCGTCAGGCAGCCGATGTTGCCCGAGGCGATGACTTCTGCGCCCGTGGCGATCACGGCGCGTGCCTTTTGTTCACCGAGCGAGGCTGCGATTTCGGGCTGATCCATGTTGTAGCTGCCAGCACTGCCGCAGCAGAGATGGGCATTGGAGATTTCGATGAGTGCAAGGCCGGGAATGGCACGCAACAGGTCGCGTGGCTGGCGGCGCACGTTCTGGGCGTTCGCGAGATGGCAGGCGTCGTGGTAGGCGACTTTGAGTTTCGTTTCACGCAAGGGTTCACGCAGACCGAGCTTCGCCAGAAACACGCTCACATCCATGACACGATGCCGGAGGCTCTCGGCACGCGCCTCGTCGGGCGTGCCGCACAGCACGAGGTGATACTCATGCATCGCCGAGCCGCAGCCTGCGGCGTTGGTGAGGATCGCATCCACATCCTCAGGGAAGGCGCGAAGGTTCTGCCGGGCGAACTTTTGCGCCGCAGCGAGATCGCCCGTATGCCACGCCAGACCACCGCAGCATCCCTGCTGCGGCGGGATGACCACTTCGATGCCGTTGCGCGTCAGCACTTCAATGGTGGCCGTGTTGATGTCAGGATCGAGCACCTGCTGGGCACAACCGATGAGCAAGGCCACACGCGCCCGCCACTCACCTTTCGCGGGATTGATAGCAGGCCACGATTCAGCACGCGGCAGCTTGTCTGGCACGAGGTCGAGCATCGGACGCCACTTCTTCGGCATCAACGGTGCCAGTGCGCGGCCCCATCGCCCCAGCGTCGCCGCGAGACGAAACCGCGAGGGGAAAGGAATCGTCTGCGCAGCGATGAAGCGCCGCAACCGCTCGCCGACTGTGCGCGTCAGGCGCTTCTGCATCATCGCACGAAACGGGCTGATCAAATCGCGATACGCCACGCCGCTCGGGCACGCAGGCTCACACGCAAGGCAGCCGAGACAGCGATCCACATGCGGTTGCGCAGCGGCGAGCGAGAGGGTGCCTTCGAGCACCTCCTTCATCAGCACGATGCGCCCTCGCGGCGTGTCCATCTCCTGCCCCAGCTCGCGATACGTCGGGCACGCGGCCAAGCAGAAACCGCAATGCACACAAGCCTCCACCGCGCGTGTCATCGGCACGCCGAGTGGCCCGAGTTGGGTTGTTGGAATGTGGTGCAGCATCAGTCGTCGAGGGTGGGGAAACGGTTGTCGGGGGCGAGCGCGTGCTTCACGGCCTGAGCAATGACTGGCCGAGTGCGAGCGCCGAGCCACAGGGGAGCTTCGCCACGCAAGGTCATGCCGGATAAGTTGAGCGTGCGCAGGTGCGCGTCGAACAAGCCAGCCTGTTCTGCGCTGGGCAGCGAAATAAAAGCGACGTTGCCACCTGCGCTCAGATGCATGGCACCCGCGCTCCCTTCGACTTGCCCCAGTGCGACAATGGCCGCAGGCGACAACGCCACCTTTAGGAGAGGTGCCTTCGCATCAGCCCATCGGAACTCGCGCAGATTTGTCCACAGGGCTTGAGCTTCGCTGTCGGCCAAAATTTCGCCCGGCCAGCGAGCGAGGACTTCA
>JANOAR010000158.1:0-56697 GCA_031411235.1 Verrucomicrobiota bacterium | reverse complement strand
ACAGGTTCATCATCGTCTTCGTGGCCGCGTTTGCTGCGGGGAATGAAGGTGGGCTTCTCGGTCTCGAAGACATTGAAGTTCCGGTTGCCGATGAAGCCAGTGCCAGCGGGGATGAGGTGACCCATGATGACGTTTTCTTTGAAACCGCGCAGGTGATCGCTCTTGCACAGGGTCGCAGCTTCCGTGAGCACACGGGTGGTGTCTTGGAAAGAGGCAGCGCTGATGAAGGACTCGGTTTCAAGCGAGGCCTTGGTGATGCCTAAGAGAACAGGCTCAGCTTCGGCTGCCTTGCCGCCTTGATCGACAACGCGGGCGTTTTCCTTCTCGAAGTCAGTGCGATCCACTTGGTCTCCCCAGAGGAAGTCGCTGTCACCTGGCTCGGTGATCTTCACCTTGCGCAGCATCTGGCGGATGATGATCTCAACGTGCTTGTCATTAATTTCCACGCCCTGAGCGCGATAGACTTCCTGAACTTCATTGACCAAATGCTCGCGGAGAGCCTGTGGTCCAAGAATTTCCAGGATGTCATGCGGCACGACGGGGCCGTCGGTGAGCTGATCGCCCTTGCTTACCACATCGCCGTTGAAGACGAGGATGTGCTTGCTGCGGGGAATGAGATGCTCTTCCTGCTGGCCACTCTTGGGGTCGGTGACTATGACACGGCGCTTGCCACGCACGAGGCCACCGATCTCAACGACACCGTCGATGCGGACGATTTCGCAGGAATCCTTGGGTTTGCGAGCTTCGAAGAGTTCGGCAACACGCGGCAGACCGCCGGTGATGTCCTTGGTCTTGGAAGCTTTGCGCGGAGTCTTGGCGATGGTCGTTCCGGCTTCGATCTTCTCGCCGTTCTTGACGGACAAGTGAGCGCCCGCTGGCACGGTGTAGCTGTTGAGGACTTCGTGCGTCTTCGGATCAGTGATGACGATCTGCGGGTGCAAGTCTTCTTTGTGTTCGATGACGACGGTTTCCTCATTACCGGTCGAGTCGTTCTTGGCCTTGGTGATGGTGACGCCCTGCAACATGTCGCGGAACTCCACCTTGCCGGCTTTGTCCGAGATGATGGGCACGTTGTAGGGATCCCAGGTGACGATGGTTTCCCCCTTCTTAACCTTAGCACCTTCGGGCCTGGCGATGACGGCACCTTGCACGATTTTGTGGCTTTCGATTTCACGTCCATCGTCATCCATGACGGCAATGCTGCCGCTGCGGGTGAGCGCGATGTAGGTGTTCTCGATGGTTTTAACGAAGCGCATTTCGTTGTATTTCAACGTGCCTCCTGTCTTCAGGACAATGAAGGGCTGCTTGAATTGGCCCTGCGCAACACCACCAATGTGGAAGGTACGCATGGTAAGCTGTGTGCCCGGCTCACCAATGGACTGTGCGGCGACAATACCAACGGCTTCGCCAAGTTTGGCTGGACGAGCTGAACCAAGGTGCAAGCCATAGCACTTAGAGCAGCAACCACGCTTAGCCTCGCAGGTGAGCACGGAACGAATCTTGAGTTTCTCGACACCGATCTTTTTCAAGTGATCGGCCATCTCTTCATCCATAAGATCACCAGCTTTAACGATGATTTTCTTGGTGACAGGGTCATGCACGGTTTCGCAGGTGACGCGGCCATAGATACGAGTCTTGAGGTCAACGATTTCTTCGTCGCCTTGATAGATGCTAGCCAGAGTAATGCCAGCACCAGTGCCGCAGTCCATTTCGGTAACGATGACATCCTGGGCAACATCAACGAGCTTGCGCGTCATGTAGCCGGAGTCAGCCGTTTTCAGGGCGGTATCGGCGAGGCCTTTACGAGCACCATGAGTGGAGATGAAGTATTCGAGAACACTGAGCCCCTCGCGGAAATTCGAGATGATGGGCCGTTCGATGATTTCACCGGAAGGCTTGGCCATCAGACCGCGCATACCACCGAGCTGCTTGATCTGCGTTCTATTGCCACGCGCACCGGAGGTGACCATGACGTAGAGCGGGTTGTGCAACTTTTTACCGTCGTTGTATTCGATGGTGCGATAGAGTTCATCGGCAACGACATCGCCCACCTTAGTCCATACGTCGATGACCTTCTGGTAGCGCTCACCATTGGTGATAATACCGTTTTTATACTGCTTCTCAAATACTTCAATTTCCTTGTAGGCACCATCGACACCGACGCCCTTGGAAGGCGGGATCATCATGTCGGTAATACCGATGGAGCAGCCTGAACGGCTAGCTTCGCGGAAACCAAGAGTCTTGAGTTTATCAAGGCAGACAACTGTTTCTTTTTGACCAACAGTTTGGAAGCACTTCCAGATAAGTTCCGAGATTTGCTTCTTACCAATGGTGAGATTGATATAACCCAATTCTTCAGGCCAGATCTCGTTGAAGAGAACGCGACCCACGGTGGTCTCGATAACGGACTTGGTGTTGTCACCATAGGGTCGAGCCGGTTTTTTGAAGTCAGGGTTGCGGAAAAGAATTTTCTGATTCACTTCAATCTTACCATCACCAAGACCAAAATCGACCTCAGTAGCGTCGTTGAACATGGCCAAACGGACATGACCATCCTTGAGCTTGAAGGCTTCGGCCTGACCAATATCACGTGAGTAGGTCAGGAAGTAAGTGCCAAGCGGAATGTCCTGCGACGGCGTAGTGACAGGCTTTCCGCTGGAAGGCGAGAAGATGTTGTTAGGCGCAAGCATGAGCAAGCGTGCTTCCATCTGGGCTTCAACCGAAAGCGGCACATGGACGGCCATTTGGTCACCATCAAAGTCAGCATTATAAGCCGTACAAACAAGAGGGTGAACACGGATGGCATCGCCTTCGATGAGCTTGGGTTCAAAGCCTTGGATGGATAAACGGTGTAAGGTTGGCGCACGGTTGAGCAGCACAGGGTGCCCCTTCGTGACTTCTTCGAGAATATCCCAAACCTCGGGTGTACGGCGCTCGATCATTTTTTTGGCACTGCGCACGGTATGCACGAGGCCCATCTCCTTGAGACGACGAATGATAAAGGGCTCGAATAGGACGAGTGCCATCTTCTTGGGCAGACCACACTGATTAAGCTTGAGGTCGGGCCCAATGACAATGACGGAGCGTCCGGAGTAATCGACGCGCTTACCGAGCAAGTTCTGACGGAAACGTCCGCTCTTGCCCTTGAGCATGTCGGACATGGACTTGAGCGGACGATTGCCAGCACCAGTGACAGGACGGCCATGGCGACCATTGTCGAAGAGGGCATCAACGGCTTCCTGCAACATACGCTTTTCATTGCGGATGATAACATCCGGAGTGCGCAGTTGGAGAAGGTTCTTCAACCGGTTATTACGGTTGATGACGCGGCGATAGAGGTCGTTCAAGTCGGAGGTGGCGAAGCGGCCACCTTCCAGAGGAACGAGAGGGCGTAGATCCGGCGGAATCACGGGAAGGACTTCCATGATCATATACTCGGGGCGACCATGACTCTCGGCGAAGCCTTGGCAGAGCTTCAGACGCTTCGCGAGCTTCTTGCGAACCTGCTTGGAGCGAGTCTTATTCATCGCTTCTTCAAGCTCCTTGATCATATCAGTAAGATTGATCTGAGAGAAAAGTTCACGAATTGCCTCAGCCCCCATGCCGACGCGGAAGGCATCGGCCCCATATTGCTCCTCAGCATCGCGGAGGTCTATTTCGTTGAGAAGTTGGCCACGCCCAAGAGGGGTGCTACCGGAATCAACGACGATATAATCTTCGTAATAGATGACGCGCTCAAGCGAACGAGCCGTCATATCGAGCATAAGGCCGATGCGCGAAGGCATACACTTATAAAACCAAATGTGAGTGACAGGCACGGCCAGTTCAATATGCCCCATGCGCTCACGACGCACGCGGCTGAGCGTGACTTCAACACCGCAACGATCGCAAATTACGCCCTTATGCTTGATGCGCTTATACTTGCCGCAGGCGCACTCCCAGTCGCGAGTAGGCCCAAAGATACGCTCACAGAACAGGCCACCCTTTTCCGGTTTGAACGTACGATAGTTGATGGTTTCTGGGTTCTTCACTTCGCCGCTGCTCCACGAACGGATACGTTCGGCGGAGGCGATGGAAATGGAGACTTTGTCGAAATTCTCGCCACGCGAGGTTTCTCCGAAGAGTTCTTTGAGATTGCTGTCAACGCTCATGGTGATGGGGATCCAGTGGGGTTGTGGGCTATTAGTTCGGAGGGTGAATTAGGCGCTCGCGGAGAATTGCTCAATCTTCGCGGCATCGGAGTTTTCGGACGTCTTGCTGGTGACACGAATATCGAGGCAAAGACTCTGCATTTCCTTGATGAGAACGTTGAAGGATTCGGGTGTGCCAGCTTCAAGCGAGTTGTCGCCCTTGACGATGGATTCGTAGATGCGAGTACGACCTTGCACGTCATCAGACTTAACGGTGAGGAGTTCCTGCAACGTATAAGCTGCGCCGTAAGCTTCGAGCGCCCAGACTTCCATTTCGCCGAAGCGCTGGCCACCATACTGGGCCTTGCCACCCAGCGGCTGCTGAGTCACAAGCGAGTATGGACCGACGGCACGGGCGTGAATCTTGTCAGCCACCAAGTGGTTCAGCTTCAACATGTAGATGTAGCCGACAACGACTTCCTGGGTGTATGAATCACCGGTGCGTCCATCATAGAGTTTGGATTTGCCATTGAGACCCATCCATTCATAACCAGGAACCTTCTTGGCCTCCTTGATATAATCCATGATCTTGGCTTCCGAGATACCATCAAACACAGGTGTAGCGATACGCATCCCGAGAGCTTTGGCAGCAATACCGAGATGGGTTTCTAGAACCTGACCGACGTTCATGCGAGATGGCACGCCAAGGGGGTTCAAGCAAATATCGACAGGCGTTCCGTTTTCGAGGAAAGGCATATCTTCTTCCGGAACAATGATGGCGACGACGCCTTTATTACCGTGACGACCAGCCATCTTATCACCGACGGAAAGCTTGCGCTTGCTGGCGACGAAGACGCGGACTTCTTTGACCACGCCTGCCTCACTGTCATCGCCCGCTTCGATGCGGTCAAGGAAGCGTTCACGCTCAAGATCGGCGTCAGTGAATTTCTGCTCAAAGGCGCTGATGATGTCGAGGATCTTGTTGCGCACAGGGCTGGGGTCGATCTCTACGCTATCGTAGTTTTCAGCCAACTTGCGCAGCAGAGTCTTGGTGATTTTCTTGTTCTGCTCAATGATGATTTCACCCGTCTGACCATTGACCACGTCGAGAGGAATCTTCTCGTTGAGCAAGATGTCCGAGAGTTTTTCGGTCAGTTGCTCAGTGAGGTTTTCCTTCTTGGTGCGGTAATCGTCTTCGATCTGCTTGATCTGCTTTTTGTATTCAGCAGGAGTCAGCTTTTCTTTGTTTGGATCGCCACTGGAACCAGTGCGCTGCGAGAGGCGCACGTCCATCACGATGCCAGTGCAGCCAGAGGGAACACGCAGGGAGGTGTCCTTAACATCGGCAGCCTTTTCGCCAAAAATGGCGCGAAGAAGACGCTCCTCGGGGGCAAGCTCGGTTTCGCTCTTCGGTGTGATTTTACCGACGAGAATGTCGCCTGGTTTAACTTCTGCACCGATGCGGATAACGCCGTCTTGGTCAAGATGCTTCAGCGCTTCATCACCCACATTGGGAATATCGCGTGTGATTTCTTCAGGCCCAAGTTTGGTGTCGCGAGCGATAACATCAAAGTCTTCAATATGAATTGAAGTATAGACATCTTCCTTCACGACTCGCTGGCTGATGACAATAGCATCCTCGAAATTATAACCATTCCACGTCATAAACGCGACGAGCATATTCTGCCCGATGGCTAGTTCGCCGTTGTCGGTGCAAGGGCCGTCAGCAAGTACATCGCCTTTTTTGATTTTTTGGCCACGCTTTACCAAGGGAACTTGGTTAATGCAGGTACCCGCATTGCTACGGCCAAACTTGCGCAGGGCATAGACAAAAACATCCTTTTCAGGATCGGTTAGAACCTTGGTCCAATCTTCAAGGAATTTTTCGTCCTTGATCGGCAACTTACCATCACGAGTGGTGATGATCACATCGCCAGTCGAGGCAGCAACGATGCCATTGGCATCGGCAACAATCACGGCCTTCGAATCACGCGCCGCTTTGCCTTCCATGCCAGTGCCTACATACGGTGCCTCATTGTGCAGCAGAGGCACACCTTGGCGTTGCATGTTAGAACCCATCAGAGCACGGTTGGCATCATCGTGTTCGAGGAATGGGATAAGGCTAGCCGCGATGGAAACAAGCTGCTTGGGCGACACGTCCATGTAAGTAGGGACAGTGGGCTCAAGTTCAAGAAATTCGCCGCGATAACGTGCAGTAACACGGGCGTTTTTATACTTACCTTTATCATCAAACGGGTTATTAGCCTGCGCGATGTGATGATTTTCTTCTTGGTCAGCCGTGAGGTAGTCGATTTTATCCGAAACAATGCCTTTATCGACACGGCGATATGGGGTTTCAATAAAGCCAAACTCATTGATTCGCGAATAACTACTCATCGAATTGATAAGACCAATGTTCGGTCCTTCAGGTGTTTCGATAGGGCAAATACGACCGTAGTGGGATGTATGAACGTCGCGGACTTCAAAGCCGGCACGGTCACGATTCAAACCACCAGGCCCGAGAGCAGAGAGACGACGTTTGTGCGTCAGTTCCGCGAGCGGGTTGATCTGATCCATGAACTGGCTCAACTGGCTACGACCAAAGAAGTCACGCACGACGGCACTGAGAGCCTTCGGGTTGATGAGCTTCTGCGGTGTCATGGTATCCATGTTGACGTCAAACAGCGTCATACGCTCTTTAACCAAGCGCTCGGTACGGCCTAAACCGACGCGGCATTGATTTGCGAGGAGTTCACCCACGGCGCGCACGCGGCGACTGCCAAGGTGATCAATATCATCAAGCAATCCGTCGCCAGCGCGAAGCTTGAAGAGATAACGAAGAGCAGAAACAACATCCTCAGCAGTGAGAATGCGTTGCTCGGTATCGACCTTGATGGCGAGCTTCTGATTGATCTTGTAACGACCCACGCGGGTGAGGTCATAACGTTTTGGATCAAAGAACAAACGCTTCACAAGAGCGCGGGCATTGGGCACGGTAGGAGGGTCACCAGGACGCAAGCGGCGGTAAATTTCCTTGAGCGCCTCCTCTTCATCGCGAGCAGTATCTTTGCGCAGCGAGGTGATAAGCAAGTCATCGGAACTGGCGCTCACCACACGGATGGCTTTAAAGCCTAACTGCATGATCTGGCGAATGACGCCGAGCGTGAGCGGCTCATAGGCACGAGCGACGATTAGCTCACCATCAAGAATGTCGCGGAAAAGAACCTTGTTCGCCAGATGCTCTTCGGTGAGAGAGTCTTTGAGCTTCATTTCCTCGATAGGATAGAAGAGCTTTAAAATATCTTCATCGTTCGGGAAACCAATGACGCGCAATAGCGTGGTAGCGAGGAACTTACGGCGACGGCGACGGCGGTCGAGATAGACGTAAAGCAAATCATTGGTATCAAACTGAACTTCGAGCCAGGTGCCTCGGTCAGGAATGATGCGGAAGCCATATAACCAACGACCATTCAAATGCATCGTGGTTTCAAAACAAATACCAGGAGAACGATGCAATTGACTGACAACGACGCGCTCGGCCCCATTGATCACAAAAGTGCCCCGATTGGTCATCAAGGGAATCTCACCCATGTAAACACGCTCTTGTTTGGCGCTTGCCTCTTCTTTTAATTCAAAGGTCACATACAACGGTGCACTGTACGTCTCAGCATCACGAATCGCCTGTAACGGAGTCAGCTTTGGTTCCCCAATTTCATACATGGAGAAATTGAGTGACATTTTTCCATCGTAGCTATCAATGGGAAACACCTCACGGAACACAGCCTGGAGGCCAATGTCCTTCCGTTTAGCAGGCGTGAGAGCACGCTGGAGGAATTCATCATAGGACTTGATCTGTACTTCGATCAGGTTCGGCGGTTCGATAGGCTCGTGGATTTTGCCGAAGTTAATGCGCTGGGACATAGACGAAGTGGTGGGGGCTTCGGGTTGGGCGACGTTGTGGGACTAAGTGTGATGCCTTGCGGAATCACGAAAAGCCCTCCACACGATTCATTATTGAATCGTGCAGTGGGCCAAAAAGAGGAGGACTGAAGACGATCGGATGGTGAAATCCGAAGGAATGACATACCCGCTGTAAGCCAACGTGGTAAACGCTGCGCTAGTAATTGCAGGGCTTGTCATTCCTTCGATTTTCGACATTCGATTGAGTTTAAATTAAGGGAACCGCATTGCACTGTCTTAGGCGACAATGCAATGCAGTGAAAGAATAGCGAACTACTTGAGTTCAACTTTGCCGCCAGCGGCTTCGAGCTTCTTCTTGATCTCTTCGGCTTCCGCCTTGGGGATACCGGACTTGACGGCCTGGCCGGGTTTGTCCACGAGAGCCTTAGCTTCGGCAAGGCCGAGACCAGCGACGAGAGCACGGATTTCTTTAATGACGGCAATCTTGTTAGCGCCGCCATCTGTGAGAATCACATCGAACTCGGTCTTCTCTTCGACAGCAGGTGCAGCAGCACCACCGCCGCCAGCAGCGACCATAGCCACGGGAGCAGCGGCGCTAACGCCCCACTTCTCTTCAAGTGACTTCACGAGTTCGGCAACTTGCAGCACGGTAAGGCCACTAAGTTCATCTACGATTTTATTAATATCAGCCATATTGTCTTGTTGGTGTCGCCGTTAGCTGGAGCTCCAGCGGGTTTGAGGACAAACGCTTTTGTCCCGGCAAGGAACCATTGGGTGTTGTAGTTCAGGTAGCGTTAGTGCCACCATCTAATCAAAGGGAAATTGGGCAACCAAACTCAGGAAGCTAAGCTGCCCAGGAAAAAACTAAGCTTGTTCGGCCTTGGCCTGTAGCACGCGGGCAAGAGCGGATGCGGGTTCGTTGAGCAAGCGCACCAACTTGGAAGCAGGAGCAGAGAGCACACCGAGCAACTGGCTTTGCAGCGCTGGCTTGGAGGGAAGGTCAGCAAGGGTATTTACGCCAGCCGCAGTAAGTAGAGCACCATCAAGTACACCGCCTTTAACTTTGGCTTTATCCGTTTCCTTGGCGAAGAGCTTCATGATCTTCGCTGCAGCACAGACATCCTGTTCGCCTGTTACGACGGCAGATTGTCCTGTGAGGAATTCACCAATACCTTCTGGGTATTTAGCCTGCTCAGCAGCTTTGCGAACAAAGGTGTTTTTGAATACATGGATCTGGGCTCCGGCATCGCGAAGGCGCTTGCGCAACTCTTCCCAGCCTTTGACCTTGAGGCCAGTGTAATCGACGACGAAGAGGAATGGCGAGGCGTTAACTCGGCTCAGGAGGTTCTCAATCAAGAGTGTCTTTTCTGCTTTCATGGGTAGGGCTCCTTGGACTTAGATTTTAACATACTTGGCCACATCAATCTGCACGGGAGGCGACATGGTCGCGGTCATCGTGATGGTGTGGATGAACTTACCGCGTGCCGTGGCAGGACGAGCGCGATTGACGGCTTCGATAAGAGCAGCGCTGTTATCGACGAGTTGGGCGATGTCGAATGACACCTTGCCTACGCCAGCAGCGCAGTTGCCATTCTTGTCGAGCTTGAAGTCAGCACGACCAGCCTTGACAGCCTTGACGGCGGCGGCGGTGTCGTCGGTGACGGTGCCTGTTCTTGGGTTTGGCATCAGACCGCGAGGTCCGAGTTGCTTACCGAGTTTACGAACTTCGGTCATGGCTTCGGGAGTGGCGATGGCGGTATCGAAGTCGAGAAAACCTTCCTTCACTTTGGCAATGAGTTCCTCATAACCGACGAAGTCAGCACCCGCTGCACGCGCTGCATCAGCAGCGTTGCCGGATGCAAAAACCAAGACGCGAACTGTCTTGCCAGAACCGTGGGGCAGCGGACAAGTGCCACGCACCATTTGATCCGATTTTTTGGGATCAACGCCCAAGCGGAAAGAGAGCGAGACACTCTGGTTGAACTTGGGAGCAGGGAACTTGCGCACCAAATCTGCAGCCTCTTCCAGGGAGTAGGCTTTGTTTGCCGTCACCATTGTGGCGGCTTTTTCGTAACGTTTGCTTCTTTCTTTCATAGTCTAGTGCAGTGCCATCGAACTTATGTTCTCCTGCGGTTTTTGAGGTTAAATAAAACTAATCAACAATATCGATGCCCATTTGACGAGCGGTGCCAGCCATGATGCGCGAGGCTGTTTCAAGGTCTGGGGTATTGAGATCGGCGAGCTTGAGCTTAGTGGCTTCGAGCAATTGCTTTTTGGTGATCTTGGCGACTTTTTTCTTGCTGGATTCCGAAGAACCGGAGGCAAGGCCCGCGATTTTCTTCAAGATATTCGAAGCTGGTGGCTGCTTGGTGATGAAGCTGAAGCTTTTGTCCTTATAGACCGAGATAATGGTCGGGAGGACATCGCCACCTGCTTTTTGAGTTGCTGCGTTAAACTCTTTGCAGAACATCATGATGTTCACACCTGCTTGGCCCAACGCGGGACCAATGGGCGGAGCGGGGTTTGCTGCACCTGCTTTGATTTGGAGTTTGATGACTTTAACGACTTCTTTTGCCATGTGTTTGTTCCCTTACTTAGTAATGAGTGATTGGTATTGCTTGAAGACGGCTTACTCGAGTGCAGCGCCTATCTTTTTCGCGTAGTTTATGCTTTCTCGACCTGCCAGTATTCCAGATCAACCGGAGTATTGCGCCCGAATATGTTGACTGAAACACGCAGCACACCGCGCTCTGGGTCAATCTCTTCCACGGTTCCCATCTGGCTCTCGAAGGGACCGTCAGCTACTCGCACTTGGTCGCCAGGAGAGAAGGCAATTTTGGGCTTAGAGCCTTCTTCGCGTTCACGCACTTGCATGAGCAGGTTTTCGACATCCTTGGGCCGCATGGCGATGGGATGATCCTTGGTGCCAGCAAAGTTAAGCACACCGTCGGTCTCCTTTACGAAGTACCACGAACGGTCGATGAGCTTGTTATTCTCATCCAATAAATGCATATTGGCGATGACGTAACCAGGAAAGAACTTCCTGTTGCTTTCGGTTTTCTTGCCCTTTTTGACTTCGGAAACACGTTCCGTAGGCAGCAGGACTTCATAAATAAGATCGCTCATCTCTTCCGAGATGACGCGGCGAACCATGCTGTCACGCACACGATTCTCCATGCCGGAGCGGACGTGGATAACGAACCATTGATCGCGAGGTGCAGGTATAGCGCCCATGATTTAAAAAATACTAAACTGCTGACAGCCCCAACTTAGTTGCTGAAGACCTTGCCGAAAAATTCTAGTGCCTGACGGAGGCCCAGATCGAAAGTAGAAACGAAGGCTCCCAAGAGCAACATCGCGATGAACACTACAATGGTGGAGTCGATCAACTCCTTATATTTGGTGAAACCCTTTTCTTTAGGATCCCAAGGCCAGTTGGCCTTCCTCATTTCGAGGATGACTTCGCTGAAGTAATTGCGGGCGTTGCTGAGAAGTTTGATCATTGAAGCGCGAAGTCTTTCCTTCGGAAGTTGTGCGAGATAAATGGCAGGCCAGGAGGGACTCGAACCCGCAACCAACGGTTTTGGAGACCGCTACTCTACCAATTGAGCTACTGACCTGTTATCTTGCAGAAGGATTCCTTTGTTTAGCTACTGAAGCGGATTTGTAAAGGCCGCTTATCTATTTGTTTCGAGAAGAATGCCGCAGAGCCTGAAAATCAAGCTCTACGGCAGTCAGTGAAACGTCTTTATGCTAACGACTAGTCCATGATGTCAGCAACACGACCAGCGCCGACGGTCTTTCCGCCTTCGCGGATAGCAAACCGGATGGTCTTTTCCATGGCGATCGGAGTGATCAACTCAACGTCGATCGACACGTTATCGCCAGGCATTACCATTTCCACGCCTTCGGGAAGCTTGACGCTGCCGGTCACATCCGTGGTGCGGAAGTAGAACTGCGGGCGGTAGTTGTTGAAGAAGGGGGTGTGGCGGCCACCTTCGTCCTTGGAGAGGACATAGACCTCAGCCTTGAACTTCATGTGGGGCTTCACGGAGCCAACCTTGGCGATGACTTGGCCGCGCTCAATGTCGGTCTTCTTAACGCCACGCAGGAGGAGACCAACGTTGTCACCAGCACGACCTTCGTCGAGCAACTTGCGGAACATTTCGATGTCGGTGACGGTGGTCTTGATAGTGGGCTTAATGCCGACGATTTCGACTTCGGACATCTTCTTGACGATACCACGCTCAACACGACCCGTACAGACGGTACCACGACCTTCGATAGCGAACACGTCTTCGACAGGCATCAGGAAATCCTTGTCGATAGGGCGCTCAGGGAGCGGGATGTAGTTATCAACTGCATCCATGAGCTTCCAGATATTGGCCTTCTGCTCTGCGTCGCCTTCGAGGGCTTTGAGAGCGGAACCCTTGACGATTGGAATGTCGTCACCAGGGAAGTCATACTTGCTGAGGAGGTCGCGGATTTCCATTTCGACAAGCTCAAGGAGATCAGCGTCTGCCATATCCACCTTATTCATGAAGACGACGAGAGCAGGCACACCGACCTGACGGGCGAGCAGGATGTGCTCACGGGTCTGGGGCATAGGGCCATCAGCGGAGCTAACGACAAGAATGCCGCCATCCATCTGAGCTGCACCCGTGATCATGTTTTTCACATAGTCAGCATGGCCAGGGCAATCGACGTGCGCGTAGTGGCGCTTTTCGGTTTCATACTCGACATGAGCGGTATTGATGGTGATGCCGCGCTCTTTTTCTTCAGGAGCTGCATCGATTTCATCATACTTCTTCGCGCTAGCGAATCCCTTCTCGGCTAGGGTCGAGGTGATCGCGGCAGTGAGGGTGGTCTTGCCGTGGTCAACGTGGCCGATCGTGCCGATGTTGACGTGCGGCTTGTTGCGTTGGAATGCTTCTTTGGCCATTGTCTTGTGTGGGTGTGGATTTCGCTAGTGGACGTTTCGGACTTTAGTTTGCGTGGCTGGCAGTCTTTACATTAGTGATTGGCTCTGGAGCTCTTGGTGGGACTTGAACCCACGACCTCGTCCTTACCAAGGACGTGCTCTACCACTGAGCTACAAGAGCGGCACCAAATAATGCATTGATTACCAAAAACCTCTCCAGATGACGGAGTTGAATTAAATCTTGACATCATCGCCAAAACCTTTTTCACCCCCGCTTTTCCGAAAAAGTGGGCCGGAAAGTAGTGAGTTACCCTTCTCTGTCAAAAGATTTGTTGAAGTTGTTGGAAACGTTTATCACCTTGCTCAATTCAAGGTTTTTGGCGCATCGACGCAGGCTCTGCTCAGCCCTCAAAACACTGCCTCCCATCGCCTCCAGGCTTGGGATTATCCGACGAGGTTTCGCGTCTCGATCCATCGCACGGCGAATCGCACGACGGCGGCCCCGGTGGGCAACTCCAGCTTTTCGCGGATGTGGGCACGATGCACTTCGACTGTCTTCGGGCTTATGCCCAAACGATTGGCGATGTCTTGAGTGCCGAGCCCTTGACCGAGCAGCTCAAAGACTTCGAACTCTCGATCACTGAGTCGGCTGACGCCTGCTTTGGTGGCTTGGGTTTTTCCGGCAAAGGAAGCAAAGATTTCTGAGGACATTTTTTCGCTGACGTAGAAGCCTCCAGCGAGCACGCGCCGCATCGCATTGATGAAGGTGTCGCGGTCAGCGTCCTTCATGATGTAGCCCCGTGCGCCCGCCTTTAGGGCACGTTCCGCATAGAGGGTTTCGTCATGCATGGAGATGACGAGTATGACTTGCTCTGGCAACTGGGCACGGATGTCTTTGATGAGTTCCAGTCCGTTGCGACCTGGCAATGTGACATCTATGATGGCAAGGTCTGGCTGGGTTGCCAGTATAGCGTCGAGCCCTTGGGTGGCGTCCACTGCCTCGGCGATGACTTCCATGTCTGGCTGGCTAGAGACGAGCTGGATGAGCCCTTCGCGCATGAGGGTGTGGTCTTCGACGATGACTAGACGATACTTGGCTTTTTTATTGATGCTGAGATCCACGGGGGTGTTGAGTGCAGCAGCGGTAATGTGGTTTTTTTTCATACTCTTTGATTTGGCAGGGGGAAATTCGCAGGGGTGGACATGGGCAGCCGGCAAATGACGGCGACGGTGGCATCGGGTGGCGCGGGATCGATCTCAAGCGTCGCGCCGATACTTTCAGCGCGGTACCGCATGATGGGTAGGCCCATGCCCGAGGCATCGGATCCAGGAGGGATAAATGGCAGCCCGTCGTTGCTGATGCGCAGCACCAGTTCGTCACCATTTACTTGAAACAAGGTGACACGCACAACCCGCGCTTGACCATGCTTAGCGGCATTGGCGACGCACTCTTGAGCGATGCGATAAAGCTGAGTCGCAGGGTGGTCGCTGAAGGGTGGCAAGTTGTCGTCTAGCTCCAGCTCACATTCGATGCCGAAAATATCACGCGAACTGCGCACAAGGCCCAACAAGGCCGCACCGAGTCCACCGGCTTCGATATTCACAGGCGAGAGCCCCCGGGCGAGCCCACGTGTGATGCGAATGGCGTCGGTGAGTCGATCCACAATGGCATCGGCGTGATCCACTAAGGCGGGCGATTGCTCGGCGATTTCTTCTTCGAGATCCTGCATGTTCATTTTCACAGCGGCCAGCCGCTGGCAGATGTCGTCATGCAAATCTTGCCCCATGCGTCGTTGCTCGCGTTCACTGGCCTTCACGATCTCGTGCTCTAGCCGCAGCCGCTCCTCGGCGATCTCTCTTGCCAGCGCTTCACGCCGTGCCTCGGCGGCTTTGCGTTCGGAGATGTCGTGGACGACGATTTGTAGCGCTTGGCCACGCTCATCTCGGAATGTCGAAGCCACCACTGAGACTTCCAGAGTGCTGCCATCGAGTCGCGTTATTTGGCCTTCCCGCAGCGCACTCACGTTATTCTTCGCGGGCGCTTCGAGGGATTCCATGCTGACGAGTTGCGCATGATTGGGCGGGATAAAAAGGGTGGCTTGTCGTCCCACCACATCATTCAATCCCGAAGCCCGCACGACCTCTATTCCCGTGGAATTCATGAACTCAATCTTGCCTTCGCGCACCACCATCACCATCTCGGGCAATGTCTCGACCATGAGGCGATAGCGCTCCTCTCGCGAGCGCAAGTTGGCCGCTTGTTCAGCGATGCGTGCATGGGCATCGCGCAAGGCGTGGTCGATCTGGGCGAGTTCATCGTTCCCCCGCAGCGGTTGCCCGGCTGGCTCGCCCAGCGTCAAGGAGGTGGCCTCGCGGAGGATGCTGGTGACGCGCTTTGTGACGAGGTGATGCAGCATCAACCACATCAGCACGAGTGCCACCGCCAGCGCTGCGGAAGCCCCTATCGCCTTCGCCTCAGCATCCTTGCTTGCCTCTTGCAATGCCTCTACAAGATCCAGCTCAATGACAAGCACAGCCAAGCGCGGGACACGTTTGCCAAAATCGAAGGGGAAGCCCCCCACGACCCGCTGCTCGTTGGACGAGATTTTGACATGCTTCACCAAAGCCTTTTCGGTGATCTTAAAGCGAGCCGCAGCGACCGCCAATGATCGGTCGGTGAGCAGCTTGCCCACCAGCGATGGATCCACATCATAGAGCACCCGCATGTCCTCGCCACAGACGGTCACATGGATCACATCTTTTTCATCAATGGCTCTCTGAAGCTCGGCCACAGCCGCATCTTCACGATCTCCCCGCAAATGGGTTTTGATGATTCTGGCCAATCGGCTGCCATCGCGCTTACAGCGATTTTCCGCTCTTTCGATGGCGCGCTTTTGGTCTTCTCTGATGAAATAAACCGCGTTAAAAATAATCTGCCCAAGCCCAAAAACGAGCAGCATCGCCAGCATCACAAAGCGCAGCGGTGGCAAGGTCGGATCAAAGCCTCGGCGGGGGACAATCAATGGCGGGGCTGTGGACATGCGGCATGAAAAATCAGGTACAACGAAGGCCGGCGCTGCCTGTCGTCTTATGCCTGGCAGTTCAAGCACCTACGAACCTTAGCACCTATAAGGGAAAACGGAAGGAGTCACTTCACCAAGTGGATTCGGGGTTTAGGAGTTCCATGCCTGAGAGCCGATGGAAATCGTTTATTACTGTTGACCGATATTTAGTATATATTGATAATCAGGCAAAACCACAGTCATGCCAGCTTCTCCGTATTTCCTCCTCGCTCAGGTCAGTCTTGTTGCCGTCTCCGCCGTCGCAATGAAGGTCGGTTGGTCCACACAAAGCCCAGTCATAAAACCGACCAAGGCCGCTAGCACCCAGGTAGCCGCGCAAAAAAAAGAGCTGCCCACCACCTCGTCCGTGCCCAAGGCCCTACCTTTCAGCCCCAACAAAAACGTTGCTGATAAACTACCGCTCGCCTCCTCCGAGCCGCCAACCCCAGCACTCGCAGATAAAGCCAGCGCAGCGATCCCCAGCCGCACCCTGGGCTCGTCGATCAGTTCCAGCGACACCTCTCAAGCGCCACGCATCGGCATGGAAGTCAGCAGCGCCCCACCCGAAGCGCCGCCCGAGCCACCACTCAGCGACATCCCCACCGCCATGGCCGCCTACAACATCGAAGCCGATGCCGCGACGCAAATGGATCTCAAAACCCAGACCGTCGTCTTCACAGGCAGCGTGCATTTAAAGTCCAAGCGCTTCGCCCTCGTCGCCGACCGACTCACCGTCTATATGGATCCCGCCCAGAGCACGCTGAAGAAGCTCGTAGCCAACGGCCATGTCGATGTGCAAATTACCGCCGCACGCCCCGAAGAAGCCTACCGTGGCACCTCGCACGAAGCCACCTACAACCCCAAAGACTTCTCCATCATCCTCACTGGCTGGCCCACCATCATCGGCGCAGGCCGTGAGCATCGAGCGGCAGCAGCCTCCACACAGATGACGCTCTACACCGAGAAGCCCAGGCTCACCACCCAGGGCCGCGCCAGCACCCTCATCACCGGCACTTCCGAAGCGAAAAAGCAGAGCAAGGCCGCCAAATAGCGCCCTTGATTTGCGCAAGGGTTCTCCACTGGCCACCACGCGCCAACAGGTTGCATCCCGCATCGCCTGCCGCCACAGATGTGCGCTCCGACCATGAGCGACCTCTTCTCCACCACCGCAGAAAAAGACAGCGCACGCGCCAAGCAACTTTGCGCCGAAATCAACGAGCACAACCGCCTCTACTATCTCGAGGCACGCAGCGAGATCAGCGATCAGCACTTCGACGCCCTACTGCGCGAGTTGCAAGACCTCGAAGCCAAGCACCCCGAGTTCATCACCCCCGACTCCCCCACCCAGCGCGTCGGCGGAGCGCCCATCGAAGGCTTCCAGCAAATCGCCCACTCGGTGCCCATGATGTCGCTCGACAACACCTACTCCGAGGCCGAGCTGAACTCCTTTTTTCAGCGCTTGCAAAAAAGCCTCGGACGCGAGCGCATCACCTGCATCATCGAGCCCAAGGTCGATGGAGTCGCCGTCACCCTGCGCTATGAAAACGGCGAGCTAAAACACGCTGCCACACGCGGCGATGGCCGCACAGGCGACGACGTCACCACCAACGTCCGCACCATCAAAACACTACCCCTCCGCCTGCCCAAAGACAGCCCGCAGACCTTCGAGGTGCGCGGCGAAATCTTCATGACTAAGGCAGGCTTTGCCAAGCTCAACCAAGAGCGCGACGAAGCTGGCGAGCCGCTCTATGCGAACCCACGCAACACCACCGCTGGCACGTTAAAACAGCTCGACTCCCGCGTCGTCGCCAAGCGCCCGCTCGACATCATCCTCTACGGCCTCGCCGATGCAGGCGATGCCCAGCTCGCCTCGCACGAGGACGTGCATCGCCTACTCGCCAGCGCAGGCCTTCACAAGGCCGATCTCAGTTGGCGAGCCGAGACCGCGGAGGAAGTCGTGAACGCCATCCGCGCACTTGATGCCAAGCGCAAAGCCTTGCCGTACGAGACTGATGGCGCCGTCATCAAAGTGAATGACTTCGCCGATCAGCGCGAACTGGGTGCCACCAGCAAAGCCCCGCGCTGGGCCATCGCGTATAAATACCAGCCCGAACAGGCCGAAACGAAAGTGCTCGCCGTAGATATTCAGGTGGGCCGCACGGGTGCGCTCACGCCTGTCGCTAGGCTAGAGCCCGTGCATCTCAGCGGCTCCACCGTCAGCAACGCCACGCTGCATAACTTCGAGGAAATCGAGCGCAAAGACATCCGCATCGGCGACACCGTGCTCATCGAAAAAGCGGGCGAAATTATCCCCGCCGTCGTGCTGGTGAAGACCGAGAAGCGCGACGGCAGCGAGCAGCCCATCGTGGTGCCCACCCACTGCCCCATTTGCAACAGCGCCGTCCTCCAGGACGAAAGCCAAGTCGTCATCCGCTGCCCCAACACCGCGTGCCCCGAGCAAGTGAAGCGCCGCATCGAGCATTTCGTCTCGCGCGGTGCGATGGACATTCGCGGCATGGGCGAGAGCCTCGCCGCGCAGCTCGTGGATGCCAAGCTCATCGCCAACGTCGCCGATTTATATGACCTCACCGCCGAGCGTTTGCAAGGCGTCGAGCGACTCGGCGAGAAGAGCATCGACAACCTTTTGAAAGGCCTCGCCGACTCGAAAACCCAAGAGCCCTGGCGCTTGATTTTCGGCCTCGGCATCCTGCATGTCGGCGTCGGCGGAGCACGCGCCGTGATGGAGCATTTCCGCAGCATCGACGCCCTCGACGCTGCCAGTGTGGAAGAGCTAATCCAAGTCAATGACATCGGCGCAATCGTCGCGCCCAGCATCCACAGTTGGTTCCGTGATGAGGCAAACAAAGCGCTCATCGAAAGGCTCCGAGCCAGCGGCCTCACCCTCGCCCAACCCCAAAAAACCATCGCCTCCGACAAGCTTGCAGGCAGCACCTGGGTCATCACCGGAACCCTCAGCCAAGGCCGCGAAGAGATCGCCGACATCATCCGCGCCAACGGCGGGAAAGTCAGCGGCAGTGTCAGCGCCAAGACCACCTATTTGCTCGCAGGCGAGGAGGCAGGGAGCAAGCTCGACAAGGCGACCAAGCTCGGCGTGAAGGTGTTGAGCGAAGCGGCGTTTCGGGAGATGATCTCGGGTTGATGGAAGAGGCGTGGGCTCATTCGTGAGGTTATTCAAGAGCAACCACGGATGAACACGGATAACCACGAATGAGCAGGTGCTCTGATGAATTCATCAGCACAGACAAAACGGTGAAGTTGAGTATAGCCCTGTGATATTCCTGATTCGTGCCTATCCGTGTTCATCCGTGGTTGCCGCTTGATGAACCTGCCAGCCCCACCCCACGCTTTGTTTTTTGAATGAGCCATTTTGCTTAACGGCATGGCTCTCCCTCCACCCAGCAACCCTTCACCACCAACGCCCCTTGCCCGACCTCCCTCCCATCACCACCTGCCCGATCCTCCACAGCGACCGCTTCATCATCGTGGTGGACAAGCCTGACGGCGTGCTCTCGCATCCCAATCCCACGGCCAGTGGTAAGCCGCAGCGCGCGGCTTTTGCGGGCCGCTATGATCTCGATGCCAAGCGCTTTTATGGCCCTGCGGGCGAGGTCTTCCTCATTCATCGGCTTGATCAAGACACCTCTGGCGTGCTGCTCGGCACGCACTCAGAAGTGATGGCCGAGCGCTGCCGTAGCGCCTTCGAGGCAGGGCAAGTGAAGAAGCGCTACCTGGCCCTCGTCGCCGGTTTGCCCAAGCCCGAAGGCACCTGGCTCGACCACCTCGCCGTTAACCGCGAGCGCAACCAAGTGCGCACGATTGTGAACCCCAAGGCCACGCCCAACGCCGAGCTGCGCTACCGCGTTATCAGCAGCTCAGCACAGCATCGCGTCTCGCTCATCGAGATCGACCTCATCACAGGCCGCACCCACCAAATTCGCGTCCAGAGTGCCTCGCGCAAACACCCCGTACTAGGCGATGACGTGTACGGCGACTTCGACCTCAACAAACGCCTCCGCCGCGACCACAACCTGCGCCGTCTCTTCCTCCACGCCCGACAGCTAGAGTTTAAACACCCCGCCAGCGGCCAAATGCTCTGCGTGCAGGCACCGCTGCCAGAGGAGCTAGCGGGGGTATTGCAGAGCCTGGGGCTGGAAGAGAATGATGAATGATGAATGCAGAATAATGAGCCCAAGCAGTCTGCTAAAAAAATTTGCTTCCGCTCTCTCACCTTCCCCATTCATAATCCCTCATTCATCATTCATAACTCATCACTCATCATTCCCCCCATGCGCCACGACCCCATCTCCCCTGCCCTCTTTGTCGAAAACCGCCAGCGCCTCGCTGCCCAGCTCGCGCCGCACTCAGTCGCCATCATCAACGCTAACGACATACCGCCCACCAATGCCGATGGCTCACTAGTGCTCGTGCCCAACACCGATCTCTTCTACCTCAGCGGCATCGAGCAGGAAGAGAGCATCCTCGTCATCGCGCCCCATGCTTTTGAAGAAAAGCACCGCGAAATTCTCTTCATCCGCGAGCCCAGCGAACACCTCAAAATCTGGGAAGGCTACAAGCACAGCAAAGAAGACGCACAGAAATTATCCGGCATCCAGACCATCAAATGGCTATCCGACTTCGATAACCTCATCCGCGGACTGCTCTGCGACACCGAGCACGTCTTCCTCAACACCAACGAACACAAGCGCAGCAGCAACGTCGTAGAGACGCGCGACGAGCGCTTCATAGCCCAGCTTCGCCAACGCTACCCGCTGCACGACTACCGCCGCCTCGCCCCCATCCTGCACCGCCTGCGTGTGGTCAAGAGCGCCCCCGAATTGGCCCTGCTGCAAAAGGCCGTGGACATCACCGCCGCAGGCTTCCAGCGCGTTTGCAAATTCGTGCAACCCGGCGTCAACGAATGCGAAGTGGAAGCCGAGTTCGCCCATGAATTCATCCGCCAGCGCGGCAAATTTGCCTACAACCCCATCATCGCCTCCGGGGCCAACGCCGCCACGTTGCACTACAACCAGAACGACCAGCCCTGCAAAAAAGGCGACCTGCTGCTGCTCGATGTCGCCGCCAGCTACGCCAACTACAACGCCGACCTCACCCGCACCATCCCCGTCAGCGGCAAATTCACCAAGCGACAGAAACAAATCTACAACGCCGTCCTGCGTGTCATGCGAGCCAGCATCGCCGGAGCCACCGTGGGCAAGCTGCACCGCGACTGGACGAAGGAAGCGCAGATGATGATGAACGAAGAATTGCTCTCGCTCGACCTCATCAAAAAGTCCGACATCAAGAAACAGACCGAGGAAGAACCCGCTTGCCGCAAGTACTTCATGCACGGCCTCGGCCACTCCCTGGGCCTCGACGTGCATGACCTCGGCAACATGAGCGAAACCTTCGCCGAAGGCTGGGTACTCACCGTCGAGCCCGGCATCTACATCCCCAAAGAAGGCCTCGGCGTGCGTTTAGAAAACGACATCATCGTCACCAAAAACGGCCCCGTGGACATGATGGCCCACATCCCCGTGGAAGCCGATGAGATCGAGGCGCTGATGGCGAAGGGGAAGAAGTAGCCAAACGACAACCCCAGTCATCGGTACTCGCTATCCTTGCATGATCCCGGACGCCGCCATAGCCACCGAAGCGCGGGGAGCGCTGGAGAGCGTACGCCTCTAGCGTGTGCGAGGCGGCGTCTCGCCGCCGCAAGGTCGAGCGCAGCGAGCAGGGGCACAGCAGGCCGTGGGGCTCGGCCCAGCGCTGTTCTCGCTACGCTCGGTGAGTTTCGGCGGGACGCCAAAACCGACACGCGGGACGCGTGTGCTCCCCGGTGCGCAAGGTTTGCGGAGGTTGGAGTTAAGGCTTTAGCCGTCGGTGGTGCATCGGTGCGGCGCTCAGTCATCATCGTCGATGCACAACGGAAACGCTGGGCACATCACCGAGTACGGCACAGGTTCGCGTTGTTCTTTGATGAAGAACTCCATGTGCCCGTAGTCATCGCACAGCCACACCTCGCTGGCACCTGCGGCGTAGTAGAGCTGCATCTTTTCCAGCATCTCGGCGCGGGTGTTCGAGGGCGAGAGCACCTCCACACAAATCTCTGGAGCAATGGGCAGGCTGATCGAGCGCCGATGGGGGCGGAAGCGTTCTCTTTCCATCCATGCCACGTCGGCCACGCGGGTGCCGTCGGCGGTCTCCATGGGGCACTCGGTGATGACTTTGCCGTGCGGCATAAGGCGGCGCAGATGGTGGCTAATATCCGATTCGTAGCCACCATGCCAAGTCGATGCGGGACTCATGATAATCTTATTATGCCTATTGGTTTCGATCTTGGCCGGTATGTTCTGCAACCAAGGGATGGCGCAGACTTCAGCCCAGGACAGGGGTGCAGTGCTCATAATGGCGAGAGTAAAAGCCCAGGTCTGGATTGCGAGTGGAAAATTGTTTGGAACGCTACGCTACTTGGCTGGAACTAGGGCGGGGCGGAAGCCCAGGGCGTTGCTACGAAGGCCAAGCTCACTGTCGTCCCGGTAGGCAGCGCGGCAATAGGTAGCCTCGTTGCGCCATGAGCCGCCGCGATTCAGGCGGAAGGCACCCGCAGTGCTAAGTGGATCAGTGCCTCCAAGCAGATTCACCGTGGCACCCCACGACTCCACGCACCACTCCCTCACGTTGCCGTGCATATCGCACAGGCCCCACGCATTCGCGACGTAGCTGCCCACCTCGCAGGTCTTTTGCAGGTAGGGGCCTTTTGTTGTGGTGCCATACGGGTAGTTGCCATCGCAGTTCGCTTGCTTGCCATTCAACACATCGCCAAAACTAAACACACTCTCCGTACCCGCTCGACACGCATACTCCCACTGCGCGTCCGTGGGCAAGGCCCAGCGCCAGCCCGCCACCGAGACTTGGCTATTGAGCTTCGCCACAAACGCATCCGCATCTTCCGCACTCACAAAATACATCGGGTGCTCAGCGCCCAGGCCATTCACTTCGCCATAGCTGTTGCCCTTTGCCTTCTGCTGCGCAGGCGTAGTGCCCATCATCGCCTTCCACTGCCCCTGCGTCACCTCCGTGCGGCCCATCCAGAACGGCTGACTCAGCCGCACGTTCACTTGTTGCTCACAACCATAGCGATCCACCTCACTCGCAGGGCTGCCCATGGTGAAGCTGCCCGCTGGGCAGTAGCAAAACTTCATGATGACATCGCCGGGGAGTTTGATCTGAATGACCTTGCTGATGGCTCCGGTGTCAATCGGTCTCGCGGACGAAAAACTCAGTCGCGCCAGCAACTGCGGTTTGCCGTCGAATTTCAGGTAGGGCTCTTGTTTCACCAACTTGCCATCGATGATCGTGCTGGTGGCGGTTTCCACGGCTTCGGAGACACCGAGCATGGTGTTGAAGATGGTGTCAGGGGTTTTGCCATCACTTCCCGCTCGGCCTAGGGTGGCGCACAGGGCGGTGGCGAAGGGGCTGTTGCCGCCGGGCGGGCCGTCTTTGGCTTTCTTGCCGGGGGCGGCGGAGAACATGACAGCGGTGCCCTGGGGCAGCTCGGCCTGGATGGCGGCGAGGCCACCACCCGTGCTGTCGCGGCTGAGCCAGGTGCGGGTGAGGCGGGTGTCCTGGGCGAAGGGGTTGTTGCGGCAGCAGTCGAGGATGAGGACTTTGGCCTTCACCTGGGTCTGGCTGAGGGCGGTGATGATGTCGTCGGCAGCGATGGCTTCGGTGGCGAAGTCGGCCTCCTGCTCCAGCACGACATCGACGGGGAGGAGATACTGCCTGTCGCCTGCGCCCATGACGCCGTGCCCGGCGAAGTAGAAGAGGGCGACCTCGGCCCCCTGGGCGGCAGTGGCGAAGGCGGTGAGGCGGCGGTTGAAGTCGCGCTTGCTGAGGTCGGTGCAGGTAGCGATGTCGGTGACGGCGAAGCCGAGGGCGGTGAGGCGGGCAGCGACGAGCTGGGCGTCAGGCACAGGATTGGGCAGGCTGCTGCCGCTCTGATAAGTGCCGTTGCCAATGACAAGGGCGACGCGCTCGGCAGCCCTACCCACGGAACAAACGAAGAGGAGGAGCGCGAGGAAGAGCGAGAGAGTTTTCATGGTGTCTGGAAGCAGCGGATGGGCGGTGACACGGAGGCTATCGCTGACGGCGGGAGTTTGATTGTGAGAAAGTGAAAGAATCACACCGTCTTCCACAGCCGCCGCATTTCACGGGCGTTCTCGCCTGCATCGAAAATGGAGCGCAGGGCTATCTCAAAGCCCGGCACCACCGTGCTGCGCAGTTGGCCCTTGGACTGCTTCTTTGCAGGTGGGTAGGCCTCGCCTGCTAGCCGATACAGCTCCACCGTCTCCGCCTTGGGGTCGATGATCCAGTACTCCGCCACACCATGCAGCGCGTAGTCTTTGAACTTGATGCCGCGATCTCGCTTTTCGGTGCTCTTAGAGAGCACTTCGACGATGAGATCAGGGATGGGAAACTTCAGCGTATCCGGCTGGATCAGCACTGACTTGGTCGCACCAAAGTAACAAACATCAGGCTCATAGTCGTTGCGGGGGAAACAGGTCATCGCCTTCTCCAGCAAGACCTGCCCACATTCGCGAGCAACGACGTGGGCATGGAGCAAGTTGTAAAAATGCTGCGTCGCCACCAAATGCCGATGAAGTGCAGGCGAGTGAAGAATGACTTCGCCCTGGATGAACTCCCACTTGTGCTCAGGGGTGATGTCTTTGTAAAACTTCCGCCGCAGCTTTTGCTCGGCCACCAGCGCACGCTGGGCCTCACCCAGAATCTCTGGCAGGTCGGGGGAATCCATCAAGGCATCAAAAAGGGCAGCGCTCATTCTTTTGAAATCATGCCTCGCAGGAGCGGGGGTGTAAAGTCAGCGCGAAAAAAATTCCACCGCCGCGCCGCGTTCTGGCTAACGCGCCTACGGGCTCAGCCGCCGTAGGCGCACTCGCCAGAGTGCGGTGGCGCTCATTTCAAACATGCGGCATGGCTTATAAAAGAGCAGGCAGGAAAACCTGCGCTGCCTTGCCCCGATCCTACACCTCGCCGTCCTTCTTCTTTTCCTTGTAGGTCGTCTGGATGTAGATGTCGCGCAGTTCTTTGGGGCCGACGGTGGTGGGGCTGTCGGTCATGAGGTCGCAGGCGCGGTTGTTTTTCGGGAAGGCAATGACTTCGCGGATGCTCTCTTCGCCGCTGACTAACATAGCGATGCGATCCAGGCCGAGGGCGAGGCCGCCATGCGGAGGGGCACCAAAGCGGAAGGCTTCGAGGATGTGGCTGAACTTGATCTGCTGCTCCTCCTCGGACACGCCGAGGACGCTGAACATCTTCGCCTGCAAATCGCTCTCGTGGATACGGATGCTGCCACCGCCGAGTTCGTAGCCGTTGAGCACGACATCGTAGGCTTCGGCTCGCACTTTACCATAATCGCCGGCGTCGAGTAGGGGCACGTCTTCGGCTTTGGGGCGGGTGAAGGGGTGATGCACGGCGACCCAGCTCTGGTCTTCTGCGGAGTAGGCGAGCAGCGGGAAATCGACGACCCAGAGGAAGTTCAGCGCGGTGCTGTCCTTCAGCAGTTTCATCATGCTGGCGACTTCGAGGCGGGTGCGCCCGAGGATGGTGCTGACGAGGTCGGGGGTGCCTGCGACGAAGAAGACGATGTCGCCCTCGGCGAGATCCATGCGCTGGGTAACGGCGGCTTTTTCTTCTTCGCTGAAGACTTTCCACAGTGGGCTCTTGTACTCGCCGTTTTCGAGCTTGATGAAGGCCAATGCTTTCACGGGCAGGCCCGCCTGCACGGCGAGTTCGTTGAGGCGGTTCATCTCGCCAGTGGTGACGGTGGCGAAGCCTTTGCAGTTGATGGCTCGCACGGTGCCGCCGCCGTCGATGACGCTCTTGAAAATCTTGAAGCCTGTGTTGGCGAAGATGTCGTCGAGCTTGATGATCTCGTTGCCGAAGCGGGTGTCGGGCTTGTCCGAGCCGTAGCGATCCATGGCTTCGGCATAGGTCATGCGAGGGAATGGCAGTGGAATATCCGCGCCGCGTCCGGCCTTGAACATGCTGGCGACGAGACCTTCGACGAGGGTTAAAATATCGTCCTGAGTGATGAAGCTGGCCTCAATGTCGATCTGGGTGAACTCGGGCTGGCGGTCGGCACGCAAGTCTTCATCGCGGAAGCAGCGGGCGATTTGGAAATAGCGCTCCAGGCCTGCGACCATGAGCAGTTGCTTGTACTGCTGTGGGGCCTGGGGCAGGGCGAAAAATTTGCCGGGGCTCAGGCGAGCAGGCACGAGGAAGTCGCGAGCGCCTTCGGGCGTGGGGTTGCTGAGGATGGGCGTCTCGACTTCGATGAAGCCAGTGCCATCAAGGTAGTTGCGTGCAGCAGTGGTGATCTTGTGGCGCGTGCGAATGTTTTTGGTCATGCGCTCGCGGCGCAGGTCGAGGTAGCGGTACTTCATCCGCAGGTCTTCGTTGCTCAGTTCGCGGTCAAGTTGGAAGGGCAGCACATCGGCCTTGTTGATGACGAGGAGGGTGCTGGCGACGATCTCAATTTCGCCTGTGCCGAGCTTGTCGTTCTCGGTGCCTGCGAGGCGTTTCTCGATTTTGCCAGTGATCTGCACCACGTCTTCATCGCGCAATTCATGACTGCGCTCGGCGATCTCGGCGTTCTCTTCGGGACGGAAGACGACTTGGGTCAGGCCTTCGCGGTCGCGCAGGTCGATGAAGATGACGCCACCATGATCGCGGGCCGAATTCACCCAGCCCGTGAGGGTCACTTGTTGACCGATGTGCTCGGAGCGGAGGGCGTTGCAGTGGTGGGTGCGGTAGGCGTTGGGGATCATGACAGGTTTGAAAAAAGGGCGCGAAGAGTCGGGAATATTGGAGAAGGCGCAAGGGGGAAGACACCTGGGAAAATCATCTGACAGCGGAATGGGAGACAGAGAATAATGAGGAAGCGGGGTGAACCGTCCGTTCTTTATTCCTCCGTCGGATTCGGCTGTTGGATCGCCTGTGGCTCGGTATCAGCCGCCTTCTCGGGCAGCGTGTCGAGGTACAACTGCTCGATTTTCGCCCGTGCCCATGGGGTTTTGCGGAGGAAGGTGAGGCTGCTTTTGATGCTGGGGTTGAACATGAAGCAGTTGACCCGAATCATGTAGGCTAGCTCCTCCCAGCCGTAGTGGGCGTGCAGATGCACGAGCATCGCTTCGAGCGTGACGCCGTGCAGAGGGTTGTTGGGGCCAGCGGCGTGCATGGTGGTGGCCTACTTGCTCGGCAGTTCCATGAGGAGCTGCGCGTTGTTGGCGTAGCGCTCTTGCAGGCTGATGACGCGCTGGATGGCTTCGATAGGCTTGTGGCCGCCAAGACCACGACGCAGCATGTGGATTTTCTCGATCTGGAAGGCTGGGAGGAGCAATTCCTCGCGGCGCGTGCCGGATTTGAAGATGTTCACGGCGGGGTAGATGTACTGCTCGGCGATCTTGCGATCAAGCACGAGTTCCATGTTCCCGGTGCCTTTGAACTCCTGGAAGATGACATCATCCATGCGGCTGCCGGTTTCAATAAGCGCGGTGGCGAGGATGGTGAGCGAGCCCGCCGTGCGAGTGTTGCGCGCAGCGGCGAAGAGGCGGCGCGGGATTTCCATGGCACCCACGCCCATGCCGCCGGAGCCGGTGGCACCGCCTTGTTTGGCGTTGTTGAAGGCTCGCGCGAGACGCGTGATCGAGTCCATGAGCATAAAGACGTGCTGGCCCTGCTCAACGAGACGCTTTGCCCGCTCGATGGCGAAGGTGCTGATGCGCGTGTGGCTCTTGGTATCGCTGTCATTGCTGCTGGCGAAGATCTCCGCACCAGTGAGCACGCGGCGGAATTCGGTGACTTCTTCGGGCCGTTCATCGACGAGCAGGATCATCAAATGCACTTGCGGATAATTGGCGATGATGGCCTCGGCGACGTGTTGCAGCAGGGTCGTTTTCCCTGCGCGCGGCGGCGCGACAATGAGGCCGCGCTGGCCACGGCCCACGGGCGTCATCATGTCGATGACGCGGGTGGTGAGCCGCTCCTTGGTGGTCTCAAGCTGGTAGCGCTTGTTGGGGTTGATGGCCTTTAATTCCTCGAACAGCGGCAGGTTCAGCACGTCCTCGGGCGGTGCGCCATTGACCTCGGTGATGGTGGTCATTTGCAAACCGCGATGGCCCTTGCAGGCCTCGCCTTTGAGGTTCATCGCCTCGCGCAGACCATACTTGCGAATGAGGTCGGCAGAGACAAAAACGTCGGCGGGGAGCTGGGCGTAGAGCTTGTCGCGCAGGCGGAGGAAGCCGAAGCCTTTGGGCGAAAGTTCGAGCAAGCCCTCGGCGGCCTCCGGCGGGCCAAGCGGTTGCTGCGGATCGAGGCGGTCGCGGTCATCATCGTCGTGGGCTTGTCCTTGCTGAGGGCGTGGCTGATGTTGTTGCTGGCGATGGCGACCATCATCGCGCTGGCCGTGGCTTTGCTGGCCATTGCCTTGCTGGTGACGACCTTGGTTGCCATTTTGCTGGCCGTTGCCCTGGGGCTGCGCGGGTTCGATTGGCTGGCCGGGGCGTTCACCGCGATCTCTGTCACGATCCCGGTCGCGACCCCGGCGGCGACGGCCTCGGCGATCTCTATGGTCGAAGCCCTCGGGGCGCTCCTGCCCGTGCTGGCCCTGTCCTTGACCTTGGCCCTGCGGGCGAGGTGCCACCATCACGGGTGGCAGCGGGGCGGCTCCGGGGATGTAGTCGGGCAGCGGCGGAGGCACTGGAATGGGGGGCGGTGTGAGAGCCGATGAGACGGCGTGCGAATGAGCAGGCGCGTGGTGATGATGGACGGGGGCGCTGCTGCGCACGGTCTCGGCAGCTGCCGCGAGGATGCTGCGCACAGTGTCAGAACTGGAGGCGCTGGGAACCTGCGGTGCCGGAGTAAAGCTCGCGGCGGCGGGAGCTGCGCTGGGAGGAGTCTCGGCTACGGGGCTCGACTTGGCAGAGCGCACGCGCTTGGTTGCTGGCTTCTTGGCCGCAGCTTCGTCGCTTCCAGTATGGCTGCTGCCTGTGGAGGTTTCGGAGGGTGCCTTGGGCTTGCGAACCCGCTTAGCAGGGGCATCGCTGGAAATGTCGGGGAAGAGAAGTTCTTCGCTCATAGTGTGGAGAAACCGAATTCCCTGATTCTCGAAATCCGCATTCCCGAATGGCGGGAAAGACTGGCGCAGGGGCTCAGTGTCGGAGGGTTTCGTGAAGGGCTGCTTCGGGTTTGGAAAGGCTTGTTTCGGGAACTGAGGGATTCGGATTTCGGAAATTAAATTTGCTCGGCAATCGAGTCGTCGATCTCAAAATTGGCGTAGGCGTGCTGGGTGTCATCGTATTCGTCGAGCACGTCGTAGAGGCGGATGACCTGACGGGCGATGTCGGGGTCGGTGAGGGTAATATGGGTGCCGGGCTGGTAGATGAACTTGGGCGACTTGGGGTTGACGCCTTTTTCTTTCAGCGAAGCGGCGACTTGGAAGAGGCGATCCGTTGCCGTGTAAAAAATCCAGTCGTCGCCATCGTTGGCCACATCGTCAGCATCAGCTTCAAGAGCGAGTTCCGTGGCCTGATCCTCGCTGAGAGAGGCCATGTCGGCACGGATTTCGCCGCGCCGGGTGAAGAGGTAGGCCACGCTGCCAGCGTCGGCGAAGGTGCCGTTGTTTTTGAGGTAGAGACTGCGCAGATCAGCAGCCGCGCGATTGCGATTGTCGGTAGCGACCTCCAACAGGAAAGCGACGCCGCCGGGGCCGTAGCCTTCATAGACGATTTCTTCGATGGTGGCTCCGGCCAGCTCGCCTGTGCCTTTTTTGACCGCCCGGTCGATGTTGTCATTGGGAGTGTTCTGGGCCTTGGCCGCGAGGATGGCACTGCGCAGCCGGGCATTCAGGTCAGGATTTCCACCACCCGCTTTGGCGGCGAGCGTGATTTCCTTCGCGAGCTTGCTGAAGACGTTGCCGCGCTTGGCGTCGATGACGGCTTTAGTCCGCTTGATTTTGGACCACTTGTTATGTCCTGCCATGAGTCTGGGATCGGTGTTGGAGAAGGGAAAGAGGGGAACGGCCATGCGCCACGAGCGGCAGCAGCGGCCTGGGCCTGCGGCGAATGGAATGCATAAGGGCACGCCGCGTCGCAGGCGGTAATAACGGGAGAGGGTGGAGAAGGAACCATGCGCATCGGCTGAGGGGAAAGCCGATTGTGGGGCACCGAATCAGAGAGAAGCTTCGATCAACAGACCATGCTCAAACCTGGAGCACTACGGGAAGCCACACACTGAGCGAGCCTTGCTACTGCGCCAGTCTTGTCTCCCAGGAAGCTGGAAGACGGTGGGGACTCTGCGGGCGATGAGGGATTGTGCAAGGGGATTTTAGATGGGCGCTGAATAAGCGTGCTGGCAGATTCTAGCTGCTATCCCAGCTACCCGGCTTCCCATTGCTGTTGTTGGAGTAGGCATTGGAGTTTGCCTTCACAGCTCTCGGACGCCTTGTAAAACCTCATCCTCAAGGTCAAGCCGGTACATCAGTTGATTGTAGTCATATCTCGCTGGGGCTAGCGGGTTGCCTGAGAACTCCAGCGAGTAGGTGCCTTGGAAGTAGATATAGCGGCCACCTTCGGCATCGAAAAAGGCGTGATGCACGGGGTTATAGAACGAGTAGCGTGGATGGCTGGCTACCTTGATGGCCTTGATCCATGGGCCATCGGGAGCTTTGGCTTCGGCATACCAAACTTCGCCGAGGGGCGAGGGATCAGTCTTGTCGCCGCTCTGCAAGCCGATGAGTACGTAGCGCTGGCGATGCGCGTTCCATTCGATGCTGGTGCTGTGAAAACGCACGGGTTTGCCAGTGGCGATGTCCTTGATGTGATAGCGGGCGCTGGCGGCTTTCATCTTGCCAGTGAGCAGCATTTTGAACTCTTCGCCCTGGGTCGTGGGAGGCTGTTCTTTTTGCCAACGGTAAAGCTGGGTGGCCTGGTCGAAGGCGAGGGCTTCGTAGCTAGTGGGGTTGATGATGTCTTGCCGCGTGGCCTTTACCCGTGTGTGCAGGAAGGGCTCGGCGAAGTAGAAATAATCGCCCTCGGCAGTGGTGGCACGCACAGCATTGCCTCGCAGAAAGCGCCATGTGTTGTCCGAGCCCAACTCCTCCACTTTCTCGAAGACACCGCTCGTGTCGTTGAAGCGGCAGATGCCGTGGTCTTTGCTTTGATCCAAGCCCATGAAGCGCCCGTAGTGGGCGAGCAGGGCGTCGCTTCCTTGCTCGTCTTTCACCGTCAGCAGACCAAACAGCCACACGCAACCAGCCTCGCTGTGCGGGTACATGTGGCGCAGGCGCGTGGGCTCCTTGGCGCTCATGAAATAATCGTAGCGCAGCCCTTGCTCGGGCCGCTGATCCAGGGGCGTGGTGGCGCAGGTGGTTTGATAGTTGCCCAGGGGATACTGCGGGTTGTTGGTATCGCCCCAGAGCCAGAAGATTTTGCCTTTGTAGGGGGTGGCTTGCACGCTGTCCTGGCCCATGACTTCGGCCATTAAATTGGGCACGGGACAGGGAAGTCCCAGCAATTCGGAGTCGCGGTAGATGCCTTGCCCTGTCGTGCGAGCGATGCGCTCGGCGATGTTGCTGCGCTTCATTTTTACCGTGATCGTCTCGCCATCGCGTGGCGTGGGGCGGATGCCCGTGTAGCCAAAGCCGTCCTTCGCCAGCTCGTAGCCTGGGCCACTGACGGCGAAGTACACCTCGCGGCCCATGAGCCCTGGTTCGTGGAAGGCGGCCCAGCCTGCGCTGTCAGTGACGAGTCGGATGTCGTTCACGGTGCGCATCTCGATGAGGGGGATGCCGCGCTCTGTGGCTGCATCGACGACATGGATGCCAAAGGGTTTGTCGGCGGCGAAGACGCTGGCTGTTAGGGCGGCGATGCTGAGGAGGCTGCGGAGGGCGGTGGGCATGGAAGTAAGAGGGTGGCAGAGGAATGACTCGTAGCTACAAAAAAGCGGAGGACACACGCTCGTGTATCCTCCGCTCTGAATCATGCCCAAGCTCTACTTCGCCTGCAACGGTGCCGTCTCGGCCCCTGCGGGCACCTTGTCGGCAGCGACGATTTTCCACACCGCGCCGGGGGCTTCCTGGTAGGGGTCGGTCTTGCCGCCGTAGCCTGCGGTGCCCTGGCACATGTAAAGGCTGCCGTCCTCGCCTTCACCGCCACCCGTGGGGCGCAGTGGAGTGTCGAGATCGAGCAATTCCTGCATTTGCCAGGCACCAGCGTCATCGCGCTTCAAGCCCCAGACCTTGCCGCTACCCCAGTCGGCGGTGAAGCATACACCATCGAGCGAGGGATAAGCTGCGCCGCGATAGATGCCCACGCCGATGACGCAGTTGCCTTGGTTCACATGGCTGTATTCCGCGATGGGCAGTACGCCCACCTTGGGCCAGTTGTCAGGATCCACGCCCTTCTCGGTGCCGTCGGCTTGTTTGACCAGCTTCTGTGGGAAGGGGTGGCTGCCGCACATGAATTTCCACCCATAGTTGAGTCCTCCCTTGCTGCCCGCTGGCTCCATGTTGATCTCTTCCCAGTGATTTTGGCCGATGTCGAAGACATAAAAATCGCCCGTTTTGCGGTCGAACTTCATTGTCCACGGATTGCGGATGCCGTAGGCCCAGATCTCTGGTTTAGCCTTGGGCTGGATTCTGGAAAAGGTCTCTTCCGATACGCCGAATAGCGTCATCAACTGCAAGGGCGTGATGAAGGGATTGTCCTTCGGGATGCCGTAGCCCTTTTCCGGCGTGCGGGTGTTCACGTCGATGCGCAGCACCTTGGCGAGCAGGGTGGCGAGGTCTTGGCCTGCATTGAGCACATCTCCCTCCCAGCCGCCATCGCCGCTGCCGATGTAGAGATAACCATCTGGGCCGAAGACGATCTCACCGCCGTTGTGGTTGCAGTAGGGGCGGTCGAGCTGCATCACCACGCGGGCGCTGTCGGGATCTGCCTGGTCGGGGTTCCCGGCCTTCACTTTATACTCCACGATGAGGCCGTCGCCGTTGAACCACATGTCGGAGTAGTGGATGTAAAAGAGGCCGTTCTCTTTATACTTGGGGTGGAACTCAATGTCGTAGAGCCCCTGCTCCAGGAACGAACTGACGGTGACTTGTCTGATGTCGAGGAAGGGCTTCTTGATCAGCTTGCCATCCTTGATGATGCGCACCACACCGGGGCGTTCGCAGACGAAGACACGGCCCGTGCCATCATGGGGGCAACCGATGTTGGTCGGCTCGGCGAGGCCATCGGCCATCTTCACGAGCTTGATGGCGACGTTGCCCGGCAGCTTGCCGCCGGGTTGCACGGGAGCCGTGGGTTCCGCGTGGACGTAGAGCCCTGCGGTCGTCGCCGCAGCGACGATAAGTTGGAGCACAGATGCGATGCCTCGTTTCATGTTGTGGGTCGGGGTTGGGTTGAAGGTTGGGTTTTGGATACTGCGAAGTTGCGAGGTTAGGAGAAATCGTCGCCCGGCAGCAAGCATGAAATCGAAGCGTGACGTAATTGAACCTGACAGCGTAGTAATAACCTCAATCAAATGCTGGAAGAGTTCGGCTTTTAATCTCATACTTCCCTCATGAACACGAACCTCCCAATCCCAGCGCTCCCCATTGTGGGCGACCGCAACGCGGTGCGCCTTGAAGCTGGCCCTATTGTCGAGTGACGCCCTGCCCCCTCACTGATGCCTACCGTCACGACTCCAGACTCCAGTCTCGCCCCCATCCTGCTGCTTGTGCTTGCAGGGCTTTTTGTCGCCATCCTCATCTGGGTGCTGCTCGATATGTTCCTCTCGCGCCCAGGGCGCTACCCGGCCCCTGACCCCGATGAGCGCTTGGCACGTATTTTAAAACGAGTGCGCCGCATCGAACTCATCACGCGCGGCCTAGTGAAGGAGACACTCGGCGGGCAGTACCACTCTCGGTTCAAGGGCCAGGGCATCGAGTTCGATGACTTCCGCGAGTATCAGGCAGGCGATGACGTGCGGTTCATCGACTGGAATGTTACCGCGCGCATGGACGCACCATTCGTGAGAAAATATGAGGAGGAGCGCGAGCTGACGGTGCTGCTGCTCGTCGATGTCTCGGGTAGCAGCGACTATGGCAGCCGGGATGACAGCAAGCGCGAGCTGACCGCCGAGATGGCCGGAGCCTTTGCCTTCAGTGCCTGCGCCAACCATGATAAAGTAGGCCTGCTGCTCTTCACCGACCACGTCGAGGCCGTGGTGCCGACTCGCAAGGGCATGACTCATGCGTTGCGCTTGCTGCGCGACATCCTCAATATCTCGACTCTCGGCTCTCGCAGCAGTCTAGTGCCAGCGCTGGAGGTCGTGCTGCGGCGGATGTCGCACCGCTCGCTGGTGGTTATCGTTTCCGACTTTCTTTTCCCCGACACGAGCTGGGAGCGCCGCCTGCGCGGTGTCGCTGCGGCTCATGACGTCGTCGCGGTGCGCATCGCCGATGCTGCGGAGTTGGTCTTGCCCAACGTCGGGCGTGTGGCGTTGCAAGACCCGGAGACGGGGTTGCAACAGATCGTCAACAGCTCTGACTACGCCGTGCGTCAGCACTACGAGCAAGCGCTGGCATCGCACCAGCAGCGCGTGCGCGACATCCTCGATACCGCAGGCGTGGAAACCTTGGAAGTGACAACGGGCGAGAATTATATCCCTGCGCTGAAGGCATTTTTTAAAGCGAGGAAACACAAGCGATGAATCTCATGGGGATGCCATTTCAGACCCAACGCGCGAGCGAAGCCAAGGATACGGAGCGCGGCACTCCGATGCCGCAGTGCTGCTCAAGCTCCAAGCCTTCTCTGTGGGACGGCCTCCGGGCGAAGCCTTGTGATGACTCATCGCTGCCTGTGCGAACGAAGCGCTGCGGCCGCGGAGGGCCGCGCTCCGTGTCTCGCGCCCAACGCAACAGCCACTTGGCACTGACGCTTCTACTGCTCGCTCTCGGTGCCTTGTGGGTGTCCGCGCCCGTGCTCGCCCAGAGCCAGCCCTTTCAACAAGAGCAGCCTACGCAGCAAGGCGAGCCCCCGCCGCAAATGCAGCAAGCGCAGCCGCAAATGCCCGGCGAGCTGCCGCATCCCGAAGTGCCTTTGCCGCATGTCCTCGCCGAGCCGACGCCGTTGTGGATCATCCTGGTGAGTGTGGCGGTGCTGCTCGGGTTGCTGGTGCTGCTAGGCTACTTCCTGCTGCGCAAAACGACGCAAATCCTGGCCAGCAGCACCCGTCGTCCCTTAAAGGATGCCATGCGTGCGATGAAGGAAGTGCAAAACCACGCCGACATCATGCCGCCCCCAGAAATTGGGCAACGTGTGTCTGCGATTCTGCGACGTTACTTCATGGATCGTTATGGACTGCCCGCCCCTTTTCGCACCTCTCAGGAATTGTTTCCCAGTGTTGAGCTGGTCGCTGCGCCCCGTCGGACGCGGCACATCCAGGAGCGCTTCGCGCCGCTCGCGGCGATTTATGACACCTTGGAATTTGGCCCCACAGGTGGTTCACGAGAGGCGGCGGTCGCCTTGGTGAGTGCCGTTGTTTCAAAGCTTGAGGAGGAGCGTTTGCATGAAGATACCCTTGCTATCTGATCATCAGTTTGCCCAGCCGTGGTGGTTGCTACTGCTGCTTGTATTGCCGCTCATCGCTTGGTTGCGTGGGCAGCGTGGCGGCGCACCTAGCATGATTTTCCCCACGGCATTTTTGCTGCGCGAGGTCGCCCGGCCCACGCGCTCGGCAGCGGGTGCCTTGGTTCCCTCGCTGGGGTTGATAAGCCTGGGCCTGGGCATCCTCGCGCTAGCGCGCCCACAAAAAGTCACCTCCACCGAGGAGTCGAAAACCGAGGGCATCGCCATCTGCCTCACCGTCGATGTGTCCACCTCAATGTCAGCGCAAGACTACATGGTGGGAGGTGTGCCCACCGACCGGCTTACAGCAGCGAAGCGTGTGATGCGCGACTTCATCGCCGGGCGCAAGGATGACCGCATCGGCATTGTCGCCTTTGCTGGCGAACCTTATTTGCCCTGCCCACTCACGCTTGACCACGCCTGGCTGGAAGAAAATCTGGAGCGAGTGCAAATGGGTGTTGTCGGCGATGGCACGGCCATTGGTTCCGGCATCGCCCTGGCCACACGACGGCTCGACATTGAGAAAAAAGTGAAGAGCAAGGTGATCGTGCTGCTCACCGATGGCGATGAAAACTCGGGCCGACTGAAGGCCACAGAAGCGGCTAAACTCGCGGCCACACTGGGCATCCGCATCTATACCATCGCCGTCGGCACGGCAGGCGACCACTACCTGCCAGCCGCGCGGCGTACGCAGGCTGCCTTCAATGAAGCCCCTTTGAAAGAGGTCGCCGCCATCGCCCACGGAGCCTTCTACCGAGCGCAGGATTCGCGAGCTTTGCAGGAGGTCTTCAAGACCATCGACGAGCTGGAAAAGACCGAAGTGCAGAAGCGCGTGACGGTCGAGACGGATGAGCGTCTGGAGTTTTTTGCGCTGCCAGCCGCAGCTTTTTTGGCGCTAGGTTTACTGCTGGCACAGACGCTGAGCCGCCGTGCCCCCGTTGTTATTTCCGTGTGATTCGCAGCTTCTGACCTTCATCCTTCATCCGATTAGCGATGTTCACCTCACCCCACTACCTCCACGCCCTCTGGCTCATTCCAGTGCTTGCATTGCTCCAATGGCGGGCCTTCCGCCGCGAGCACCGAGCCACAGATGCCTTCGTCGCAGCGTCGTTGCGAGGCACACTCATGGCGCAGATTTCTCGCTCGCGCACCTGGGCCGTATTTGCCCTCTACATGTTAGCCTTTGCCTGCTTCATCATCGCCATCGCGCAGCCACGTTGGGGCGAGGAGCGGCGCGAGATTCCCGAGACTGGCAAAAACGTGATCATCGCCATCGACACCTCGCGCTCGATGATGGCGGATGACATGCAGCCCAATCGCCTCACCCGCGCCAAGCTCGCCGCACAGGACATCCTCGCCACGCTCTCCGGCTATCGCGTCGGGCTCATCGCCTTCGCCGGACGCGCCTACTTGCAGGCTCCGCTGACCACCGACCACGAGGCCGTCGTCGAGAGCATCGAGGCGCTCGATTGCTTCACTGTGCCGAAGGGCGGCACCAAGCTCGGTGACGTGATGCGTGCCGCGTTTGATGCCTTTGAAAAAACCGGCTCGCGCAACCACGGGCTTATTTTGCTAACCGACGGCGGCGACGATGACCCCGATGTGCAGCAGATGCTCAAGCGTGCTCGCGATCAACAAGTGCGCATCGTCGCCATCGGCTGCGGCACCGATGTCGGCTCGCTCATCCCGAATCCCGACCCCGACAAGACCACCGAATTCGTCCTCGACGATACCACGGGGAAGCCCGTCCACACACGCTTGGAGGAGGCCACCTTGCAGCGACTCGCCAGTGAAACCAATGGCCGCTACCTGCGACTCGGCGTGCAGGCCATCAACACCGTGATGGTGAAGCAAGTGCTCGAACTTCTGGAAAGCGTGGAGTCCGGCCAGCGTCAACGTGTCAAGCCGATCGAGCGCTTTCAATGGCCGCTCGCCGTGGGTATTGTGTCACTCATGTTTGCCCTTTTTTTACGCCCTAGCGTCGCCCCGCGCACGCGCCCAGGCTCGTCTGTAAAGGTCGCTCGTGCCGCACCCTTGCTGGCCGCTAGCAACGCTGTCGTTGTGCTGCTCTTCGCCCTGCTCTCCACCGCCCAAGCCGCCTGGACTGGCCCCAAACAAATGACCAGCGATGACGCCCTGCGAGCTTACAGCGAACACGACTATGGCCGCGCTCGCGACCTCTATGCGAGGCTGCACGGCGAGAGCAAAGACCCCGAACTGGCCTACGGATTGGGCACTTCGGCGATGAAGCTCAAGGAGTATGAACGCGCCAACCAAGCCTTCAGCAATGCGCTCGAAGCGAGCGATACCGATCTCCGCTATCGCGCGCATCGCGGCCTAGGCACCAACCTCTGGGATCAAGGCAAAGGCCTGCTGCAAGGCCGCCCCGAAGTCACTCTGAAAGCCTGGATTGATGCCCTGCGACACTTTGATAGCGCCCTGCAAATCCGCCCTGATGACCAGGAAACCCAAGCCAATCGCGACTACGTGGCCAAGTTCATCGAGCAGGTGAAACAGACCATTGAGCAGAAGAAGCAGCAAGAACAGCAGCAGGGCGAAAAAGGCGACAAGGACGATAAAAAAGAAAAGGGCGAAGAAGGAGATAAAGGGGAAAAGGGCGAGAAAGGGGACAAAAGTGAAGACGGCGAGGAAGGCAAAGACGGTAAAGAGGGCGACCCAAAGGATGGTAAAGAGGGTAAAGACGGTAAGGAACAAAACGGCAAAGACGGCGATCCCAGCGACAAGGCCAAGGACGGCAAGGACGGCGATAAAGACTCTGAAGACCCCAACTCTAAAGAGGGTGACAAAGACAAGGAAGGCAAAGATAAGGACGGCAAAGACGGCAAAGACGGCAAAGAAAAATCCGTGCCCGAGGGACAAATACAAACCAAGGACAGCAAGGATGGGAAGCCAGAGCTAGGCGACTCCGACGAAGTCATTGAACTCATGGACAAGGAAACGGGCTACACACCCAACGACGCACGCAACCAACTCCGCACCTACACCGACGAACAACGTGTGAAGGTGCAGCGTCGCCGGGAATTCGGAGCCAAAAAGGACTGGTAAAGCACTATGAAGCAGACGTATCGCAACGACAGAAAAGAAGGCCCGAGGACTGCGCTCAGAAGCGCCGTTGCTGCGCTTAGTTTAGCATGGCTCGCGGCGCTGATTTTTATGACATCGGCACAGGCTCAGCAAGTGAGCGTGACCGCAGAACTGAGCCCCACTGCCACTACGCCTGGGCAGGCGGTGAGCTACATCCTCACCTACGAAGGCGGGCAGCCGCAGCAGTTGCCGCAACTCAACTTACCCCAGGGGCTGACGATTGTGGGCCAGGTGTCGCAGAGCAATCAAATCAGCATCGTCAATGGAGCGCAGAGCATCACCATGCAGCTTGCTTGGCCCATCTCGGCTCAGCAGGTTGGCGAGTTCACCATCCCCGCCCCACAGGTCGTGGTGAATGGTCAAGCCATCGCCGTCAATGAAGTCAAACTCAGCGTTACGGCGAGCGGCCAAGCGACTGCCGACACGCAGGTCGAGAGCGATCCCATTCTACAACTCAGCGTCGCCAAGACCGAGTTCTACGTCGGCGAGATGGTACCCGTCACCGCCGTGCTCTACATCCCACGCAACATCAGCGTGCAACGCATGGGCTTGATCGATGCGAACAACGGCGACTTCGCCATTCAGCGCTTCCCCCAGCAGCCTGAGCAGTCCACGCAGCGCCTGGGCAATCGCACCTTTACCGCACTCACCTTCCGCAGCACGCTCTCCGCATTGAAGGCAGGCAACCTGAAGCTCGGCCCTGCCAAATGCGAACTGATCCTCGGCATCCCCACGCGTGGTGGACGCGGCAATATCTTCGGCTTGGGCATGATGCAAATGCAGCAAGAAAAGCGCATCGCCACAGCGGTCGAGATCGCCATTAAAGCCCTACCTTTGCCCGAAAAAGATCGCCCTAAAAACTTCAGTGGTGCCGTCGGCGACTTCACTATCGCCACCACGACGAGCAACACCAGCGTCACCGTCGGCGAGCCCGTCAACGTCGAGATCACCATCTCTGGGCAAGGCAATTTCGACGCGATAGCTCCGCCCACGCTCAGTGATGCCACGGGTTGGAAACCTTATCCGCCACGCCGTTTTGATATGAACCCCGGCGATGCCAACACCCGCGACTTGCTCAACCGCAGCATCGGCTTCTCCTCCATCATCGTGCCGGAAAAAGTGATGCCGTTCGTACCCTCGTTCGAGTTGTCATTCTTTAATCCCCAAACGGCCAAATACGTCGTCCTGCGCAGTCCACCGATCAGCATCGCCATCGCTCCAGGTGCGGCTGTTGTGGGAGCTGGCACAACGGTTCCTGGAGGTGCTGCCGCCGCTCTATTACCCGCGCCTACGCTCGCCCCTGTGGCCAATATTTCCGACATCCTCCTGCACCTACCCAGCGCCCCGCATTGGGCTGCCGCCAGTCTGCCCCCGTTGCGTAACACAGGTTTTCTTGCCTTCAATGCTGTGCTGTTTGTCGTCCTCTTGGGTCTCATTTCATGGGTGTCTATTCAGCGTGCCGCGCAACGTCGCGCCGCCTCTGCCGAGTTGCGCCAGCGCACACTGCTGAGGGCCGTGGAAGACAGTGCTGGGAACGAGGCCGAGTTTTATCGACGCGCCGTCCACTACATTCATAGCGTCTGCCCTGGCTGCGAAGGCCAGCCAGAGTTGAGAGGTATTATGGAGCGCTACGAGACTAGAAACTTCATGGCAGCAGGCTTGGTGCCGAGCGCGGTGGATGCTGCCACAGTGGCCGAGGTCATCGCGCTGCTGCGGCATCTGCGGCCCAGCGAGCAGGCTGCTCAAGCTGCGCCGTCATTGACTGCCAACCAAGCCACAGCCGTGGCTGTGGCGCTGCTCGCAGCACTGTCGCCTGCCACTGTGATGGCGGAAAAAGCGACGCCGAGCAGCCCCCCCGCCGTTGCGCCTGCCATAGCCGCAGAGCGCTATGCCGCTGCGGTGAAGGCCCTCGAAGCCAAGGACTACATCGCTGCCGAGAAGCAAGCCAGCAGCCTCGTCGAAGCGGGTGCCATCGGCCCAGAGGTCTTTGAAATCATCGGCCATGCTCGCTACAAGCAAGATAAGCCCGGCGATGCAGCGCTCTGGTACCAGCGGGCGCGGCTCTTTCCTGGCTTGCAGCCAGAGGTGCAGCAGAACCTTCGCCACATCAGTGAGCGCATTCATTTCTTTGCCCCCCAGCGCGATGCACTCATCGACGGGCTCGCGAGTTTCTTTAGTACCAGCGGCTGGGCCTACCTCGCAGCCAGCGCCCTCTGGCTGGCTATTTTTAGCGGTGCCTACTTGGTGCTGGCCCCTGGCCACAAGACGACGAACGCAATGATAGTCAGGAAGTTTGCCCCCCTTGCGACAGGTGCCCTCGTCGTCGGTGTGCTCGTTACGGCCATCGCTGTGGTTGGATGGAATCTGCGCCCCAGCTACACCGATGTGGTGGATCTCTACTGCGTCACCGCCACAAAAGCCCAGGCACGCACCGCTGCCACGGCCACCAGCGGCAGCGTCATCCCCGTGCCACCCGGCAGCATCATCCGCCGCCTCAACGAACGTGGTGCCTGGAGCTATGTCGAGATCGCCCAGCCCGGCGAGAGCCTGCGTGGCTGGTTGGAGTCGGAGAGCCTCGTGCCGCTGTGGCCCTACGATGCCGCGCTGCTGCCCTGAGGCTTCTATTCCTCCTCTCAAAAGCTACTTCTGCGGTAATAAAATGCGGCAAGGAGCCTTGGCTTGACCAAGGAAACGCTCTTCTGTCTTTACTCGCTGGAAGATTCCAGATATTTACTTCTTTTTTCAGGCCCAGTGCCGCCACCCGATACTCACCCTTACCGATACTCTATGAAATACTCTCGCTTCCTCCTGGCCTCCACAGCCCTGCTGCTGGTAGGAACTCAAGCCGCCACTGCCGACATCATCATCATGAAGGATGGTAAAAAGTATGAAAAAGCGACCGTGAAAAATGAGACCCCGGAGATGGTCACCTTTGAATACTTCGTCGCGGGCAAGATCAAGGACACTCGCACGGAGGCGAAAGCCAACGTCCTGCAAGTGATCCGTGAAAAAGCAGAGGCCCTCGAAATGGTCGAGCTGCGCAAGTTGTTGCCCACGGCAGATTTGATGACGGCGGACAAGTATGAGCAGCTCATCACCGACACCCTGCGACCCTTTGCCAGCAAGTATCCCGGCACCCCCGAAGCTACCGAGACCGAGGCGATGATCAAAACGCTCCAGGATGAGAAAGAAAAGGTCGTTTCCGGCCAACTCAAAATGGAAGGCAAGTGGCTGGATGCCGATACCGTGAAGCGCGACGCTCACAGCATCGAAGCCTTCAAAGTGCGCAGTGAAATCACCCGCCTCGCCACTGAGGGTAAGTACCGTGAGGCCTTGATTGTATGGGATAAACTCAAGGATACCGAAGACGGCTACACCGACACCCTTCAATACGCTTCTGCGATCCCGGAAGTCCAAGTCCTGCTGGGCAAGTACAAGGACAATCTCTCCGTCATGCTACGTGAGCAACCGATCCTCCAGAAGCGTCGTGACGATGACATCAAAGGCCTCGTGGAACCCGATCTCAGCCGCACGACCAAGTACATTGAGGCTGAAAAAGCAGCCTTCAAAGGCACCAATGAAATCGAGAAAAAGACCCGCGTCGCTTGGATGTCCGTTTATAAGTACGACAAAAAATCCATCGAAGAAGCCATCAAGGACATCATCGAAGAGCAGTCAAAGTTGGCGGTCATCGACCTCGAAAAACTCAAAGTCCGCAACGAAGCCCTGACGGCAGTATATCGCTACTTGGCCGATAAGAATCTGGAGCAAGCTGAACTTGCGATGGCCCGTGCAACTGAAGCTGCCTCCAGAGACACCTCTAGCTCGCTCGGGGAACTCAAACAAAAAATCACGGCTCTCAAGACGGAGTTGAACAAGAAGCGGACACAGAACCGCATCTACAACGCTTCAACCGCAAAAAATGGCGGCACTGAAGCCGACAAGCGAGTGGCCGAAGTCATCGCTGCGGGTGGCAAAGATAAGGATGAAAAGATGAGCGCCAGCGAGCAGATCAAAAATGAAAAAGCCGCTAAGGCGCAAACCGAAGCGGATGAACGCAAGGCCAAGCGCAACAAAGCCACAAGCACAGCACCTGAGGAAGACGAGGGCGGTTTGCCCATGACGTGGATTCTCGGCGGCGCAGGCCTCCTGGCCGTGCTCCTCGCAGCGATGTTTCTGCAAAAGAACAAGAAAAGCGAAGAGTAGGCGAGAGCACCTCACATGATGGCACAATGATTGACGGCGGAGCGGATGCTCCGCCGTTTTTGTTTAACGGCTGCTTCGTTAGCGCCCGCGCCCTGCTCACGCAGGAGGCTCGCGGGGACTGGGCTACAAGCTCTTGTCAAGGGCTTGTACCAGTGCCGTGAGCGAGGGCTCATCGCCGACGGTGATGCGCACGCAGTTTTTGATCATGCCGCGATCATGGAAGTCCGCGACGTGGACACCCTGCTGTTGCAGGGCGGGTGCGAGGGGGGCACTGCGGTAGGTGGAATAGTCGGCGAGGAGGATGTTGGCTCGCGAGGGGAAGACGCGCAGACCGCGCTGGGCAAGGGCAGCGGAGTACTGCCCGCGCAGGGCGATGGTTTGCTCAAAGAGCGGGCGGTAGTAGCTGTCTAGCGAGGCCAGGGCGGTGATAGCGCAGGCTTGGGCCACGGCGTTGACGGCGAAGGTTTGATCCACTTTGGCGAGTGTCTCGATAATGGCCGGATGGGCGATGGCGTAGCCGAGGCGTAGGCCTGCGAGGGCGAAGCTCTTGGAGAGGCTGCGCAGGATGACGAGGTTGGCATGTTTCGCCAGTAGGCTCTGGGCGGTCTCGCCAGCGAACTCGTAGTAGCACTCGTCGATGACGACGATGCCTGTCGTAGCACTGGCGATACGGTCGATGTCGGCGAGCGGGATGAGGTCGCCCGTGGGGTTATTCGGGCTGGCGAGGAAGATGACGCTGGGGCGCTCGGGCAGGGCAGCGATAAAGGCGTCGGTATCAAAGGTGAAGCCAGCGGCTTGGTCGCGTCGTCCGACGGTGAGCAGCGTGGCTTGGCGCAGGGCGGCAGCATGGCCATAGACGAAGAAGGTGGGCGCAGGGGCGACGACGGGATTCTCTGGCCCTGCGTAAGCGGTGATGAGCAGGTCGATCAAGCCATCGGAGCCATTGCCGATGATGATATTTTCCAGCGTGCTGCCGGTGTAGGTCGCCAGGGCTTCACGCAGTTTTATGGACAAGGAATCTGGGTAGCGAGGCAGCAGGCTAACGCAGTCGCGCAACGTCTGGACAACTGAAGGCGCGGCGGGATACCAAGCCTCACCGAGATGCAGCAGATGATCGGTTGCTGCGGCGTTGTGCGGCCCGACGATGGGCTTTGGCGAGGGCAGAGCGTTGATCCAAGGATGAGCAGCGGGTGGGGCGATCATAACACGGTCGGTAGGTGAGTGAGGTCTGCGATGACGAGGCTGGCCCCGGCTTCGCGTAACGATGCCTCAGCGGCGGCTCCAGCAGGGCCAGTGAGGACGGCTACGGTGGTGGCTCCGATGGCGACGCCGCCACGGATGTCGCCGAGGGTGTCGCCGACGATGATGACTGCCTTGGGATCGACTTGGGGGAAAGGGGCTTTGATGAGGTCGGTGACGGGAGTGTCGGGAAAAAGGGCGCGGAGGAATGGAAAGGGATGCGGCTTGGAGAGGGGCTTGTTCAGACCATTGGCGATGAGGGTGCGCTCTCCACTGACGACTTCATCATCGGTAACGATGGCGGTTGGATCAAAGAAGCGGAGCAGGTCGTGACGGCGAAGGGTAGGCAGCAGCTCGGCGCTGGTGCGGCCCGTAGCGATGCCGAGGGTATGGCCAGCGGCACGCAGGGTGCTGAGGGTGGTGCGGATGTGCGCGGGATCGAGGATGAGGGGCTCGTTCTGCGCGATGCCATCGCGATGAGGAAAGGGCTCGACGGAGATGCCCGCCTCGGCGGCGGCTTCGGTGCCATTGAACCAGACTTGGAAGTGGAAGTAGAGCCAGTACCAAACCAAGCCCTGGCGGGCGTAGAGGGCTGGGGGACAAGTGGTGGGGGCAACACTGGCGATAAGGGCGGCAAGCTGCTCGATGAGGCTGAAGCCGTTGTGATCGGGGGCAAGTGCAAGGGCTTCGGCGATGAGAATATTAGCGTCGATGTGCTCGATGTCTGGCCAGCGCAAGGAGATGCTCGACTGGCTGTCCCACTCGGCCTGGGCGAGGAGATCGGCGTTGGTTGGATCATGCTTACACAACCTCAAGATCAGAGCGAGGGCGGCGATGTGGCAGAGATCCCAGTTGGTATTGATGAGGCGCTGCTTGGCGGCTCCGATGATGGTTTTGTCCAGATAGAGAGCCCAAGGATCGGCGGCATCAATCCAGCGCTGCGAGGGCGCATGGCCAAGGCGGGCAGCGAAGTCCTTGAGGGCGCAGAAGGCGGAGCGGAAGTAGCCTTCCTCCGAGGTGATGACGCCATCCATATCGAGGATGATCTTCATGGCGTGATGCGTTCGATAAAGTCGCTGATCGTGTCGGGCGCATCGCCTTCGCTGCCGCACATCATGGCGATGGAGAGGCCGATGAGAGAGGAGATGGGGTTGTGCCGATCGGCCCCTGCACGCAGGTTCATCACCAGGGTGGGGCAGCAAAAGAGAGCGAGGCGGAGGTAGCGCTGCCAGTCCGTGGGGAGCTGGTTGTTGCGGTTCATCGCGGCGAGGAGGGGCTGCCAGATGTGCTCGATTTTGGCATCAAGAAACTGCTCACGCAGTGGCGAGGGTGCCCAGTTGTGCTGCACGTCGAGGATGCCTTCGCTGAGTGTGGCACGGGCGGTGTATTGGCTGGCCACTTCGCTGGCATGGTAGAGCCAGTCGGGATGGGCGAAGATGTTGTGGAAGGTAGGTTTTATTTCAGCCAGCAAGGCAGGCAGGGTTGCCCCGGCGAAGGCGGGATCAAAGAAGGCGAGCCGCGCGGTACCTGTGGCATCGCGCTCGATCCATAGATTGGCGTTGTGGGCATCGCCATGGCCGAGGACGACGGGCGATGGCTCGGGCAGTGAGGCGGGAGCGAGCACCTGCATGGACTCGGCAAACAGGTCGCCGAGGGTGCGCTGGTAGGTGACTCCATTGATGCGCCAGCGGAGGCCGGATAATACAGCCCACGGCACAGGTTGGTCGAGGCCGGGAAAGATGAAGTCTTGGTCGAGATAGAAGCTCTTATACCGGCCACCGGGCTTGGGATTTGCGTGCGTGGGGTCATCGACGAGGCGCAGAAAAAACAACTGATGCAGCGGCTCGGCGGCGGGCTCTTCGTGTGGTACGGAGCGCAGAGTTTCGAGGTACTTCGCACCGACATGGATGTCGAGCGCACGCTGCGCGGCGACGACTTCGTCTGTGGTGAAAGCGGTGGGTTTGCCATGCTCGATGTCGCGGCACACATCGGCGAGGCGTGGGTCGGTGCGCACGCGGTAGAGCAGGATTTGCTCGCCGGGCGTGTGCCTCGCGGCGAGGGGCACATCGACGGGTAGGCCGGCGTCTTCGAGCAGCTTGCTGTTGTAGTACTCGGCGACGCCTTTGGACTCATCTTCCTCCTGGTGGTATTTGAAGAAGAGCTTGTGCTGACCTTCAAACGGAGTGCCGAGGCTGAGGATACCGTTGAGGGAATTGAGGCTGTAACCGTCGGGCGTGAGGGTGACGAGTGTGCAGTCGAGTTGCAGCACATCACGGGCGAAGCCAAGCATCAACTCGGCTGCGGCGCTGAGGTTGCCTTGCTTGCACAGGCTGCGCGCGGTGGCTAAGACGGAGGCTGGGGCATCGGGCATGGTGGCTTAGATGGGGCGGTTGCGCACGGCGTTGGCGTGGGCGGGGAAACCTTCGTAGTCGGCGAGAATGGCGGTGGTGTGGCGCAGTGCCTCGAAGCCCTGGCGGGTGCAGTAGGCGAGGGAGATGCGCTTCAAAAAGGAATGCACGGAGGTGCAGGAGTGCGACTTGGCAAAGCCACCTGTGGGCAGGATGGCATTCACGCCGAGGCAGTAGTTGCCCACGCTGATGGGGGTGTGAGGGCCGATGAGCACTTCGCCTGCGTTGGTGATGGCAGGCAACACGGCAAAGGGATCCTGCACTTGCAGTTCCATGTGCTCGGGCGCGTGCTCATTGACGAAGGCGACGGATTCCTCCAGTGAGCGCGTGACGACGATGCCACCGTAGGTGCTGAATCCGGTGCGGGCGAAGGTGCAACGCGGCTCGGGCAGCGCGTCGATGAGGGCGGGTAAAAGCTCGCGCACGGCGAGGGCAAGCGCCTCGGAATCCGTCACGAGCAAGGCAGCAGAGTCCGGGCCGTGCTCAGCCTCGATGAGTAGATCCATGGCGATGAGCGCGGGGTCGGCGTGGGCATCGGCGAGGATAATGGATTCGCTGGGGCCAGCGGGCAGGCCTACATCGACATCGCTGCCAAGGAGGCGCTTGGCAGCGGAGCAGTACTGGTTCCCTGGGCCGAGGATTTTAGCGACCTTGGGGATGGACTCGGTGCCCAGGGCGAGGGCAGCGATAGCGGTGGCTCCGCCGACGCGGTAGATGTCCTCCACGCCGATCTGGCGGGCGGCGTAGAGCGTGGCGGTATCGACGCTGCCATCGGGATTCGGCGGCGTGCAGACGGCGATGCGCCGCACTCCTGCCACTACGGCAGGCACGGCGAGCATGATCATGACCGAGGGGAAGGCTCCTTTGCCGCGTGGCACATAGAGGCCGATGCTGTCGATGGCGGTGACTTTTTCTCCCGCCATGACGCCGGGTTCCACCTGGTGCCAGGTGATCTGCGGCGGCATCTGGCTCTGGTGGAAATGGCGTACGTTGCGGATAGAGTGATCCACAGCAGCCTTCACAGCGGGATCGAGCGAAGCACAAGCCGCGTCGATTTCGCGGGTCGTGACTTTGAAAGTGCCTGGAGCCAACTCCACGCGGTCGATGGTTCTGAGGTGGTTGGAGACGGCCTTGTCGCCCTCGGCTCGCACTTCAGCGATGAGTCGCGCGGCGACTTCGAGGGCTTGGCTGATGTCGGTCTCGGAACGCTTGAGGAGCTTGCGGCGGGCCTCTGGATCGAGCTTGGCAAGGTGGACGAGATTGATAGCAGATGCGGTGCTCATTTTGGGGCGATCATCTTGCACGGTGGCATGGGCGGTGCAAGGGCGAGTGCTTCGTTGTGCCACTTCTCATGCCACTGTCGCTGAGCACGAGTCCACGATCACACAGCCGAATGCCCGCCATGCGGCATTAGGAATTGCATCGTCAGCTAAAAGCTGATTCCATGAGGCATGGCAAAGAAATCACTAGCCCCAAACAAACACCCCACTGTATCTCCATGAAACGTACTGCACTCATCGCTAGTGGCCTGCTGGCTGCGGCTCTTGTTAGTTTTTGGCTGTTCAAAAACAGCGCCCAAGACACCGCTACCACAGCGCTGCCACTCGCGCCGCAGCAGCCCGAGGCGACACCTGCACCCAGCGCCTCTACTGCACAGACAGCGTCCGTCATTCGTCGCACGCCACGGAAAGGTGCGGCGCTCGCCCTAAACCAAGCCGCCACCGCTCGGCCCGATGTGCTGGGTGGGAAAACGGGTCGCCCGTGGGATGACATTGCCGACTGGCAGACGCTGCCGCCGCGCGAGCGACTGATTCGACTTCTGGGCAAGCCCTTTGCCCTGCTGGATCGCCGCCAAGTGCGCCCTCTGGAACTGGCCAAGGACGAACTCTATGTCCGTGATCCACAGACACCCTCGCGGAAAATGCACGCCATCCCTTTGCAGGCCGATGCCGCTGGCGTGTTGCGCGAGGCAGAGGCCATTGGTGCCAAAAATGGTAAGATGCCGCAGCTCGTCTTCTACCCGCCGGGCACTAAAACGCGCACCGAGCAGAACCGCCGCGTGCTCTCCGACGAAGTGCTCATGCAGCCTGCTGACATCGCCCACGCCGTGGCCACCGCCACGCAGGCAGGTATGCAACAGGCTGCGCCACTCACAGCGGCCCCTGGCTTTGTCCTCGCTCGGGACAATCGTTTTCCTGGAGCCGCTATCGTTTCTGCTGCCGATCTGATCGCCCTCGGCGTGCCATCAGCCCAGCCACAGCTCGCGATGCAAATGCAGCGCCGCGCCGCGCCCAATGACCTGTATTATCCAAAGCAGTGGCACCTGAAACAATCAGGGCTCAACCACGTCAATGTGGAAGCCTTGTGGGCTAGCAATAAAGGCACGGGCGTGGTGGTGGGCATCATCGACGACGGCTTGCAGATCGCTCATCCCGACCTCAGCCCGAATGTGGACACAACTCTGCCAACGCGGCACCTCGACATCAATGATGGCGATACGGATCCATCGCCCAATGCGATTTTGGATAACATCAGCACTCCTTTTGTAAACGAAGCCGAGGATGGCGACAATCACGGCACTGCCGTGGCTGGCCTCGCCGCTGCTCGTAGCAACAACGGCATCGGCGTCTCTGGCGTGGCTCCCGAGGCGACGCTGGTGGGCATTCGCCTCACGGCTGGCCCATCCACTGCGTCGGAAGAGGCCACTGCCTTTGGGCATTTTAGCAATGTCGTTCAGATCAAGAACAACAGTTGGGGCCCCTACGATGTGCCCTGGATTCTTGGCATCATAGATCCCGTGGCCAAGGCCGCTTTCGTGAACGGTGTCGCCAATGGTCGCTCGGGTCTGGGCACCATTTATACTTGGGCTGGTGGCAATGGCCGAGATAACCAGGATCAGAGCAACAAGGACGCCTATGCCAACAGCATTGAAGTCTTCGCCATCGGTGCCCTCACTCGTTCCGGGGTACCAGCCTATTACAGCGAGTATGGAACCAACCTCGTTGCTTCGGCTCCAGCGGACGGTGTTTACACCACAGATCTCATGGGTCTCGCAGGCTACAACCCAACACAGAATAACGTCGCCCTGAGCCAGAAGGACTACACCAACGATTTCAACGGCACCTCCGCTGCCACTCCTGTAGTTTCGGGCGTCATCGCTCTCATCCTCAAAGCCAATCCCAACCTCGGCTGGCGCGATGTGAAGGAAATCCTGCTGCGCTCCAGCCGCAAGGTCGCCCCCACGGATGCCGAGTGGATCAGCCGCAGTGGCGGCAGAAATGGTATTGCCCCCATCAAGCACAATCCCAAGTACGGCGGTGGCATGGTCGATGCCGCTGCCGCCGTAGCAATGGCGACAGGCTGGACAAACCTAGCGGCACTGGATGCCCCCCTAGTAGTCACCGTCACGGGCGACACTTCTATACCCGACGGCAATGTCACGGGTATCACCAAGAGCTTCGACTTTAGCGCCGAGATACCCACTCGTGTGGAGCACGTCGAGGTCAAACTGAATGCCCACCATGAGTATCGCGGTAATCTCGAAATTCAGCTCATCTCACCCTCCGGCACCATCAGCACGCTAGCCTATTATTCCACACTCGACGGTGGCGAAGAGTATGACGATAACGACATCGAACTCGACCCTAACAACCGCGGCTACTTTAACTGGGTCTTCAGCTCCGTACGCCATTGGGGCGAGGGCAGCGTGGGCATCTGGCGTTTGGTGATTCGTGATAAATCTAGACTCGATGTTGGCACCTACCACACGGCAACCGTCACACTTCATGGCGTCTCTACCACACCCGTTTCCATCACCAGCCAACCCGTTGCCACCTGGGCTCTGACGGGAGCGTCAAGCCCACTTGCTGTTGCAGCATCGGGTGCCGGGGAGATCAATTACCAATGGCGCAAGGCCACCTCGGCCACCACCAATACCAACCTTGCTGGGCAGACCTCCACCACACTCAACTTCACCGCTCTGGCCCTCCCGCACGCAGCCAAGTACAACGTCGTGGCATCCAATGTAACAGGTAGCGAGACCAGCAACACCGTGTCCCTCGCCGTCTATGCCCTCTCGCCTGCCAACGCCACTTTCAACGAAAACTCGACGCTCTCCCTCACCGCCAGTGCCGCCGCCCCCACGGGTATCCCCCTCAACTACCAATGGTTTAAAGGCAGCGTCGCCCTCGTGAATGATAGCGTCGCGCCTCTGCGCATCGCAGGGGCGCAGAGCAAGACCTTGACCATCAAAACCTTTGGCGCTGCCGATGCAGACACCTACCGCTGCGAAGTCACCATGAGCGGCCTCATGCAGAGCATGGGCAACACCGCCGTCATCGTCCGCTACGCCCCCGTTATCAACACGACGGCCTTCCCCCCCGACCTCATCGTCAGCAGCAGTTCGGTGAACATCCCTTTCAGCATCACCAACGAAGTGAAGTCCGTCAGCATCACGGGCCTACCCGCTGGACTCGTCTATAACAAGGTCACAGGCACCATCACAGGCATACCCACCGCTCCCGTGACCAACAAGCCCATCATCATCAAGGTCACCAACGCTGCTGGCACCGCCTCTACCACCCTCTTGCTCACCGTCGCAGCCTTGCCCCCGCGAGCCTATGGCATCTTCAACGGCCTCATCGCCCGCGACCTCGATATGAACAACAACCACGGGGGCAGCATTAACATGACCGTCCAAAACACGGGTAGCCTCTCGGGTTCCGTAACGGTTGCCGGGGCGAAAAAGCCATTCACAGGCCGACTCATCGCCACCACCATGGGCAACCCCACGGCCAGCATCCAAGTCAGCCGCCTCACCAAACCCGCTACCTACTACACGCTAGACTTTACTATCGACACCAGCACAGGTCAGTTCATCACCTCCACGCTCGATGCCGACGCCCCAGTCGTCCCTGTCGCCATCACCGCTTGGCGCAACCCCTACTCCGCCACCAACAAAGCCCTCGCTGGCACCATCATCGGTAGGCACAACGTACTCTTCACCCCACCAGCTAGCCTCACCACCAAACCTGAAGGCCACAGCCACGGCAGCGTCGTCATCACCGACCTCGGCGTCGCCACCATCGCCATCAAGCCCGCCGACAACACCGTTGCCTATACTCGCGCCAGCACCATCGGCGAAGACGGCAGCATCCCCCTGCACCAGATGCTCTACACCGACACGGGCTCCATGCACGGCACCCTCGCCCTCACTGACACCGCACCTAACACCATCGCTGGCACCGTCACTTGGCGCAAAACCGTCGCCCTCACTGCCAGCGCGGCTGCTGCGGCCAAAGTTCACCCCGGCACCTTCGACTTCGGCGTGGGCAATGGTGACACCCTTACCGTCACCGGCTGCGAATACAAAGCGTCCCTCGCTGGCACCATCCTCTGGGGTATCCGCATTCCCGCCGTCCTCGGGCCCGTCGATGCCAACGCCCAGCTCACCTTCACACTCGGCGACATCGCCACGTCCAACATACTCACCGACTTGGACAAAGCTTTCCGCATCACCACCGCCCACGCCATCACCTTCCCGTTGCCCAACCTCGTCGCCGTCACCTTTAAAGTCACCCCCAGCACCGGAGCCTTCACCGGTACTGCCGTGCTACGAGAAACCAGCTTCGTGCAAACCCGCTCGCTCAGCTTCTCCGGCGTCGTCATCCCCAATCAACTCCTCGGCACTGGCTACTTCGTTGTGCCCATGAAGCTCTCTGCTGCCACCACGCCCATCCCCATGACCACGGGTAAAGTGTCGTTGACGGAGAAGCCATAGCAGCGAGCGACGACCGCTCCCATGTTTCAATCGCGGTGTTCATTGCAGAGTTTGCAAAGGGCATTTCCTCCCTAGCTTCCGCGCCCCCATGTCTGTCAAAATTCGCTTCAACTACGCAACCGCCGAGGGCATCGTCCTGGCCAAGATCGGCAACCCGCAACGTGAAGAACCTCTCACCACATCGAAGGAGGTTTTCCGTGTCGATGAAGCGGATCAAGTCGCCTTGACCGCGCTATTGTTGAAGCCCTTCAAGAACCTCCTCGGCCACCGCTTCTACCACCACTCGTCGCTCGAAAAGCACGAGATGAACTCGTATGCGAAGGCCATTTTTAATTTGCCCGATGGTCTGCTGGAGAAGGGCTGCGACATCGCCCGCCTGCTCTATTCCAAGTCCAACCACCCCAATATTAAAGCAGGCGATCTATGCATCGCCTTGATCCAGGGCATCGAGGTCAACGATGAGAAAACTCAGGGACTCTGCATCCTCAAATCCGAGACGATGGTGCCCTTCCTCAGCATCTCGGCCCGCGACGGTGACCTGCAACTCTCCACCGAACAAGGCATCAACCCTGAGAAGATCGACAAAGGCTGCCTCATCCTCAACCACAACGAACACAAGGGCTACTACGTGCTGACCTTTGACCGCAGCGGTGGAGAATCGCGCTTCTGGGTGCGCGAGTTCCTCGGCGTGCAAGCCGTCACCGATGCGGCCTTCCTCACCAAATCCTACGCCGACATGGCCGTCTCATTCATCGAGCAGGACAAGGCCGAGGATGATGAAGATACGCCGCCCTGGGCGACCTGCACCGCCGCCAAGGATGCGCTGGAATACTTCGATGATCGCGAGGAGTTCAACCTCGAAGAGTTCGAGAAAGAAGTGCTCAAAACCCCTGAAGCTGCCGCACGCTTTGCGGAACACCGGTCGCGTGTTGAGGAAGAGCAAGGGCAGTCCCTGGAGACCTCTTTTGAGATTTCAAAAAAAGATGTCAACAAGGCCAAGAAGCGCATCGGCACGATACTAAAGCTCGACACTGGCGTCGAAATCCATGTGAAGCCCGCGTTCACCTCCATGCCCGATCCCGTGCTGGAGCGCGGCTTCGACAAGGGCAAAGGGATGAGCTTTGTGAAGGTGTACTACAACAAGGAATTGCGCGTGGCGGAGTAGCAATCCCTGCATCGCTACGGCATCAGGGAATCACGCCCTTGCTACACACATCGGTGTAGAATTTGTTGCCCTTGCCGAGCGGTAGCCCCAGCTCACTGGCGATCTGATAGAGCGCTTGGCGATCCACGTACTCAGGCGTGCCCGCAGGGTAGGCACGCTGCTGGTTGCAGCCGAAGCACATCTCGAACCACGCCACGACGTTGCCCTGGGCATCATAGAAAACAAAGGCGTGATGCGGCGCATAGCATGGCGTGCGCGGGCCTTTGGGCTGCGACACGGTGATGCCTTTCACGAGCCGCTGCACCTGGTCGGCATCGAGCTTCACGCCCTTGGGATCGAGCACGCCCTTATGCATCTTGCCATTGATGAAAAAGGAACGCGCGTCGTCGGCGAGGTAGTCATAACAAAAGCCACGCACATAGCTGTAGGACTTGCCCGGCCAAGTGATGACCGTACCAGGCGCGGGGCTAGCACCCGCAAACCTGCGGAAGTGATACTGGCAAGAACAGAGGCTCAGTGTGGCGGCCAAGGCGAGATAAGCAGTGAGGGAACGGAAAGACATGGGGGCGAACTTGGGCGGGCGTTTTTGCGAGTCAAGGCCGCAGGTCATCACGAGGGCGGTGTTTTGCGCAAAGCGCCCATGCAGTGCAGCGTAGCAGAGGAGACAGAGGCGGAACCTTGCCTTCCTCCTTGCCGCCCCCAATTTCAGCGCCGAAACTCTGTCCATCATCCCAACCCATGACCCGACGCTTCGCCATGTCCAAAGCCTTTGCTGCACTCACCGTCTCCATCCTGGCGCTCTCTCCAGGTTGTGAAAACAAGCCCAAAGAGGCCACCTACAAAGAGCTGAAATGGAAGGGCGAACTCTTCTACCTCGACGACAAACTGTTCACGGGCATCGCTCGCGATAAGTACAAGGATGGCAGCCTCAGAGTCGAGTATCCGATGCGCAATGGCCGCTTCCACGGGGTGATCAAAGAGTGGTGGGAGAATGGCCAACAGAGTACCGAAACGCATTTTGAAAACGGCAAGCGCCACGGTCTCAACCGCTACTGGACGAAGGAGGGGCACCAGTGGAAAGAGCAAATCTATGAGCACGGTGAATCCAAGAGCGAGAAGATTTTTCCTGCGCCTGAAGCCAAACCCACGGCCCCCATTCCTAAGTCCTAGCGGCTCACGCGCCGCAGCGATAGGCCACCGTCGCGTTCTTCCAGAAGTATTTTTCACACGCCTCTCGACCCTTTGCTGAGAAGTAGTCGGCGACGATTTTGAAGCAGCCTGCGTAGTCACTCCCCTTCTCGCTCACAGGCCAGTTGCTGCCGTAGATGACGCGGTCTTCGCCAAAGCACTGCCAGACGTGGTCGAGGATGGGCGCGTAAAAACCAGCATCGGTGCCGGCCTTGCCATTTTCGCTTTGGGACTGCTCGGCGAGAGCGGAGACCTTGCAGAAGACATTGCCCATCTTGCCACTCGCGGCCATGCCTTGCCGCCACAGATCGGTGAGTTGGCGAGGATCCCCCGCACCACCGACGTGGTCGATGACGATGCGCAGCTCGGGCACCGCACTGGCTAGCTTGGCGACGTTGCCCAGATCCCTCACGCCATTCACATCGAGTTGCAAACCTTGGCCCGCGAGCAGCTTCATCGCGGTGAGAAATTCTGGCTTGGCCTGATTGTCGTTGAAGGCTGGGCCACTCACGCGAATGCCACGAAACAGAGGGTTTGTGGCAAAGCGGCTAAGGTGCTTGGCGAAGTCCGCATCGTCGGGCTCGATGTGCCCGACGAAGCCAATGATGCTACGTTCCTTGGCCGCGAGATTCAGGATCCACGCATTATCTTCGAGCCACTTGCTGGCCTCTACGACCACCGTCTCACGCACCCCCATGGGCGAGGCGACTGCCAGCCAATCTTTGGGATACACGGGGCGATCCAGCGTCGTGCCTTTGCCCGGCCAAGGCACACCCTCGGGCCGTGTGGGATCATAAAAATGGGTATGCGTGTCAATGATGCGCGAGGCCACGGTGGGCTTTGGCGCGGAGTCGGCAGCATGGCTCGTACACACCGAGGCAAGCGTGGCGGCACTGAGTTTCAAGAGATCGCGGCGTGTTTTCATCGCCGCGATTGAAACGAATCCGCAGGAGCTTGGCAATGCTGAAGCCGTGCGCCCCCTCTTTATTTGCCCAGCAACATGCAGACGCCAGCCCCCAGCGCCAAGATAGGTATGACGACGTTGAGTTGCCCCAGGTTGACGCCAAAGGTGCCTTGGAGGCCGATGAGGATGAGATAGGCCGCGAGTAGGATGGAGCCGAGATTGGAGGTGAGTTTCATGGTGTTGGTCGCTGTGGGTTGAGGAGGTAAAAGCAAACCGCTGGCATCACGCTTTCAGTACGGCAAGGCGCTTGCAGACTTCCTCCACATTGGCGCGGCTGTTGAAGGCGCTGATACGGAAGTAACCCTCGCCTGCGCTGCCGAAGCCCGCGCCTGGGGTGATGACGACTTGCAGCTCGTTGAGCATCTTGTCGAACATCTGCCAACTGGTGATCCCAGCGGGGCAATGCACCCAGACATAGGGGGCATTTTCACCGCCATAGACGGCGAGGCCAGCGTCGCGGCAAGCCTGCACGAGCAGCGCGGCGTTGCCCATGTAGTGCTCGATGAGAGCCTTCACCTGGCTCTTGCCTTCGTCGCTGTACAGCGCCTCGGCTCCTTTTTGCACGATGTAGCTGGCACCGTTGAACTTGGTGCTGTGGCGACGACTCCAGAGCGGGTGAATGGCTTGTTTTTCGCCTGTGCTGGTCTTGCCCATGAGGCCCTTGGGGATAACGATGAAGGCACAACGAACGCCTGTGAAGCCGCCATTTTTGGAGAAGCTGCGGAACTCGATGGCGCAGTCACGGGCACCAGGGATCTCATAGATCGAGCGCGGCAGTTTCGGATCGCGAATGAAGGCTTCGTAGGCGGCGTCGTAGAGCAGGATGGTGTCATTTTTCAACGCATAGGCAACCCAGGCTTCGAGCTGCTCGCGCGTCGCCACGGCACCCGTGGGGTTGTTGGG
>JANOAR010000157.1:0-22363 GCA_031411235.1 Verrucomicrobiota bacterium | reverse complement strand
TTCGTCATCTCTGTCACGCCGAGTTACCCGCTCCCGAAAAGACTGTTGAACGCGCTAAACTGCCATTCTGACACTGCGGCGTGAACCATCCCAAACCATCCATACTGCAAACCATGAAAACGAAACTCTGTGCCCTCATCCTCCTCGGATCGGTCGCCATCGCTACCGCGCAACAAACCCGCATCGTCGGTGGCACCACCACCACGGCGGGCGCTTACCCCTTCATGACCGCCCTCGTTGAAAAGGGCGCGACACCTGCCAACGGGCAGTTCTGTGGCTCTGCGCTCATCGCTCCGCAGTGGGTGCTCACCGCAGGGCATTGCATGGAAGGCACCCCCGCCTCCACCGTCGAAGTATGGATCGGCGGGCGCAATCTCGCCAACGCCGCCGAAGGCATCCGCGTCGGCGTCACCCAAGTCATCATGCACCCCAACTTTGGCGAGAACGCCCAAGGCGCCCTCGTCTATGACTTCTGCTTGTTGAAGCTCTCTCGTGCTGTCACCGAGCGCACTCCCTTGCCGCTCATCGAAGCCGTCGCGCAAGTCGCGCCCGGCATCACCGCCCGCTCCATCGGCTGGGGTGCCACTTCGGAAGGCGGCTCAAGCTCATCAATATTACTTCAAGTCGATCTACCCATCGTCGCCCTCAGCCTCGCGGGCGGTAGCGGCGCAGGCCTCGGAGCCACGCACCTCGCCGCAGGCCGAGTCTCTGGAGGCATCGATACCTGTCAGGGCGATAGCGGCGGCCCACTCATGGTGAAGAACGCCAGCGGAGCCTGGCTACACAGCGGCACCGTCAGTTATGGCAACGGCTGCGCACGGCCCGGTGAATACGGCATCTACGGCAACACCATCGCCGTGAAGCCCTGGATCGTCGGTTACATCGGCGGTGTCGTCACCCCCACGGACGACCATTCCAACACCACGACCAACGCTACCACCCTGGCCGTCAACTCCAGCGCCACAGGCAACCTCGAAGTCGGCGGTGATGCCGATGTTTTCAAAGTCATGCTCACCGCCGCAGGCACGCTGACCATCAATTCGAGCGGCAGCACCGACGTCGTCGGCACGCTACTCAACAGCGCAGGCACCGCCGTCAGCACCGACGACAGCGGCAACGGTGTACCCAACTTCCGCCTCACCTACACCGCCACCGCAGCTACCACCGTATTTGTGAAAGTGACGGGCAAGACCACGACCACCACAGGCGGCTACGGACTTAGCACTATCTTCAGCGGCAATGCCGCACTCACGGGCGACATCGACGTCCGCGTGGGCACGACAGTCATCGCTATGGACGGCAGCATCGACTACGGCACCCGCCCTGTGAATGGCACCGCGCTGAACAAGACCATCACCCTCGCCAACACCGGCAAAGCTGCCCTCGCTATCAACAGCGTCAGCGTCGTCGGCAGCGGCTTCACCGTCGTCACCCAACCCGCCAAGAGCATCGCCGCCGCCAAGACCACCAGCTTCATCGTCTCCTACAAAGCCACCGCCGCTGGTGCCCAACAAGCCGGGTTGACCATCAACAGCAACGACCCCGATGAGAACCCCTTCAGCGTCACCCTCACCGGCGCAGGCCAAGGCGGCACCAGCGGCGACGACCATGGCAACACCATCGCCACCGCCACCAGCGTTGCCGTGCCCAGCACCAAGGCAGGTAACATCAGCACCGGCACCGACATCGACTTCTTCAAGTTCACCCTCAGTGCGGCCCGCAGCGTCACCCTGCGCAGCACCGGCACGCTCGATGCCTACGCCACCCTCTACGACGCCAGCGGCAACGTCCTCGACGAAGCCGACGACATCAGCGGCAGCAACTACAACTTCTCGATGACCCAGTCGCTGCCCGCAGGCACCTACTACATCTCGGTCGAAGGCTATTCATCGAGCGACCTCGGCGCTTACTCACTGGTGATCCAGTAATCGTTTAAACCTCCACCGCGCAGGGTTTCGCAAGAAGCCCTGCGCTTCATACTTCCTCCAATCAACATCGTCCGCCATGAATACCACCTGCAAAGCCAGCCTCACCTTCGGCAGCAGTCTCGCCCTCGCTGCCTTCCTCGGCACCCAGCTCGGTGAACCCACCGCGCTCGCGCCTGCAACTCCAGCGCCCAGCAGCCAAGCCAATGCCAGCGTACGTCCAGTGACAATGCCATCGCTTCAAGCTGCACCCGCTGCTTCTGCCGACAACAGCATCGAGCCAGTCCTCAGCACCACCCTCGACGCCCCAACTAAAACGCTCGCTCAGCTTCGCCTAGCCTGGGCCCAAGCCCACACCTTGGAGCAGCTCGAACCCATCGCCCAAGCCATCGCCGAGCACGACAGCGCCGAGTCCACTCAACTCCTCCTCGACGGCATCGACCACATTAAAGAGTGGTCAGTGCGCGCCGCATTGGCAAAAAACCTCCGCGCCATCTCCAGCCCCGACACCCTGCAAGCCCTCCTGCCCGCGCTGCTCAACAACTACGGACGCGGCAACACCATCCTCAATGAGATCAGCGACACCATCGCCCGCATCGCCCAGCCCGAGACCGTCGAAGCCCTAGCCGCCCTGCATTGGCAAGCCTCCGTGCAAGCTGGCCAAGGCCACAAAGTCCTACGCACCGTCGCCAGCATCCGCAATCCCATCGCCACCAGAGGCCTCATGAAAGTGGCCAGCAACACCGAAAGCCCAGCTCTCGCCGCCGCTGCCAGCGAAGCCCTGAAAGCCATGCGTGGTGAGGCGGCAAATGCGGCGACACTATGAGAGCGCCTGCCACATGGGCTGGGTATCGGCGAACATGCGGAAGCGGCTAATCTTGCCATCGTCGCGCAGGTCATAGACGTGGGCGACGGCGGTGCGCATCGGCTTGCCCGTAGTAGGGGCGGTGCCGGAGTAGTGGCCTAGCACGACGACGCGAGCATCCGCGCTGAACATTTCCTCAACCGTGAAGGCAAAGTCAGTCCAGCGCTTGGCATTAGCGCGGAAGACGTTTTCAATCACGGACGCAGGGCCATGCCAAGTGGAGCCACCGGGGAAACCTGCGCTCTGCTGCCAGACGATGTCGTCGGCGCAGAGGGCATAGACGGCGGCGTCATCGCTCTCGCGCATGGCGCGGTAGAGATCGCGTATGGTGTCGAGCGGTGGCATGGCATCAGGCTGCGGCTAGTGTGGGGTAGTCCGTGTAGCCCTTCGCATCGTTGGTGTAGAAGGTGCTAGCATCGGGCTCGACGAGCGGTTGCCCGGCTTTCACACGCTCCACCAGATCGGGGTTGCTCACGTAGTGATGGCCGAAGGCAATAGCGGCGAGCGTGCCAGCGGTGATCGCCTCGCTGGCCTCGGCTGGGGTGTAGCCCATGTTGCTGATGAGGGCACCTGTGAAGGCCGCACGCGCCGCGCTGACCACATCGCCCTTTTGCACGCCGAAGAAATCGGCACGCATGAGATGCAGGTAAGCAATGCCGCGCTGGCTGAGCTGTGCGGAGACGTAGCTCGTCAGCGCGACGGGATCGCTGTCGCGCATGTCGTTGTAACTGTTCAACGGCGAGATGCGCACGCCCACGCGGTCAGCGCCCCAGACATCAATGGCAGCATCGACGACTTCGAGCAGCAGACGCGCACGATTCGCAATGGAGCCGCCGTAGGGGCCGCTGCGCTTGTTGGCACCATCGCGCAGGAATTCATCAAGCAGGTAGCCATTCGCACCATGTATTTCCACGCCGTCGAAGCCCGCCGCTTTGGCGTTCTCAGCAGCCTTGTGGAAGCCAGCGACGATGCCCGGCAGCTCGTCATCGCGCAGTTCGCGTGGGGTTTCATAGGGCTTCTTGCCTTGCGGTGTATGCGTCTCGTCGTTGGTGATGGGCAGCGGGCTGGGGGCCACGGGTTGGGCACCGTTGTTCAGCAGCGAATGGCAAGCGCGGCCTCCGTGCCAGAGTTGCAGGACGATGCGCCCGCCCTTGGCATGGACGGCATCGGTGACTTTTTTCCAAGCGACCACTTGAGCCTCGGAGTAAATGCCAGGCTCGCGAGCACCGAAGGCGGAGTGGCCTTCGATGGTCATCGTGGCTTCCGCGATGATGAGGCCGGCGCTAGCACGCTGGGCATAATATTCGACCATCAAGTCGGTGGGCACATGGTCGGCATCAGCGCGGCAGCGCGTGAGTGGGGCCATGAGAATGCGATTGGGCAGGGCGAGGCTGCCGAGGGTAATGGGGGTATGAAGGATGGACATGGGGAAGAAATGATGCGTGATGAGTGATGAATGGAAGAGGCTCAGGCTTTGCCGCCGTAGCTGACGTAATCATCGAAGTCGAGCCACTCGAACCAAGTGCCAAGGTCTTCACGTGCGGCACCGCCAGCCTTGGCGATTTGGGCGCTGACGTACTCGCGGCTTTCGTTGTCGCTGGGCGCTGCGGCTTCGCGAAAGGCACTCCATTGGGCGATCTCGTGGTCGCTGTGTTTGATCGGTGCATTGGCTTCGACCCAGGCGAGTATTTCACCATCGCCGAGACCCTTAGCAACCTCGGCTTTAAAGGCTTCGGCGTCGATGCCTGTGAAGCTCAGGAAGCGCTGATCCAGCGGGCAGTTGTAGTGATACTCGCCGTTTTTTCCGAGGAGTTCGGCGCGGCATTTGTCGAGCATACGAGGCAGTAAAACATAGCCGCCGAGGCGGGTGCGAGTGCTGCGAGGAGGGCGTTGGGTGAGCTCTGTCATGGTGATTTGAGATTGAGGATTGAAGAATGGAAATTGGAGAGTGGTGAATCGAGAGATTTAAGCAGCCAGTGCCGCTTGGATGAAGGCTTTGCTCTTTACTCCGCTGATAGTGGTCACGGGCTGGCCGTTTTTGAAGATGATGAGTGTGGGCAGTGCGGTGATGCCAAAGCGAGCGGCCAACTCAGGATAGGCTTCTTGGTTGACCTTGGTGATGGTAGCGCTGTCAGCCATTTCAGCCGCGATTTGGTCGAGGACAGGGGCGAGCATTTTACAAGGGCCGCACCACTCGGCCCAGAAGTCCACGAGGACGGGCTTGGTGGTATCAGCGATGGCTGCGTCGAAGGTAGCGGGGGTGAGATGGGCGATGTTCATAGGTTTGTGGGGGTTTGGGTTTGGAGTTTACGAATAGACCAGTCGGTTTGGTTGCCTGAAAAAGGAAAAATTAAGGGCTTAGCCGAGCGCGGATGTAGCAGATGGCCGCTCGCAAAGGCGCTGCACTGCGAGCAATCGCCGAGCGCTGCATCGCGCCCGTCCAGAGATCTTGGATAGTCACGGCGAACTCGGCAGGATTCACGCCCTCGGCGATCTTGCCTTTGTCCATGCCTTCTCGCAGCACCTTTTCAAGAGTGGTGGCCCAGTCGTTATTGCCCTTCGCGAGCACTTCGCGCATGGGCTCACTGAAGTCGGCGACTTCGGAGGCCAACTTGACCACGAGGCAGGGGCACTTGCCTTCATTTGCCATGACTTTGGCAACAATGACCTCGAAATACGTCAGCAGTCGCAAAAGAGGATCAGGCTCTGACTCGGACGCAAGCAGGAGCTTGGCCTTGTAGGCCGTAGCACCCGCCACGTAGTGCTTCAGCAGCTCGACGCCGAATTGCTCCTTCGACTCGAAGTGATGGTAAAATGACCCCTTCGGCATCTTCACCGCCGCGAGGATTTCATTGAGCCCCACCGAATGAAAGCTCTTCTCGAGCATCAGCCCTTCGGCTGCCTCAAGAATGCGTTCTTTGGTGGGGTGGGTATTCATGGTGACGGGCGGATAATTAGACCGAATGGTCTAATATGTCAACGGGCTTTTATTCTGACTGCAAGGTCATGCCCAAACTCACGTTTTACCCGCCCGCCAATATCCGGCATAGCCCGAATAATCACCCCGCTCTCACGAGCAAGGCTACCATTTCCCTCACCATGAAGACCTACCTGAAAACCCTCGATTGCAAGACCCGCCGTGACTTTATCACGGGCACTGCGAAGTCCATGCTCGGGGTCACGGCGCTGGATCAACTCGCAGGCAGCAAGGCCTTGGGTATCCCTGGGGAAAATACTTCGCCGCTGAAGCAGGTGCCGACGGCGCACAACGTCATCTACCTCTATATGACAGGCGGGATGAGCCACTTGGATACCTGGGATCCCAAGCCTGAAAACGATGAGGTGATGGGCACGACCAAGACGATCAATACCAAGGTGGCGGGCCTTCGTTTGAGCGAGAACCTCCCACTGCTCGCCCGCCAAGCCGATAAACTGGCGCTGATTCGCTCGATGAATTCGACGCAGGGGGCGCATGAGCAGGGGCAGTACTACATGCGCACGAGCTACACGTTGCGCAGCAGCATTCGCCATCCCTTCATGGGGGCGTGGTTGCAGAAGTATCAGGATAAAGGCAATCCTTCACTGCCCGGCAGCATCATGGTGGGTAATGATAGTCGCCACCCAGGCGCGGGGTTCTTCGAGTCGCGCTTCGCCCCGCTGATGCTCACTGACCCTGAGGGCGGGCTGCAAAACAGCAAGATGAATAGCCTGTTCTCGGGCGAGGAGAACTTCAACAATCGCCTCTCGATCAGCAAGCAACTCGACCAAAAATTCGCCCAGACCTACGACCTGAAAAATGTGCGCGCTTACTCTGACATGTACGATGACGCCGTGCGCATGATGAAGAGCACGGAGCTGGCGGCCTTCGACCTTGAGCAGGAGCCTGACGCTCTGCGGGCCAAGTATGGCCGGGACACTTTTGGCCAGGGCTGCCTGCTCGCTCGCCGCCTCGTCGAGCATGGCGTGCGCTTCGTCGAAGTCGCCTTTGGCAACTGGGATACCCACAACGCCAACTTCACCCGCGTCCCCGAACTCTGTGACGAACTCGACGCCGCAATGAGCACGCTGCTGCAAGATTTGGCGTCGCGTGGATTGCTGGAAAACACCCTCGTCGTCCTCGCCAGCGAGTTTGGTCGCACCCCGGAAATCAATGGCAACGATGGTCGTGATCACCATCCCAAGGCCTACACCTGCGTGCTCGCGGGCGGCGGCATCCGTGGTGGCCAAGTCTTTGGTGCGACCGATGCTCAAGGCTTTGCCGTGGCGGATAAACCCGTTACACCACCTGATCTCAATGCCACAATTGGCTACGCGCTGGGCCTGCCGCTGGATCAAGTGCTCTACTCGCCGAGTAAGCGCCCCTTCACCGTTGCCGACAAGGGCAAACCTTTGACCCAGTTGTTTGGATAGGGGCGGTCTGGTCGTAGAGAGGGAAATAAAGCTGCCAGGGGAACGCAACAAAGAAAGGCAGGCTGCCGTTGCTACCTTCCGATCCTGGCGGGTTTCGCAAGCTTTCAATCCACGCCCCCTGACAGCGGGCGGAGACTAGCGTTTTACCTGCTAGGCACAAGCTGCAAAAAGGCCATCCAGGCAGAAATTAACGCCCTCGTTGAAACCATTCGCGCCCATGAAAAACCAGGGGAATCGTGGATACTCAAAAATTGAGTTGTCTTAACTCGCCCACTTCTGTAAAACAGGCACCCCAATAATCGCTCACCGATAAACGAATATGGTTTGGAAATTACTCTCAGGTCTCTCAGCAGTGTGTCTTCTTGTTGCGGCGTACTACGCCAACATCAGCAAGAACGACACCCGCATCGAATTGGAACTCAAAAAGCGTGCGGATGAAAACCTCGCCAAAACGCACGCTCGCCAAGAGGAGGCCAAGGAAGCTCTCGGTAATAAAGAGAAGCAGCTTGCCGATCTGAAGGCCGACCTCACCAAGCTCAAGGCCGATCTGGCAAAGGCCACCAGCACCGTCCAAGAGAAAGAGGCGGCTCTAGCACTCGAAAAAACCAATCTGGAGCAAATCGGAACACAACTCACCGCCGTGAAGAAGCTCGTGGAAGAAGCAGGCGACATTAACCGCCTCGTCGCTCAAGTGGCCGACCTGACCAAAGAAAAAGATAAGGCCTACGCCGACTATGCGCTTAAAGAGCAGCAAGTCGCTCAGCTCAAAGAGCAGATGACAGGTATTAAAGCCGCGACCGAGCGTCTCCGTGACCTTGAGGCTCGTGCTCGCAAAGGCATCGTCGAACCGAATTTCTCCGCTCGCATCGCCCAATCCTTTGGCGAATGGGGCTTCGCCGTTCTCAACAAAGGTAACAACGGTGGCGTCTTTGCCAACGCCGACCTCGAAGTGAAGCGCGGCAAAGACATCGTGGCTAAACTGAAAGTGCGCAATGTCGAGCAGTCCATCTCCGTCGCCGATATCGTCCCAGGAAGCATTGCCGTAGGGGATGCCATTCAATCCGGTGACCTCGTGGTAGCCTCTTCCAAGCAGAGCAGCGAAAAGGCAGCACCGCCCCCTGTGGATCCTAATGCTGCTCCCGCGCCTGGCGCTGGCGCACCAGCTGTGGCCCCAGGTGCCGCTCCTGCACCCGCCGCCGATCCCTTTGCCATGGGCGGAGCCGCGCCAGCCCCAGCTGCTGCACCCGCCGCCGCCCCAGCCGCTGCCGATCCATTTGCGACACCTGGCGCCGCCCCTGCTACTCCAGCTCCAGCCGCCGCTCCAGGAATGGCGCCTGCCGCTGATCCTTTTGCTACACCCCCGCCTGCTGCCGGAGCCGCACCCGCCGCCGGAGCACCGCCAGCAGGGACGAAGGCCGCTCCTTCCACCGCTGATCCCTTTGCGCCACCGGTCAAATAGTCTCGGTCTTTCTCACGCCTCGCTTTCTTATCTCATCGAACGATTTTTATGACAAAAGTCCTTTTTATTCTCAGCGCCATCATCATGGCCATCTCTTGTTATTTTGCCCAGCTCAATGGCAAAGCCTTTGCCAATGCGCGTGAAGAAAAAGCCGCCGTTCACCGCAAAATAAAGACCGAACTCGGCGTGCTCACCGAGGCTGTGGACAAGGTGACCCAAGCCATCACTTCCGTGAATGGGGTTCAAAAAGAAGTCGATATCGAAGGCGAAAAACTTAAAGGAGCCAACCTCAAAATCGCCCAAGTGGACGGTGATGCGAAGCGCACAGCCGACGAGTATGCCGACAAAAAAGCCCAGTTGGAAAAGCTCAACCTTTCCCTTGCCCAGTTACCTAAAGGGATGAAGCCAGAGTCCCTCACCGAAAGCCTGAACACCATCAAAAAGGAAACCGCAGAGCTTCAGACCCAAAGCGAACAGAAGGCAAAAGAAGCTGAGGCAGAAAGCAAGAACGTGGAAGACGCAAGCAAAGTCCGCGACGACTTGATCGCCAAAGTAGAGGCCCGCAAAAAAGCCTTTGAGCGCAATAGCCTTACCGCCCGCATTGTCGCCGTCAATTCTGACTGGGGCTTTGTTGTTCTGGATGCTGGCGTCAAACAGGGTATCACACCCGATACAAAGTTGATCGTGACCCGTGGCACACAGACGATTGGCAAGCTGAGCATTCTCTCCGTTCAGGGTGGGCAGACCGTTGCCAATGTGCTTGCCGACACACTCGCCGTAGGAGTGACCCCCGCGCCTGGTGATCGTGTGATCCTCGAAAACCTCTACCAGTAAGAGAGGCATTCGGTTCGCCATCATTTGGCTCTTACACCTGCAATCGCATATGAATTCCTCCGCTTTCCCCAAATGCCTCCTGGCTCTATTGCTGCTCCTCGCGGCTCCTAGCTGTGAGTCCACCCAACCGAAAAAACCCAAGCCCGTGCCCCCTGATTCTGGGGTTAGTGCTCTGCCTTGGAATCGCCCCCGTAGCTGGGAAGGCAGTTCAAAATTTGGCGGTATGATGCCCCAATCGCACTAGCGAATGACTTCTGTGGACGCAGGCTTGGCAGCAAGCTTGCGTTCGTCTTTCCCCCAGACAGCTTCGCTCTAGTCGTCGCCGTTCTGCTTGGAGATACCCGCACACTCTTGCGGAAAACGTCGCTCCAGAGCCTTGGGCGTGATGTAGCCGACCAGTTGCGCCTCATGCCAGTCTGCCAAGCCCCAATACTCGTGGGGCAAGCCTAGGATGACGGCGGTGCAAGTGGGCACGCGCGGCACACTGGCCCGGGCCAACATTTGATTGACGAAATCATGCACCCCAGGGTTGTGGCCAAAGAGCACGGCATGTTGGGTGGTTTCATCAATTTCGCGCACCACGTTTAGGATTGTTTCGTGGCTCGCGAGGTAGAGCCGAGAATCTAAGCGCATCCCCTCGGGCGGTAAATTAAACTGCTCGCCAGCGAGCTTAGCGGTAGTCCAAGCTCTTTCTGCCGTGCTGCTGATGATTCGGTCAGGTGCAGGCATCAACGCAGCAGTGCCATTGCCGCCGAAGTAGGTGCGCATCAAAAAACGAGCGACCACAGGGGCAGCACGCAGACCGCGTTCATTGAGCACACGATCATGGTCAGCGAGCGATGGATCGCCCCAGTCGGATTTGGCATGGCGGAGAACCGTCAGATACTTCATTTCAGGAAAAAATGGGCCGTAACCCAATGAGCAAGGCACGCTGTCGCCAGCGTGCCTTGCTTTATCCGGTCTTACTTGCTGTTCTCTGCAAACTGCGCATCGAAGATGATCTTCGACGTGGGGAAATCCAGCTTCTTGGTGAAGGCGCAGCTCTCTGCCGCGCCGTGTTCGCGATCCATGCCGCCGTCTTCCCACTCGATGCTCAGCGGGCCTGCGTAGTTCACATCATTGAGCGCACGGATAATCTTCTCGAAGTTGATGTGGCCACGGCCCACGCTCTTGAAATCCCAGAAGCGGTTTGGCTTATGGAAGTCGGTGTGACCACCGAACACGCCTGCATCGCCCGCGAGATTCCAGGCCACATCCTTCATGTGAACGTGGAAGATGCGATCCGCGAACTTGTAGATGAACTTCACATAATCGACGCCCTGGTAGCCGAAGTGTGAGGGGTCGTAGTTGAAGCCAAACGCCGGGTGATAATCCACGGCCTGGAGCGCACGCTCAGCCGAGGCGATGTCGAAGGCGATCTCAGTCGGATGAACCTCAAGCGCGAAGCGGATGCCGAGCTTTTGATACTCGTCAAAAATAGGCGTCCAGCGCTTCGCGAAGTCCTTGTAACCCGCTTCGATCTGCCCTGGGAGGTTGGGTGGGAACGAATAAACAAGGTGCCAGATGCTGCTGCCGGTGAAGCCATTCACCACACTCACGCCAAAGCGCTTGGCCGCGTGGGCCGTGGCGATGATCTCTGCTGCGGCACGCTGGCGCACGCCTTCGGGATCGCCGTCGCCGTAGATGTAGTCGGGCAGGATTTGCGCGTGGCGCGGGTCGATGAGGTCGCACACCGCCTGGCCGACGAGATGGGTGGAGATCGCGTGGCATTGCAGGCCAGCGGCCTTTAGCTTCGCACGCTTGGCATCGCAGTAGGCTTGGTCGGCCTTTGCCACCTCGAAGTGGTCGCCCCAGCAGGCGAGTTCCACACCGTCGTAGCCGAAGCCTTTGGCTTTTTGCAGCATCGTATCCAGGGGCAGATCAGCCCACTGGCCAGTGAACAAGGTAACAGGGCGTCCCATAGTTTTGTGTGTCCGTTTGAGTGTTTGGTTGTTGAGGAGGTTTCAGAGAAACGAGCGCCATTGCTCCCATGCGGGCATGGCCTTGGCAATGGCGAAAATAGCGGGGGACTGAGGGCGATTTTTTGTCGCTGTGATTACACCCGCCGTGCCAAACGCTCGCGCACGGCTGCTCCTCCCAGCACCAAGGCCAAGCCCAGCCAGAAGACCCATGCCTGAGTTCGCTTGCCGAGGTCGGGCTGGCGCTCAATGTCGAGGGCGAGGACGGCGTGATCCTTCAGCTTGCGGAAGTGATACGTGGGGCCGTTGCTGGGCACGCTGATGGCGAGCGAGCGGCGGCCTGTGGGGCGCAGTTGGTTGACGGCCTGGGTGGTGAGGTAGCGGGTGGTCTCTTTGATTTCCGCTGACTTGTCGAAGCTGTCGAGGGCGGGGCGTGAACTGGACGCAGCACCGGCTTGGGGGGGCATGGCGCTGGCAGGCGCGGGCATAGGCTGAGCCGCTGACGCTGGCTTATTCAGAATGTCAGGTGGTGCCTCTGGCAAGGAAATGCTCGAAGTCATTGAAGTGCTAACGACCTTTTTCATCGGCGAAGTCTCCAGGCCCTGTGGCATCGGTGTGGCAGGCGCATCGCCCATGGCGAGGCTTTGGCGGGCGTCCTTGGCATCCTTGTCGATGACCTTGGACACATCGCTTCGCCCGGCGAGGGAGACGGTAGCGTCTGCGCTGATCAAGCCATCGATGCTGTCGGGCTTAATAGCAGTACTGTTGAAGCGCAGGCCACGGGCAGCAAGCGTACTTTCGCTGTTGGCAAAGCCTCCGGTTACAACCCCTCCATTGAGATCCATCGGCGCGGTCTGCGAGACGCTGCCGGTGGTATTGCTGAGGGTGTTGAGCTGCCCGCCGTTGTTGAAGTTGACGTTGCCACGGGCGTTGCTGTTGAAGTTGTTGGAATTGAGGTTCGTCGCGCCCGTGTAGGTGTTGGTGCTGTTCAGCGTCACCTGCGATTGCGATCCGCTTGTATTGGAAACCACGCCACCAAACTGCACGGTGTTCCCAGCATTAGCCGCAAGTGCCCCCGTGCCGATGACCCCTCCGCTAGTGACCGTCAGTGTGCCTGCGTTCATCGTAGTGCCGCCCGTGTAGGTGTTGGCTGCGCTGAGCGTCAATGTGCCTGCTCCAGATTTGATCAGCGTACCGCCACTGCCTGAGATGCTGCCATTGATGGTAAGCGGTGAGTTGGTAAAGAAGCCGTTGTTTACGCCGATGTTGTCGTTCAAGCCGAGCGCATCGGCGGGCGCGGTGTTGTTGACCGTGGAGCCAGCCACTCGCACGGCACCAGCCTGAGCGGCCCAGGTGTTGCCGTTGGCGAGGAGGAGCTTGCCGTCGCCGACTTTGGTGAGCGTGCTGGTTTTCCTGGTACTGAAAACGGGCTGAGCGATTCGGTTCTCGGTAAGCACAATTTGCTGCTGCTGGAGGCCGTTGTTCAGGTCGAGCACATCTTTGCCGAGCTTGAAATTGAACGCTTCGGTTTGTGTCTTGGCTTGGGTTTCATCAGCAACTTCGTTGTAAATTCTGCTGCGGCTATTTTGTTTGGCCTGCACGCTCTTGGTTTGCGCCTCGATCTGTTTGTTCAGTGTCTCTGCTTCGGACAAGGCTTTCATTTCCTCGTCGCCGTAGCTGTTGCCTGCGCTGCGAGTGAGGCTGAGCACGCGGTTGATGCGGGCGAGGTCGCTCATCAAGCCCTGCAACAGTTCCACTTCGCGGCTCTCCTCGGCGATGGGCTCCATGTTGCCGTAGGTGCTGCGCAGGGTGTCGTCGATGGTGTAGCCCTTGGGCAGGCTGGCCGTCCACACGGTGCGCTCGGCGGACAGGCCGACGAGTTCGGGATCATCAAGGCGGACGCTCGTTGGCAAGGTGGTGTCGGTGCGCAGTCGATAGACCAATCGCACCTCCATGCTGCGCTGGCCGGGGCGCGTCTGGATGAGCGGGATGAGGCGCACGCGGCGAGCACTGCCATCGCGGGCGGTGCGGTCTTCATCGGCCCGCACGGGCTCGCCGCCGACGCTCACAGCGATGAGTTCGGCCTTGTCGGGCAGCACGACGGGGAGGAATTGCAGGCTGCGGTTGTAGAGCGAATAGACCACGGTGTCCCAGCGTTCGCCGTCGGTGCGCAGCACGGTGGTGATGTCGGCGAGGGTGACGACAGCGGCGTTGCCTTCCGTGGCTTGGAGCTGGGTGAAGGCGAGGCGTAGAGCGGCGTTTTTCGTTATCGGTTTTCCGTTATCGGTGGTGGTTTGGTTGGCTGGAGTTCCGGCGGGCAACGGAGAACGGGCAACGGAAAACGAGCCGCTTGCGAGATAAAACTTGGGCTGCGCGAGCTGCTCGGGCACATAGGGCAGCGACTCCTTGGGCGTCAGTTCGACGCCTTTGGCTTCGAGCGTTTTGGCCTCGCGGCTGGAGGCGTTATCGACCACGAAGAAGCGTCGCAAGCGCTCCGCGCCCTCGACTTGCACGAAAGGCAGCGACAGCTCGGCATCGCTGATGGGGAGCTGCATGGTGAAGGTCAGCGCACTGGCTCCGAGCAAGCCGCCCTGCGCTTGGAAGCTGCATTCATACTCGCGCCACTCGCCGACGATGCTGGCGCGCATCTCGCGCAGTTGTTCGCCCGTGACGCTGGCCTCGGGCAGGGCTTTGGGCAGTCGCACCAGCACGCGGCGCAGCGCTCCCTGCTCCACATTCACCGCGAGTTGTTGGGACAAAAGGATGCCTGCATCGGTGGCTTGCGCGAGCAGCACCGCATCGGCGGAGAAGCGCACGGCGAGCGGTTCCAGCGCGACGGTGGCCGACCACGCGGCGCGTTCAAACTCGATGGCACGCTGCTTCTCCAGCGGCGAGGCGATGGTGAAGACAGCCGTCATCGGCCCCGGCTCAACTTCGCGCAGATCGTGCTCGGTTTTGAAGCCAACGAGCTTGGCTTCAAGCGCCTTGTGCGCGGCGATAATAGCGCTGCCTTTAACCTTCTCGACATCGGGCAAGGTGAAGGGTTGGAGTGTCCACGAGCGCTGCGCCTGCGTGACCGCGCTGGCGAGGTAGATGACGAAGCGCACCTCGCTGGAAGTAGGATGGGCGTCCCGCCCGTCCCGAGTGCCAGGGGCATCTTGGCCCTGGGGATTCAACGCTCCCGCAGATCGTGTTGACCCCGCGAAATGCAAAAACACCTCGCTGCCCACCTGCTGCCAAGCCACCACCTGCGGCCCCATCACGGATTGAATTTCCATGCCCGCAGGCACCCCGACGCGCGTCTGCGACCACTCGCCGCGCTGCCGTGTGAGCACCAGCGCGGCGGAGACTTCGGCCTTTTGCTCGCTGAGCTGGAAGACGTAGTCCACACGCGCTTCGGTGCGGCTGGAGGCTTGCTTGGCGGTGAAGGCTAGACTCGCGGGCGAGACTCCCGCGCCACTGGCGACAGGCAGGATACCTGCCCTACTCGCCAGCCGATAGTGCAGTGCGCTGCCAGGTGTCTTCATGCCCAGCGCGGCCCAGTCCACGGCCATGTCGGCGATGCGGCTCTGGTCGGGCTGGGGTTGTGCGGCGATCTCCACGCCCTCGGCAGCAGCGAGGCTCGCGATGGTTTCGTACTTCGCCGCGCCGGGCAGCACGGCGGGCGTGGCTTTGGGCAGGGTGGTGGCCATGGGGCTGAGCCCGATGATGAGCGTGGCTTCATCGACCACATCATGCGCGAAGCCGACCGTGAAGACGCTCAGTTCCCCCTGCTTGGCGATGCCGATGCGGGTGACGGCTGGGGCAGGGGAAGTCGGGTGGATAGGATTCGGGGAGGCGGGGGCACCTCCAGCACCGGAAAGCGGCGGGGGCGCCGCTTCTACTTTCGTGGCATTCACGCCCACCACATCCCAGCCGGGCTCCACGCTGAAGGTCAGCTCGCGTCGCGCGGCTCCAGGGAAGCTGAAGCGCAGGCGGCTCTCGGCCCGCGTGCGCAGGTCGGGGCCGATGGCCAGGGTCGTCTGCACACTGGCCGAGGGCGGCGGCGTGGTCATCTGCGGGCGGCGCGGCGTGCGCTCGATCTTCAACTCGCTGGCACTGCCGAGCACGCACGTCACCACGCGCACAGCACCCGTGTCGTCGAGCATCGAGATGAGTTTGTTGTCGTTGAGAAACGGCATGCCATCAGTGCTGCCGAGCGTCAGCGACAGCAGCGCCGCGCGGGCCCGCGGCAGGGTGAAGCCCACGCTTGTCCACTGCTTTGGGCGCGGGATGTCGTAGATCGCGTGGACGGCGTGTGTGCCGGGGCTTTCCACCGCCAGCACGCCCGCGCTCAGCGCTCCGGGCTTGCCATCCACGGTGATCTCGCGCAGCGCGGCCTCGGTCTTGTCGTGCGTCTGCTGGAGGGCCAGCGAAGTCTTCGCCCAGCGCCCTCGGGTTTGCAGCGTGTAGCTCGCCTCGATGACCACGCGCTCGTCCTCCAGCGTGGCGCGGTAGAGCGCCGATTGGATCACCGCCTCGGGGTGCGCATCGTCTTTGTCGTCGAGGATCGCGGGCTTGCGATTCTCCTTCGCCGTGGCCCACAGCCGCTCGAACTCCGCGCGGTTGAGGTAGTAGCGCTGTGGCTTCTGCGAGGCGAGCGGCTGAGTTTCATCGAAGGGCACGAGCACCGTGTGCGCAGCGGGGTCGGGCGGTGGTGCTGGGGCTTTGGATTCGGCAAACGAGAGCGAGGTGGCGAGGAGCAGCGCGATGCAAAGCAGGCTGAGCGTGGAGAGCGAAGTCGAACGCCAGGAGCGCGGCACTCCGATGCCGTAGCGCTTGGAGGGGGCATGGGCTGGGCTGACCTCGGCACCCGCTCGCTGCAACAACACGGCACGCTGCCTCCGAACGAAGGCCGTTTGTTGAGCATTGCGCTGCACCCGTGCCGAGCACTGCGGCATCGGAGTGCCGCGCTCCGTGCGCTGGGCTTCGCTCGTGCGGTTTGGAATGCGTTCCACGGCCTGCTCGCCATGCTCAGCAGTGTGCCTGTTGTGCGTAGGCTCTGTGTGAAAAAATAGTCTCATACCCCGGCCCTCCTTCCGTTAAACCAGCCATCCAAGGCCCGCACCAAGCGCCACGCCAGCCACCCGGCGAGCGCTGCGAACCAGCCCAACAGCAGCCCATTGGCCAGCGGCTGCCAGTCCTCGGCGACGAGGCTGACACCGAGCGCGAGCAGTAGGAAGACCAGAGCCGAAGACAGCCACGGCCATCGTCTTCCCCATCGCAAAAACCCCAGCGCCCCGAGCATGAGCATGACACAGGCCGAGGTCATTTGCCGCTCCCACGACACATACCGCAACGCCATCGAACCCGGTGCCTGCGCCCCGTGGAAATGCAGGCGCTGGCCAGATACAGGCAGGTCGAGATCGAGGGAGAGGAGGCCTTCTTTTTGGGCACGGTCTGAGGTCTCGAATGGGCCTTCTTGCCAGCGTGGGTTGTTCACGGATTGAACCAGCGTTTCGATCATGTCGAGGTTCGGTTGCGAACTCTTGACGATGAGCTGGTTGGTGATGGGGTTGAACACGGCTGACGCCCCTTCTGGGAAAGGAATGCCCTGGGTTAAGAGCAGATCTTTCGCGGTCATCCTTGGTGCGGGCTGTGGAGTTGCAGTGCTTCCAGCGGCGAAGAAATCTGCTGGGGCAGCACCAGCACTTGCCTCTGATGCTGCGCCCACGATCAGGAAATCAGAAGGCACCGAATAAGCCTTGGTGTACAGCTCCGTTGTGGACTCGCCGACGGGCACGACCAATATGGCATTCGACTCAACCTTGTATTTCATTCCGGCCAACTCGGTGACATAGCGAAGGGCTTCTTCCATGGGCACGTCTTTGAGGTCGAGGGTGATGGAGGCGTTGCTGGGGGTGTCTCCTGCTTTGAGGATGATGTTCACTCCGCGCTTGGTTGGATCGGGCTCGGTGGTGTCGAGGTCGCGGCTTTTGACTCGCAGATACTCGATGGCTTCGTCAACCGAGGCACCGCTGAAAATCACCTTGGGGAAGATGATCTGTTTCATCTTGGTGCTGAGATTTTGGCCTGCGTTTGCCGACACTGAGCCGGTAATTGGCACCTTATTCTCCCAGGCTTCACTGACTTGGTTCAGCATTCGGGAACGCTGGTGCGCCGAGACGGCTTCGAGGTTTTTGGCCTTCTCCTTTTCTTCCCTTCTTGGCTTGATGGCTATCTCATAAGGGTCTTCGCGGATGTAATTGGGGAGCATGGCAGAAACCGAATCGCCAGCCATATCATTATTGCTCCAGCCATTTCTGACATGGGCAGCCCATGGGAACTCAAGCTTATGCTGCCTCCAATCCACAATGTTATAGAAGCCTAGCCTCCGTGGTTTCGCAGGGGCGTTGATGCCTGATGAAGTGTAGTTGGACGAGTCGGCCATATTGACAAAGTACAGTCTTTCGGCATACCCCGTCCCTTCCTGCTCCAACTGCGTGGCGACCTTTTTAAAACTATATCCATCCGGCGCATACACTTGCCAATCTGTCGCGAGGATGGGCACATCGCTGGCTAGGGTGGGCGGTTGCAGGGGACGGGTGCCACTGGCATTCCAGGGCTGGGCTGGGGTTTCGTAGAGGAGGCGCAGGGGGAGATCGGGGCGGTTGGCAGAGGTGGGGGGCAGGGGGATGGAGATGCTGCCATTGGGGCCGCGCACGGGTTTCACGGGCTGGGCGTCGGCGATGATGCTAAGGAGCTGGGCGTCGGCGGGAAGCTGCACGTTAAGGAATTGCTCGCCGCTGTGCTGCAAAACGAGGCTGGCCTGATGCCGGGTGCTGCCATCTGCACCAAGGACACTGATGAGCCCCATGTGGCTGACGACGAGGGCGGCGAGTTCGCTGGGGGCGTGGCGCGAGGCGTTGAGGCGGAGGGAAGGGGATTCCGTTTCTCGTTTCCCGTTATCCGTTTTTGGTGAGGAAGCGGAGTTGGCGGGAGTTTGAGGGCTTGGCGGGGCAATCCCAGGCAGGATGCCTGTGCCACTCTGTGGCAGATACTCAAACGCGGCCACCACGCGATGCCTCGGCTGGTAGTCGTCGATGGCGGGGGCGCGCAGCACATCAAGAGGCTGCATGGCGTGGGGCTCGAAGGTCAGCTCGGTGTCGGTGTTGGCTTCGATGACCCACACGCCTTGGCTGCGGCGGGAGGCGGGGATTTGCAGAGTCGGAAGCAGGGAGGTGAGTTTGGTGGTGGTTTCGTGTTCCGTTTTTCGTGTCCCGTTCTCGGTGGCGGTTGCCACATCATTCGTTTGCGCGGGCAGGCTGAGGCGGAAACGCAGGGGCACGCGGCCTAACATTTCGCGGCGCAGGACGAGGCTCCACACGCCTGTGGCAGCATCTAGGGTCTGCTCGCCGACGAGGGGGCTGGTGAAGCGCACGAGCGGGGCGCTGGTTTTGTCGAGCTGCACGCTGAGCTTGCGCAGCGGAGCCTCGCTGATGTCCAAGGTAAGCTGGCCTTCGATCTCGATGGTCTTGGCGCGGGGCAGGGCGTAGGCGGTGATCTGGGTGTCGAAGATGGGCTCGCGGCGTTGCAGGGTGAGGTCGAGCGCGTAGCTGCGCAGGGCAAACCAGGCGAGCTTGCCTTTCACCGGTGTCACGCGAGCATCGCGCTCCTCCAGGCCGGTGGCGCTGCCGATGGTGACGCGCCACGCAGGGTCGTAGTCGAGGGCGATGTAGCCGGCGAGCTTCTTGGCGTCGGGGATGGCGAGGGCGGCGAGGTGGAGGGGGATTGTTGATGGTAGGGCCTTGGGGGTAGCAGTGTCGGTTATGGTTCGCTTCCGCGTCTTCAGGCTCAGCGTGGTCTGCTGCCCTGGGCGCAGGCTGTTGGGCCAGGTGTAGGTCAGGGTTTGCTCGGCGCGTTTCCAGTCGAAATCGAGGCCGTTGGTTTTGGCGGTGCTCTGGAATTCCTCGCCCTCGGGCAGGGTGACGCGCAGCTCGTTGACGGGGCTGTCGGTTTGGATGGCGAGGGTGCGGTCTATATCGACATTGTCGCGACCGATGTGGATGTGGGCATCGACGTCTGCAACGACGCGGGGCTCGGCTTTGCGCAGCAGTAGGGCGAGTGTCTCGCGCTCGGGGTTCCAGTGCAAGAGGGTACCGAGGCTAACGGCTTGGCCTTGCACGGCGAGCAAGGCCAAGCCCTCGGCGATGCTGGTGATGCTGGCCTGGTAGTCCTGCGCGATGGCTCCGGTGAATTTCAGCATGGGCAGAGGATGCGACTGGATGCCTTGCTGGGCCTGGGCTTCGGCGAGGGTCATCTGATCGAGGGCCATGGGGTTGGCGGGGGCTGGAGCAGGATTCACAGGCAGGATGCCTGTGCTACTTTGCAAATCGAGCACGGTGCGCAGAACGGCGCGGAAGGGCACGGTGCGCTCGCCGGGGCGCACGGTCACGGCGAGCTTCGCGCCCTGCTGCTCCCATTTCGCGATGCCTGCGCCTTCGACGCTGAGCACGATGGCCTCGGGCGGTGTGATGACAAAAGTGAAGGTGTCGCCCGTGGTCGCTGCGGGATCGCGGACAATATACAGATCCCACTGCGTCTCGATGCTGTGATCGGTGATGGCACAGGCGGCGATGCCATAGCTTTGCTGGTCAGGCCGGATGCCCAACGTAGGATGGGCGTCTCGCCCGTCCCGAGTTCCAGGGGCATCTTGCCCCGCGAAATCCGACGCGCTCCAATGAATCCCCCGCGTTTCCGGCTTGCCACTGCTGTGCAGTAAAAACTTCACCACGCCGTCCTCGCGGATGTAGCTGCATTGCGTATCAAACACGCTCGCATTTGCAGGCAGCGTGACCTCCAAAACGGCGGGCGCGTTGACCGTTTGGAAGTTGAGCCGCTGGGCTCCGGCGAGGCTGGTCATGTGCAAGCGCACCAAAATATCGCAAGTGATGTGATGCGTGCCCTTGCCTTTGACGAAGAGCTTTCGCTGCGTCGGCGCTGCGTCTTTTGCGACGAGCTTGGTATCCGATCCCGGCGTTTCATTCAAGCCGATGACGATGCTGCCATCGACGCTGGCAGAGGCTAAATTGATCCACGGCAGGCTGGCGGTGGCGTGTGTCCAGTCATCGGTGAGGCAGCGCAGGGTGATGTCGCCGTGCAAGCGCAGCAGAGGATCGCCGGGCTGCGGCGCGGCGGTGAATTTCATGCTCTCGACGACGGCCGTAGTGGCTTGTTTTTCGGTGGTGTCGGGCGCTTTGATTTTGCCCGCGTCGCGGACGAGCGCTTCATACTGCTCGGGCGTGAGCATGACGGCGCTGGGGTGCTGCTTCAGCACTTCGGCCCAGTGTTTGTTGGGCACCCAGAGTTCGTGGCGGTCGGGAGTGCGCGTGTCGGCAGCGAGTGCGGGAGTGATGATGAAGGCAAGGAGCAGGGCAGCGACGAGGCGGGGAGCACACCCGTCTCGCGTGTGCTCCCCGCTGGCGTGAAAGGTGGTCTTCATAGCGATGGGTAGGCTGAAGTTTACTTCTGCGCGTCGTCGCTGCTGGTGGGGAACTCCAGCACCTCCACAGGGGCGGAGCTGGTGGTCGTGGTGCCAGCGGAAGCGCTGGGCTCGGGAGCTGTGGGCTGCTGAGGTGCGGGCGTAGCGTTGGGCAGCACGGGGCCGCGTGGGAGATTGGGTGGGCGGGTGTTGCCGCCACTGGAGCTACCTCCACCACCTCGCTTCTTCGCGATCCACGCTTTCACATCACCGCCCATGCCCCACAACCTCGCTACGAGCCACAGGCCCACGACGGCCATCAGCGCGAGCATCACGGAGATGGCGATGAGGCCATTCACGGGGCTGAGCAAACCCGTTGCCAGCATGGCCACAGCGCCTGTGAGCACCACGAAGGCCACCTTCTCGCGCAGCTCTCGGCTATACATCCATAGGCCTGCGGCGAGCACGGCGAGGAATGCCAGCGCCTCCCAGAAATAACTCACGCCACGCGATCTAAAGCTAACGTCGATGATCGCAGGCGGGCCGAGGCGGCGCAGCGTTTCGTGCTTGCCTTGGGTGGGCACTTGGAAGTCGTACAGCGAGCGGATGTCATTGGGCACGGCGGGTGGATTGCTCCAGGTCGTCTGCGATGCCCGCTCGATCTGCGGGCCAAAGGCAGGGATCAGCGGATCAATCACGCGGCGCACGATGCCCCAGCCACGATCCGTCAGTGAGCGCTCCAGAGGCCCGGCGAAGTGGGTGTAATGATGCGTCCCAGGCAGATACAGATCGTGTCGAGTCTCGAAGACTTTCACCTCAGCCAAGGTCGGTGGCGCGATGTTCAGCGTGCCCCACATGCCCATCGTTTCGCCGGGCTTCAGGCTGGGCATTTCATAAACGAAGCGCACCGGGAAAGCACTCTGTTGGCTGGCTCCGCCGCTGCCGCTGGGCAGGCGCACGAGCAGGTCGGCGCTGCCCTCGCGCTGCATCGGCTGCTGCGGATCTTTGCCCACAAAGATGTCGCTCACCAGCTTCGCGCCCTTGGGCAACTGCACCACGAGGAACTGCATGTCGATGTTGCGTACCCAATAAACCGCCTCGGTGCTCTGCGCGGTATCAGTGGCCACGGCGGTAGTCAGCACGGCGTGCGTGATGACGGCGCGAGGCACGGCGAAGTAGGCGTTCTTGGCCGTCTCCAGGCTCAGTTTGATGGGCAGAGCGCGGTATTTATAAGCATGGACAATGCCGCCGCGCTGGAGCTGGCCACGCAGCTCGCGCGCATCAATTTCCTCCAAGCCCTCGGGCAATTCATTGCGCAGTTCCAGGCTGTTATCCTTCATCACCGCGACCTGGCCGATCTCTTGGAAAGCCGCTGGCACATGCACTTGCAGCATCTCGACCTTGCCCGTTTTGCCTGCTTCCAGTGCCCCTTGTTTTTCATGGCTGAGGCCA